>CAUYUB010000162.1:0-3994 GCA_963575685.1 Gammaproteobacteria bacterium | reverse complement strand
CCAGGTGAAAGGGCTTGCCAATCATCTGGTCCATAAGGCCAAGGAACAAGGTGTACAGCCTCTGGGAGTAGAAGGGGAACGCGTCGGGGAATGGGTTTTGGTAGATCTGGGCGATGTCGTGGTCCACGTCATGCAACCCCACGTACGCGCCTTTTATAACCTGGAAAAACTCTGGGGTGGGGTCATGGCTTCCAATACCCTTCCTACCTCCGCTTCTACTCGTGCCAACAGCTCAATGGCCCCCGGATAATGGAGCGTTAATTCGCGGCGGAGTTGGCTGAGAGCGGCAAGGTGTGCCGTGAAAATTCCATCACCGCGTAGATCTGGGATACGGCTTGCAAGCAATTCCAGGTCTTCGCGCAGGTCCTCCAGGGAGCGGTGGACCTCCAGGGTGGGGCCGCCCGCTTCCTCTACGAGGGGTTGGATCACCTCGCGTAAGATGGCCTCCTCCTCCGGTTCATTCCAAATATGGACCAGGGGCCAGAGGTCGCAGGCACCGGCTTGATCGCGGCCGCCCAACAATGCAGCGGCCCGTACCAGCTTGAGACCTTTAACCATCCTCCGGTCGGAAAAGACTATCCCTTCGGCACGTAGGTGGCGCAACAGGTCTTGATAGAGGGGAGATATCGTGTCAACCGCCACCTCGGGCAGTGCATGATAGAGATGGTCTAGTTGTTCGTGGGAGAGGGACGAATCGTCTGCAACCGGTTCCCGTTGATCCAGCTCCAATGCCCATCCTTTATCCAACAGTTCCCCCAGGGAGACATCGGGGATCGGCGCCATTGTGAGGCGCAGGATAAAGCGATCGGAGAAGGCCCGTAAGGTGGGATCGTCGGGGAGGCGACGGGAAGCTGCGAAAAGAGAGATAAGCGGGACCGTTTGATGCTCGACACCGTTATGGAAAACGCGATCCTGAATCAGGGCGATGAGGGTATTGAGGACCACGGAGCCAGCATGAAAAATCTCATCCAAGAAGGCAATTCGCGCCTCGGGAAGCATCCCTTCGGTACGGATGTGGTAGCACCCTTGACGGAATTGTTCTATATCCGGTGGACCGAACAATTCGGTGGGGTCGGTAAGGTGGGTAAGTATGTATTGAAACGCTTCGCACTGGACTGCGGTGGCAAAGCGCGCCACCAACTCGGATCTCCCAGTACCCTGGGGACCCAGGAGGAGCAGATGTTCGCGGCAGGCCAAGGCGAGCGTTATCAAATCCACGGCGGTATCGCGTTGTGCGAAACGAAGTTTGAGTTCGGCGGCGATGCGTTGAAGGCGTTTGATGCTCTTGAGGGTATCGTCGGAGAGGCGCATAGGTGGCCTGTCAAGAAACAACAATCAACTAAGAGATATCCCGCCATTAGGCAAGTCCCGGTTAAAAAACTACCAGGAACCAACCGCCGCGTAGCGGCATTGATCGATCTGGTAGTTCTTTAACCGGGACTTGCCTTAAGCGCGGAGACGAGCCTCACCCACCTCGGTTCCAACATACTGTGCCGAACGGTTAAAAAATTCAAAACAGCGTTGAAGTTCGACTTGTTGGTACCGATCAGGTTTAACGAACTCCACCCCATAATATTGTTGCCCTTTCTCCGGGCGATGCCAGACAATCTTCCCCGTTAGCCTTATAGGGGTCTGATTCTTATATTTCTCAATATTTTCGTAAGGCACCATCAGCTCCATGGGATATGTCGCCCCCTTATCGAGCAAATTATCAGAAAGGCGCAGACGCATACCGGTGAGACTGAAGTCAGCCGTAATCGATTCATAGCGTTTGTTGCCAGCGTTGATATGAACGAGTAGGTAATTTGGGGCGCGGGGAACCTTGCGATGCTCATTGGCAATAGGTTGACTGATCCAATGACGGTCAAAACGGAAATGCAAAAGCATATCGGATAATTTTCTAGTAGCCTGATAAAGATCGTGACTGATGGTGTTGGTACTGTGAATTTTAGTATTACCCTCACTTAACACGTTGAACAACCTTTCCAGGCGGGTTTGCAGATACGACAGTTTATCCATTTGTTCGACACTAACCGCAGAGATACGCTGTGAAGTGGCGGTGTTTTCTGTGATATCTTGCGCAATATCCGCAATAACTTTGCCAGTATCGTGTGATTGAGACATGCCTTCCTGCGTGCGCTGAATGATGCCATGCATAGCTTCCGCGTTTTCCTTGACGAGTTTGCTGAGTTCGCCGGTGATATTGTTGATCTCAGCGGTGGAGCTGGCAGCCCGTTGGGCGAGCAGACGGACCTCATCAGCGACTACGGAGAAACCACGACCATGCTCGCCGGCACGGGCAGCCTCAATGGCCGCATTGAGGGCAAGCAAATTGGTCTGATCGGTAATGGAGGCTATCGTGGTGGTGATCACCTGAATTCGTGCGCTGGCATGACCCAATTCCTCCATTTTGGTGGATGCGCGCCGCACCTCCTCCGTGATCCGCTGCATCTGCATGATATTCCCCTGTACGGCTTGCATCGCCCGTTCGGTGTTGGCCTGACTCTGAGCCGCTCGACCGGATGCCGTCTCCGCGAGATGCATAACGGCATCCGAAGCAGTACGCAACTCGGTTGTTGCCGTAGTCACCTCTCCCGAGTGTTGTTGTTCAGCATGGCTGGCGTCTTTAATCAGTTGGGAGATTTCAGTAATCTGGTAGGATGATTGGGCGATCTGTTTGCTCACCTGCTCGATTTCGCGCATATCCTGGCGGAGCTGGCGGATCATGTGCTGCATGGAGTCGAGCAGACTATTCGAAGATTTGCTGCGGTCGGTGACCTCAATGGTCAGATCGCCGTCCGCTACTTGGTGGGCAATGGTGGCCGCATAGGATGGTTCGCCGCCGAGCAACCGCATAAGCAATCGGGAAAGAATAAGATTCGAGATGACGATGAGCAGGAGGGTAAGTACTGCCAAAAGGACACTGCTCTGAAATACCCGAGATACCGTCTGCTGTTTCTTTTGGGAAGCCACATTCAACTGTGAGTCAAGACTTTCCGCCAGATAATCGAGTTTATGATCGATACTTTCGGTGACGGTATCGAAACCATCGTCGGGGGCCTTCATAATGGCATTACCGGCCTCGCGTCCTTGGTTAACATAGGCCCTCACCATACGCACCCCGGTGGTATAGAGAACATCAACGGCGCGATCCATCTCGCGAAGGGTATCCTGCATATCGGAGATTAATTTGGTGAGATGGGTCAGCATCATCTTGGCAGCATCGCGTTGCTGTTGCGACTCGCTATAATCTTCCTTGCCGACTACCGAAGCATCGGTGAGAAATTGCTGGATCTGTACCACATGATAACGAATATCCTTAAAGGCAAGGACCGCATCCAACAGCCGTTGCTTTTCCTCTTCCGCAATTTGGAGTGCCGCGCTATTTCCCTTCCAAACGACGAAATTACCGATTCCGAGCAACAAGGTAATCGATATGGTGAATATGGTTAACAGCTTTCGGATGGATATTGATGGTCTCATCGGGGCCAATCTCGCAACATGAATCTTTATTTAGTGGTTATCTCTATCCATGATGTTGGGGTAATTATTAAAATGATAACTTCGACGAGAACACTATATCATTTTTTAGCAGTTTTGAACCAGCTGCGCCAATACTCCTAACCTTAATAGAGATATGGCGTTCGACGTACTATCCGAATTACCGAGGCCCGAGTTTTTGCTGCGATGTCCTACTACATCAGGCCAGCGGTACCGGTAAGATCTGGAAGTTCATGGTTTCCAAGTCTCCTAACATGTAAGTGGCGGTTGCGCCCACACCCCCGACGGTCCCAGGATTCACGCACCAAGTGCGGCCCCCGTGGATGTTCGGCACCTCTTCCATCCAGGTACGATGTTCATGGCCGCAACATACCAAGTCGTAGTCCCCGGTGAGGGCCAGGGCACGCCCGTAGAGGGGATAGTGGACCATGAAAATACGTCGGTTATCGAGCATGAGGGTGGCGTCCTGACCGTGATAGTGGATGAGTCCACC
>CAUYUB010000161.1:0-3996 GCA_963575685.1 Gammaproteobacteria bacterium | reverse complement strand
GGCTGGCTGGACGCGGCAGGCGTAGGCGACCATTTCGTCGGTTACCGCCATCTCCAAGTTCATCCGGGTCAACAATACCTGGCGCAGCATTTCTACATCCTGATCCTGAATGTGGCGTCGATCCTCGCGCAGATGCGAAGTAATGGCATCAGCCCCTGCCTGCTCGGCTAGGCCGCCAACAATGGCGCTGGATAGCGTGTCCCTCTGACCTGACGCAAGGTAGCCACATGGTCAATATTAACTCCCAACAGACACCTCGTTATCACTCATCACGCCTCCAGATTATTTTGATTATCTTAGCAGTAGACAAATACCACTCAGGTATATTATTCCGATGAGCAGCTTTGATTATATATTTAGTCCAGCACCACGTAGACGCAGGAATTTGTTATTAGCCCAGTGCGTGGTCGAAACAGCGTCCAGGTATTGTTTAGCGCGTTCAAGAAAATTATCAATTCGTCCTTTTTTCAATAATCATCAAAGGACTCGCGCCGCGTTAAGATTGGTAGTAGGGTTGAAGGACATATCCTTCAACTGCCTTTTCTAGCAGTACCCGTGCCTCTTCCAATTTTTCTTCCTGGATGAGACGTACTCCGCGCTATTCACAGCAACCACTTTCATCCATAGATCGTTTATAAATTTAGATCCAGTTTGCTCCATGCCCAAGCTACAAAATACTTTCTGACTTGGTCCATTATCATTGCATCTTCTATATGATAAAAAACGATGCGGGTAATTATTGCAGCGGCTTGGATATCCCGATCATAGGAATGACACAATTTAGCTAATTCAATTGCCAAATCCGCAGGTAATGTATCCCTGGCATCCTGGTAAATAGCAATAGCCTCTTCAACCATTCGCTTGGCGCTATCGGATAATTAAGTTGATGGCAATTCGATGCCTCAAGGATGGTAAGCGCTAGTGTAGCGCTAGTATTTCCATGATATTGTTTGCAGGCGTTCTTAATGATACGACTGGCTTCCTTAAATTTCCTCTTTCCATGAGCACTCGCGCTAAACGTGCGAATCATTGGGATCATTATAAACGGAAAAACGGCCAGTCGCGCAGCGCTGCGAAAAGCCTGTTCTGCCAATGCGGCATCGTCGGTACGCAGGCTAACTTCACCAAGCAATTGCGCGCGTCGAATTGAACGGGAAGATATTTTCGCAGCAGTGGCGAGCGTTTCCTTAGCGCCTTGAAAATTTCCAGCGGCTTGATAAACCCGCGCCAGCCAGTCATAGGCCTCGGTGTACATATGATTTTCAGCAATCAGGGCAGTGAAGGCCGCTGCTGCTGCTTCGTGTCTCCCAGATAATAATACACCCGTCACGTCCCAATTTGACGAAAGTTTCGCGGACAGAAGCGGCGGCTTCAATTACTACTTGCGGTTTCAAATTGCCCTAAACGGATCAATAAATCCGCCTGAATTTGCATTAATTCAATCGTGTGGTTCGGCTGCTCCTTCAATTGCGCTGCCGTCATTTCCCCGGCTTTTTCCAAGTCGCCCTTGCGCATTACTTGCTCGATATCGACTAAAATCTCTTTACGCGCGATTAATCGTGGAGGCGTTCCTGCAAAATTTGAGGCGTAATGGGCTTGACCAGATAATCATCAGGTCGATACTCCATCGCACCAAGTACCATGGAATGCTCGACTCAGCGGTAATCATGACAAATACCGTGGTGAGACCTATTAAATGACGTTGTTTAGCTTCTTCAAGGATCTGCATTCCGTCGCGCCCATCACCCAAATTATAATCACACAGAACAATATCATAAGAACGATTGTCCATGCGTCGTAAGCATTCATCCCATCAGCGGCGAAATCAATTTTATTAATTCCCGGGAATTCAACATTTGATAATAATGTTGCGTATTGATCCCATGTCATCGACAACGAGAACGGTTTTATTACTTAGATCGATTCTCATGAATCTTTACTTTAGATTTTGGAAAACTCTTTGTTTGGTTTATAATTATCACCGTGAGCGGATAATTTCGCTAAAACAGACTTTAATCACAATAAAATCCGGCCATGATAATGGCCGAACCATTAAATCACTCAAATTAAGAGCACAAATATTGTCACGAATTTTATATACCGCAGGTTTGCTGCCATTTTGGTATAGTATTCCTTGCGTGCGGAAAAATAATAAATAACGGGCACTGCCATGCGTGAGAGCAGTAATGATGCAATCTCACCAGAGATTAGCGCCACCGCGAGTCCTTGGAAGATAGGATCGAACAAAATTACACTGCCGCCCACTACTACCGCCATGGCCGTGAGCATCATTGGGCGGAATCGCACCGCGCCCGCGTCTACCACCGCATCCTCCAAGGGCATCCCTTCCGCAAGCCGTAAATGGATGAAATCCACCAGGATGATGGAATTGCGCACCACGATCCCCGCGCCGGCGATGAAGCCAATCATGGAGGTGGCTGTGAAAAAGGCCCCCATGGCCCAGTGCGCGGGAAGTATGCCCACCAAGGAGAACGGAATCGCACACATGATCACGAGCGGAATACGAAAACTGGAAAACCAAGCGACCACCAAGATGTAGATCAACACCAATACCACGCCGAAGGCCGCCCCCAGATCGCGGAAGACTTCATAGGTGATGTGCCACTCGCCATCCCATTTCATCGACGGAATCTGAATGGAGGGGGGTTGGCGGACATTCCAGATTTCCAATGGGGCACTGCGGCCATCAGGGATATATTGCGCGATTTTTTCGTTAATTTTCAAGATGGCGTATACCGGGCTCTCCTCGGCCCCGGCGATATCGCCGGTAACATAGACCACGGGGAGCAGGTTCTTGTGGTGGATACTTTTTTCGCCAACATCCCGGACGATGTGCGTAAGTTCGCCCAGGGCTACGCAATGCTCGCCGGAGCAGATTGGAATCGGAAGATTTGTTGTGGCTGCACGTTGTCCGATGGCAGGCGGATTTGAATTGGTACATCCTCCTTTTCATTGGAAGCGTGTAACAGCCCCGCTTGTTCACCATGCTCGGCGATGCGTATCACTCCTGACACCTGCTCGGCACCAATATGATGTTTCGCTGCCTTCTCCTGGTCAAAACGGAAGATTAGCTTGGGTTGATCGGCCTCCACATACCAGTCTACGTCAACCACACCGGAGTTTCCTGGAGAATGCCACGTATCCGTCGGGCAATCTCAATTTGTTCTTTATGATCAGGACCGTAAATTTCGGCCACGATGGTTTGCAATACTGGCGGGCCAGGCGGAATTTCGGCAACCTTGATGCGGGCTCCTTGCGCCCTGGCGATGGGAGTAATGCGTTCGCGGATGCGTTTGGCGATATCGTGAGACTGTTGATTACGCTTATCCTTGGTGACGAGGTTGACCTGGATATCGGCGAGGTTGTGAGCATGACGCAGGAAATAGTGACGCACCAGCCCGTTGAAATTGTAAGGCGCGGCGGTCCCCGCGTAGACCTGGTAATTCAAGATTTCGGGTTCGTGGCGTAAGGCCTTGGCCAGTTCCATGGCGACATTGGTCGTGCGTTCCAGGGTCGTCCCTTCGTCCATATCGATGATAACTTGTAACTCATTTTTATTGTCGAAGGGCAGCATCTTGACCTTCACCGCGCCAATCACCACTAGCGCCACCGCATTGACAAGGAGCAAGGTAATAACGACCAAAAAAGTACCCCCAAAGAGGGGGCGACGGATCAAGGGGTTCATGATCCGACGGTAGAATCGTGTGGTCCAGTTTTCGGTTTCATCGTGAAGGGATTGGTGATCATGGGCGAGATGCTGACGCAATACGCGATAGGCGGCCCAGGGGGTAACTGTGAAGGAAACCAGTATGGAGAAAAGCATGGCGGTGGTGGAACCGATTGGGATCGGACGCATATAGGGCCCCATCAGTCCAGCCACGAAAGCTAACGGTAATACCGCGGCGATCACGGTCATGGTGGCGAGGATCAAGGGACGCCGAATTTCACTGATCGCCTCCACGGTTACTTGTTTGA
>CAUYUB010000160.1:0-4023 GCA_963575685.1 Gammaproteobacteria bacterium | reverse complement strand
GTGCAAGAGGCAATTTACTTACATCAATATATTGTAATTTATATACATTGTGTGCTAGAATAATACAATGAATAAAACCTATTCTGGAGGAGGATAGTATTATGACAAAACAGGAACAGATGAGGGCATTTTCTAAATATCTCATAAAATTGTATTTGGCCTATGCCGACGAGCAGGTAGAGGACGGGATGCCAAAGCCCACAGAAGGGGAATTCGCATGGGATAAACTAAGAATTCCAAAAGAAAATTGGAGCCGGTGGACTAACTGCGTCAACCCGCCCGATCTTGAAAATTTGCTGAAATTGGTACGGCGCACCCACGATGTAACCCCGGTCCAAATTTTTGACCAGATGGACGCGCTGGGCGATCCGCGTATTATTCATGTGCTGGCGAAGTGGGGAGGATTGAGCGAAAACATAAAACAAGATTTTACGGTAAAATTAGACGAAAGAGAAAAGGCCGTCGGTTGATTGTCAGTTAAGTGTCACTAGGCCTGGGTAAACTGATAACACCACCGAAGTAAATTTGTACATCCATATAGACCCAGGGAGGGGAGATCATGCAATATTCAACTATTACCGACGAGCAGATAGACGCGGATATTGATAATATAGTAAAATTGCGGTATCAGCAGCCGCTGAAATTTAACTTGCTCGATTTACTGGCGGGGATGAAAAAGAGAATCAAACTTGTTATTGTTACCATCGTGGTTCTTGCTGCTTTGGGCGGTATCCTGTACGCCGCCACCCCAACCCCCCAGTTTGTTATCGGTATAGTTATAGGATTGCTTCTAGCTGCCGTGGCCTATATTCTCGCCCGGTAGTGGAAGGCTTCCCCCTCCGAAAGATCCCCAAAACAACGGGGGTCTTTTTATTTTGCCTGTTGACTTTTCTGTATAACCGTGTATAATTATTGCATAGAGCAAGATAATTGCAGTAAATAATCAGATGTAGGGGAGGCATAAATCCATGAACGAATTGATTGAACGAAGAATTGAAGGGCTGCAAAAACTTGACGCGGCGCTCGATGGAATCCCGTGGAAAATATCTAGCCTGTTACTGGACAAAGAGGCTTGTTTCAGCTTTCCGCGCAATAACCGCCTAATCCACGAAAACGCCGAAACGCTGGCCGCTCAGGGCTGGGTTAAACATTACGAACAGCAATTCACTGATGATGGCGTTTTGTCTCAGGAATGGACCAAGGACGGTTGTGGAATTCAGATTTATTACCGCCCCCAGATAGACGGTTCGTCTTGTAAGTTGAAACTTCTGCGCACCGAAACCAAAAACGTGCCAGTATATGAAGTTGTTTGTTTGGAGGCATAAATCCATGAACGAAATCACAACCTTTTCACCCGATGACGGAGCAATTGAGATGCACCAGACCGTCCGAGACGACGAAACCCCCACCGGCAGCGCAGTGGTTAGCCTGATGGATGCTATCGCCGGGGGTATGCTCGGAACGTTTATCTACTTCGTTTTCGTTCCGAGCGGTCAGGCTCTGCTGGCCCAGATCGTCAATATGCTCAAGTAGGGGGATGACATGATTACAGCCATATACCACAATCACGCAGTAGAGGTTATCAACACGGAATCAGACGGCACAGCCCTGGTTCACTCAATCCTTTCCGAACCTATCGCCCAGACATACAAGGGCGGCTCCGGGTTCATCGGCTCCGAGTGGGCGATTTCGGCCAAAGATGAATTGACCGATGTTCGCACGTGGTCCGCTGAAAAGTCTGATGAACTTTGGGTCTGGGTTGACATGATGGCCTTCCCGATGGAAAAAGTCAGCGATGAAGACAGCATCCTGACGCTGTACCATGACCAGCTCGACCTGCTGAGAGACTGACATGATCTACAAATTCTATGCCACCATCAGTCCCATTGACGGCACGCAGCCCGTAACCTTTCCGATTGACATTGACCTGCAAGATGATTGCCAGCCCGAAACGGCCCAGCGGGAAGCAGAGGAAAAAGCCTACCGCATGGGACGCGCCATTTTCCACGGCAAAACGATTGCAAAGCCGATTATCCGAGAGGAATTGAAATGATTACGTCAGACTTCTTCCAGTACGAATTTTCGGTACTATATCGCCACGGACACAGGATCGGATTTATCCAGAACCTGACAGTCTGCACAGATTCCACCAGCAGTCACGCAATCCAGGAATCGGCTATCGACCAGGCAAAATCGATGGTTGACCCGGAGCACCCGGACAGCGTGAAAATCACCAAACTCAATTGGTTATCATAACGAGGAAAAAATGAGTGACGCAATGGATTACCCGCTGGCCCTCCGCACAAAACGCGATTATGTCTGCGCTCGTTGTTGGGGTCTGTTGGTAATCTTCGACGCGCCCGATCACCGGGGTTATCTCGTCAAATGCGATAATCCAGACTGTGACGGTAATGGCTATGTAACCCGTCATTATGCAGAACAGCGGCGCGGAGAAAGTTTTTATGATCTTCTGGACGCGCAGCGCAATGTCGGTGAAGCACTGGGGTTGCCAGCTCTGACGCGCACCAAAACACAAGACGAAGCACTCAAGGCTTTAGGGTTTTAGGAGGACGCAATGCCTATCAAGGGTTTATCAGATCGTGGTTTATCCTTCCCAGAGATCGGGAATATCCGCAAGGGCATCAAAGCAAAAAATGCCAGCGGCGTCGAATACCCCAAGGAAGTTCCTTATTTCGTCGTACAATTTGACGAACAGGAAGAAAAACGCGCCGCGCTGTTCTCTTCCAAATATGGCTCGCAGCCAACCGAAATCAATATCCTGCTGCCTTTCAACGAGATCGAACGCTGCTGGGATTGCTGGTATGAGGCTTACGTCGCAGGCCGCATGATTGCCCGCAGTGATGGTGAAATCTTCCTGTACCTGGCCGATTACAAAACTGGCCGGTTGATCGTTCAAAACAGCGAACCGCGCACCCCACACAAAGAGGTTGTGGCCGAGTACACCAACAGCCGAGGAAAGACGGAACTTGTCAAAATGCGCACGGTTGGCCGGCTGAAGATCGTTATTCCCGAATTACAATCCCTGGCCTACCTGACCGTACACACAGGAAGTTTTCACGACATCCGCAATATCTCCGAGCAGCTCGAGGGTATCAAGGCCCTGAATGGTGGCCGGTTGGCCGGTATTCCGCTGGTCCTGCGCCGCCGCCCGAAAAAAATCAGCATCCCGAATGAGGACGGAACGCGCAAACGTATGACAAAATGGATGCTGTCCATTGAAGCAGATCCTAACTGGGTCAAGAAAATGCTTACCCAGATGAAACATCTGGCGCTTCCAGGAAACGGTCTGGCCCTGTTGCCTGAGCCGGAAAACCAGCAAGACGCGGAAGAATCCGAGAACATCGAAGAATATGACGACCCGGAAGAAGTTGAGGAAATGGCCGAACCGGAAGGGTCAACGGACGGCGAATTTGTTCCAGCGGAACCCGCACCCAAAACGGTCAAGGAATTGTGGCCCACTGAAGCGAAAGTCACCTATGAAACAGCCGCCACTTTTCAGAGCCGCTCCGGTAAAAAAATGGTTGACCTGCCGCTTGATGAAATCCGCAAGATCATTGATACCCGCGAGGATGCCCGCGCCAAAGCGCCGCTGTCGGATAACGCACAGATGCAGCTTGACGCCTGCTATATCCTGGTAGGACTTTTATCATGAGCGTAATCGAGATTTGCAAGGCTCAACCCGTCGGGGACCAGGCAATTGAATCGGTAACTATTCTTATTCACGCCGCGTTACCTGCATTTGAAACGCTGGAAAAACAGGACGGATTTACAGAAGGTCAGGCGTTTGTGATCGAGCAGGTCCTACATAATTCCCTACCCGGCGCAACGTATGACCGCCTGTTTGCCGCTATGAGTTTACGCGTCGCGTCCCACTTCCGTATCTCGTGGGAATTGCGAAAGTAATCTACCCACCACACACCGCCCGCGCAATGGGGCGCGGGCATTGGAGAATCTAATGGGAACGTATGCAGCCGAGTACAGAATTAATCACCTGGCCCAGGA
>CAUYUB010000159.1:0-4024 GCA_963575685.1 Gammaproteobacteria bacterium | reverse complement strand
AATTCGAAAAATATTCTCTCTTCCTATTGACAAGCAAGACGGTATCTTAGGGGGCGGGACCGTAGTAATGCGGTCCTGCTACCCGACGGTTAGGGGACAGATGCTAATGGCGCTTTGCCGCTCCCCTGCCAGCTCGCAACAAACTTGGAACACAAACCAAGCAATATCAATTGGTTGACGTATTGTAAGCAAGGGGAGGAAAATCGGAGGCCAGGGGTCGGGAGGGTGCCATTTAGCACCTGTCCCCTAACCAACGCGCAGGTTAGTAGAAATCGCCTTAAGCTCCGCTATCCGCTATCCGCTATCACGGTCGAAGTATTTTTTCGTATCCCGGTTACCGTATTACCGTAAAAGGATGCAATATTATTGATAATGCCACGTAATAGGGATTCGTATTTTTCTTTTCCCATCACGAAACTTTTCTGATCCTCGTTGCAGGGCAGGCGAAAAATTGCGTGGGAGCCAGGGCGCGCTCGGCGGATTGCACCCCGCAAGCTCCCAAAAAACCTTAATTTTTTGGGTCTGCTCTCGAATCACAGTTTTTATCGGTGACCAGCAACGGTGGTTGATTCCAAGTAAGCCCCGCCTCCTGAAAGTTCTTCAGTAAACGTTTCCAAAACAGATCGCCTGCTTTGGTACATACCGGTTTTCCGTCAGGGCTGCCCTTGACGTAGATCCGCACCCGATAGAGGGCACGCCACGAATCTCCCACATTGCGCAAACCGAGCAGTACCACCGAAAAGGGAGGGACTCCTGCCCGATTCATAATATGGGGATTGTCGGTAATTGCCAATTTGAGCAGAGGCATTATCTGTTCTTGGTTCCATTGTGGATCGACATATACCAACAAGTCACACAGGAAGCCGGAGCCGGTAACCGATAAGTTATGGATCTCGGTCTCGGAGATTTTCCCATTGGGTACGCTCACGATGTGGCCCAATTCGTGTTCGATCCGAGTGGTGCGCCAGGTAATATCAAGAACTTTGCCTTTAATCTCCTTTCCTCTATAAACAGTAAACATAATTTTGTCACCAATCGTAAACGGTTTCTCGATATTGAGAATAATTCCCGAGAAGACGTTTGCAATATTGGCCTTGATGGCGAGACCAATGATCATGGCACTCAACCCGGTTGTGGCCAATAGGCTGGTCAGGGTTTGATTGAAGACGTTCGCCACAATCCCGAAAAGTGCAAAGAGGAAAATTACGGAGGCCGTCAGAAGACGAACAATGTCGGGGATTTTACGCTGGGTCCGCCGCTCCAGCGACATCCAGATAAAACGATCGACAGCAATCACCAGCAACAACGCCGGCATAAGCCAATTAATTATACTGTAAATAGTCCAGATATTACTGACCACGCCAGGGGTAGCGTAACGCAACGCATCATCAAGCGCCAGATTCCCCAACGAGATCAGCAACAATGGCCAGAAAATGAGGCGTAGGACGAAGGTCTGGACCCGCCAGAATTGTTTCCCGTGTTTTTTGTCGAGCGCAAACGCAAGTAGGGAACCGAGTCCAGAAAAGATGGCGAGGTACCAAAAATATTGGCTGGGAATGATATCACGCGCCCGGATTAGATCAGGCTTGAGGATAATTCCCAGTTCAACCTTAGAAAAGTCAGGGACTGGCCGCCCGAACCCGACATAGTTCGGGTCGCCTTGCGAACTACGCGGTGTAATATCCTGAGAAATCCATGCCTTGTCGATAACCCAGCCCGGCGCCCCAGCCAACACGTTGGTGTGACTGATCAGATCAATTAACGGGTCAGATAGGTTGCTGTCGGAATACAGAAACCTACCAACGGAACGGAGTTGTTGGACCAACACATCCAAGATCCCACCCTCTTTCTCTTTGATGGTGGCACCAGTGGTATTCGCTTCCTTCAGAATCCCTTGTAGGGTCGTATTACGAGTCATGCCCATGCCAAGCACATCGGTGACATACATGAGATTGTGGCGACTCAATAAACGATGATGGAAGGTGATGCCGATAAGTTCCGTATCAAAGGCCCGCGGGGTTCCTGAGAAATTCATAAAAAACTTACCTTCGACGCGATAGATTCGATAGGTAATGTCTTTTGTCTTTTCTTCGTGTTCCGGCTCTTTAAGTTGGATCGGCGTTGCAGCGTTGGTAAATACGATATCTTGGGGCTCAAAATCACCACGCCAGCGGAACCAGATTAAAAACTCACCCTCGACCGTCCTCTCTTTTTCATTAAAGGAAGTAATATTGGCAGGCTGAATCCCGGTATAAACGACATTGGTACGATACATAAACCGGTCGTTGACATAGAGGGCACGCCCCTCAATGAACTGCTGGAGAAGATTACCAATACCCTCTTCACGAATTGGGACCAATTGGGTCATCGTGGAAATAAGGTCGATCCCATCATAGGTCCCAATCAATGGTGGGCGGATATCGCGACCACGGGCGTTGAGGAGGATCGGACCGCTGACGCCGTCATTCGCCATGCGTACAGCTTGCGGCGAGGTCGGCGACAAAGATTGCGCCTCGGACAATTGCTGGAAGAGTTGGGCACGCAAGGCATCGTCCGTCCTATTGCCGGCGCTACTGCCCGACTGCAGGCCATTCACCATAACCTGCGCAGCATCGTTCGCATAAGCAGCAATCCAGTCCGGGGCGTGTTTGAACTTGGTAATAAATTCAGTTCGAAAGTTTTGGGCGGTCTCACCAGCGACGTCAAACAGCATTGGAACGGTGAGCAAACTGCCGTTTAAGGCAGACTCCACCGACGTGGCCCCGCTCCACTCCTTTTTCAATGTCTCTGCGAACGAATCGGTGGCAAAGCTACGAGTCCCAGCGATGGGATTACGCACACCGTTCATGCGTAAACCAACTACAGCGTGGGCACTGGCAGCGGGGTCGGCGATAATTAGAATCGTCCCAGGCAGTTTCCCTTCGGTAAGTTGGCGGGCCGCCGCCACAACCTGAGCCGTAGCGGTAGGACTTCCCGGTGTTAGCGCCCAGCGATAGAGGACCTTCGTACCGAAACGCTGCATGGTTTCATCGAAGGCATTGGCAAGGGCTTCACCACGAGAGGAATCCTCATACAGGATATGTACTGTTTTTTCACCAACGACATTACGCACGTAATTAGCCAAAAAACGTATTTCGTAGTCTTCTGCGACCAGAAGGCGGCTCCCCGCAGATCTATCCGACGCAGAACGTTGCGTTTGGTCGGCAGCCAGGGTAATCACACCCAATTTATGATCGGCATAAACCGGTTCTGCCGAAGTTAGTGTGGACAGATTGGTATGGCCGATCACAGCGATGGCGCCGGAAGCAACCGCCTCAGCGGCGGCGGTCCGAGCACGATCGGGTTGGTTACCGTCATCAAAGGTAACCACCGAAATCTTACGTCCGCCAATCCCCCCCGCTCGGTTGACATCGGCTATTTTGAGTTCCACCCCCTCGCGGATGGCGCGGCCCAGGGCGGTCTCTTCACCGCTTAACGGTGCTACCAGCGCGAGACGCAGTGGTGGCACTTTGGTGTTGTCGAGCACCAACACGTTGACGAGCAAGGTGGCGATGGTCGCAATCAAGCCTGTCGCCAGGAGAATTACCCAAAATAGCTTGGGTTTGGATAATTCCGCAAGCTTGGCAAATAGGCGTCTTATCGTAACAATCATCTAATTCTCCACGGGGTGGCTTTTTGCATAAAAAAAGAAATCTTTTAAAATTATTTTGATTTTTCTTTTCTTCTTTTCTCTTTTTCTATTTTGTTCCTGGTTTTGGTTCTGTGGATGACGCGGGTCCTGACGTTGCCAGTGTGCTGATGACCTGATTCGTTGGCGACAGCGGCACCGATTGGGCTCCAGTCAGCGCCTTCGATACGGTTGAGGCCTCAGCAACAGCCAACCATGCCGCCTCGGGTGGGGCCCCGGCAAACAATGCCGTCAACAAAGCGGCAGCATCGGTAGTGAGCGTTGCACCACCGGCCAGGGTTGCCATGATCTGGTCCGATTTCGATGTTGGTACGGTCTGGGCGATGGTTATCGCAG
>CAUYUB010000158.1:0-4050 GCA_963575685.1 Gammaproteobacteria bacterium | reverse complement strand
GACGAAGGTCCCCTGCTCCACCCATTTCACCCGCGCTTTCATAAAAATCTTATCCCCTCTTTATCACAATAGTCAGATCAATTAGTTAGAACAAGTATCCGGCAACCCTTTCGTCATTTCGGCAGGAGGGGTTAGCCCGGGGCCGCTAAAACGGTTATAAATAAGAAGGGCGCGATTGTACAACCGAGTATTTTTGACATAAAAGAAAAATCATTAAATAATTTTTATTTATAACCTTGTTTGCCATGGCCAAAAACGAGAGAGATCGCTTGTGAAGAAGACATACTTTGGTACTGACGGTATCCGCGGTAAGGTCGGGCGACCTCCCATCACTGCCGACTTTGTCCTCAAACTTGGTTGGGCTGTTGGGCGGGTATTGGCGCGAGGTCATGGCAGCAATGTCCTCATCGGTAAGGACACACGCATCTCCGGCTACATGTTCGAGTCAGCCCTACAAGCAGGACTCTCCGCCGCGGGGGTCGATATTCGGCTGTTGGGACCAATGCCGACTCCAGCCATTGCCTATCTGACCCGCACCCTCCATGCGCGGGCGGGGATCGTCATCAGTGCCTCACACAATCCATATTATGATAATGGGATAAAGTTTTTTTCCGCGCAAGGGACCAAATTACCCGACAATATCGAGCTTGAGATTGAGGCCATGCTCGAACATCCGATGGTGACAGTGGATTCAGCCGATCTGGGTAAGGCCGAACGCATTCTTGATGCCGGTGGGCGCTACATTGAATTTTGCAAGGCACGATTCCAAACAGCATTGATTTTAATGGTTTTAAATTGGTGGTTGACTGCGCCAATGGTGCTACCTACAAAATCGCTCCGAGTGTTTTTCAGGAATTAGGCGCATGCGTAGTCTCGACCGGGATCAAACCCGACGGTCTCAATATTAACGCCGGTTGTGGCTCCCGCATCGAGCATGTCCAGCAATTGGTACAAGAGCATGATGCGGACGTGGGAATTGCCTTGGACGGGGATGGAGATCGGGTCATCATGGTTGATCACATGGGCGAGTTGCTGGATGGCGATGAACTGCTTTATATCATTGCACGCCAATATCAACTCCGCGAAACTGGTGGGACCGTGGTCGGGACGGTCATGAGCAATTTGGGCCTCGAACACGCGCTCGCCGAGCTTGGTCTGATCCTCAAACGTGCTCCGGTTGGGGATCGCCATGTACTAGACATGTTACGGCAGGGTGGATGGGTTCTTGGAGGAATCGTCCGGCCACATTATTTGCCTGGATTACACGACCACTGGGGATGGCATTATTTCCGCGCTCCAAATTCTGGCGGCCATGGTTCAAGCAGGACGTTCTCTGCACGATTTGAAACAAGGGATGCGTAAGTACCCACAATACATGATTAATGTTCCGCTTACGCAACACATGGATGTTATTTCCCTGCCCCAGATAAAAAATGCAGTCACTGCGGCGGAAAAATCTCTGGCAGATAAGGGTCGCGTGTTGCTGCGTCTTTCCGGTACCGAGCCATTGGTGCGCGTAATGGTGGAAGGTAGTGACGCGGTTCAGGTGAAAACGTTGGCCCTCCAACTCGCTGAGGTAGTCACTACGGTCGTCAACTACCCGCCCGCAAGCGCGAAGTTGGTCAGGAACCCCACGCCTAAAGGGGGGCTTGTGAAGTCAAATTCACAAGTTCGAACTTGACCAGCCTAAGTCCAAAGTATCGGACTACGTTTTTGGAGTCATGACACCTGGGAATGCGTGCCAGTCCGTAGCTCTGTCGCTAATCGTTAAACATCTTTAACGGGGTTAAGGAAGTGCGGTTAGCCGAACAGAGCTGCTGAAAACATGGCGAGCAAACATAACCGGCGCAAGCCGAGTTGCCTACGGCTGACAGCCGGGAAAGACCGGCTCCTAATTCTGAAAACCGCCCGCTTTCCTCCCTGCCCGGCTAAAGCTGCGGTGGCTCTCGCGGGCATTTGGTGAAAACAAGTCTCAAAATTGACTAATTCTGTTGCATTGCGGCGAACTGTATCGTGAAATCGGCGCAAGCTTGCGGAAAATTTTGGTCAAAGGTCAGTCTCCGGTTGAGACTGCCCAACCTCGACTCCAGTTGCAGGTCCAAATATCTATCAACGGAGAGCGAATTATCTTTAATTTTCGCACATAAACACTTATATGCACATTTTAGGAAGCAGCTGAAACCGAAAGGCTTCAGTCACTTGGGCCGCGTAAGAGCTGACCACCGGGAAAGACCGGCATCTAATTTGGGCTAGCCCTTGGTTCCAATACCAAAGGCAGCTTTTCCTCCCATCGATCCTACGGGATCGAGGTGTTTCCACGCCGAGGACTTATGAAGATCGAAACAATATGCGTTTAGGTGGTACCGGCTTTTTAGGTCGGCACTTGACCATCTCTCTGACAAAACAGGGTTATCAGGTACGAATACTAAGTCGCCACCCCCATCGCCATCGCGATCTGCTTTCCAGAGAAGTAGATGTGATGGAAACGGATATTCACGATGAGCGACAATTGCGTGAGCGCTTCGCCGGAATGAGCGCGGTCATCAATTTAGTCGGGATTCTGAATGAGTCCGGCTTTGATGGGAGTGGCTTTCGTCGGATTCATGTTGAATTGCCAGGCACCGTTGCCGCAGCGTGCAAGGCAGCGGGCGTTGGACATTTGCTCCATATGAGCGCTCTCAAGGCTGGCGAATCGACGGCTTTGAGTCATTATTTACGCACAAAGGTGAAGGCGAGAACCTGATACATGCCGCAGCGGGGGCAGATCAGCCGTTACCAGTTTTCGTCCCTCGGTTATCTTTGGCCACGGAGACAGTTTTCTCAGCCGTTTTGCCTTATTGTTACGTTTTTTACCCGTGGTGCCACTCGCATGTAGCGAAGCCCGCCTTGCGCCAGTGTATGTCGACGACGTGGTGGCGGCCCTGGTGGAGCATTAAAAGACCCCTCAAGTCATGGTCAGCGTTATGACCTTTGTGGACCAAGGGTTTATACTCTGCGACAAATCGTTGATTACCTTTCCAATCTGCTGCAACTGCGACGTTTCATCATTTCACTTAGCCCGGAACTCTCGCAACGGCAAGCCAGGATTATGAATCGGATACCAGGTAAACCCTTTTCGATGGACAATTATTTGTCCTTGCAGACCGATTCGATTTGTCCAACAGACCACAGGTTACCTTTTATGATCACTCCTACGCCAATGGAAGCAGTCGCACCTTTCTATATCGGCAACCATGCCCATCGAACGCGATACTATCAATTACGCACCATTGCTGGTCGGGATAGCTCAACTTAAAAAATTTATCGATCTTCATCAAAAAATAACCCTGATAGGCGATGATGCCTGTCCGGGTTGATCCGAACAGCAGGACAACCACGCGGATTGCAAATTAAAACAAGGAGAATGCGGCACCCATGATCATTCTGGTAGGGAACCTCAAAGGTGGGACGGGAAAAAGTACTATCGCCTTCAATCTGGCGGTATGGTCGGCCTATCAACAGAAGCGTACGCTGTTGGTGGACGCCGATCCCCAGCACACCACCTCCGACTTCATCACTCTGCGTCGTGAGGAGGGCCACCAGCCCATGATCTACAGCCTCGTGGCAGAGGAACGGCGTTTGGGAGAGGAGCTTAACAATGTTGAAAACATCTTCGAAAATATCCTGGTAGACATTGCCGCGGGGGATCGCGAAGCCTTTAGCGCTGCGCTTAAAGTAGCGGATCGTCTGCTGATCCCCTTTTACCCGGCCAGGCCGACGTGTGGGCGCTACACAACGTCATGGAGCTGGTCAATGCCGCGCGCATCGAGAAACCTTCCCTGGAGGTCATTGCCGTGATCAATCGGGCCGACACCAATACCCAGGTGCGCGAGACCCAAGAGACCGAAGAGGCCTTGCGCCAAATTGGACTACCGATTGCCAAGGTACAGATAGGCAACCGCGTTACCTTTCGTCGCAGCCTTACGGAAGGATTGGGCGTCATGGAATGGGAACCCCGTTCACGGGCAGCGCAAGAGATGGAAGCCTTGGCGCGGGAGGTGCTGATATGAA
>CAUYUB010000157.1:0-4063 GCA_963575685.1 Gammaproteobacteria bacterium | reverse complement strand
TGGCATTCAGTGGCGGGAAGGACTCGCAGGTTATCCTTGACCTCGTGCGACGGTCTGGAGTTGAGCACACCACGAGGATGTCGGTTACTGGAATCGACCCGCCGGAATTGACACTGTTCGTGAAACGGCAATACCCTGGAGTGACGCGACTGCCGCCAAAGAAGACCATGTTCCAACTAATACCGGAAAAACTCATGCCGCCGACGCGGGTGGTTCGGTATTGTTGTGACCACCTGAAGGAGCGCAACGGGAACACGAACGAGTGCATCGTCACGGGAATCCGTTGGGCAGAGAGCGCACGAAGATCAAAGCGCCAGATGAGCGAGGCGTGCCACAAGGGCAAGGGGAAGCGGTTTGTTCACCCGATTATCGACTGGAGCGAGGACGAAGTGTGGGAGTACATCAGCACGAACAATATGCCGTACTGCAAGCTGTACGACGAAGGATACAAACGCATCGGCTGCATAGGTTGCCCGATGAGCACTGCTGCTGCTGCTGCTGCTGACCTGGAACGTTACCCGAGGACGAAAGCGGCGTACCTGAAGGCGTTCGGGAAGATGTTGGAAGAACGGCAGAGGAGGGGGAAGAATTGTAACGGCTGGCCCGACGCACAGGCCGTCATGGATTGGTGGCTTGGGAATGCGACGATAAAGCGCAGCGACGACACGCAAAGCGAGATGTTTTGTGATAATTAGTTTTCACTACCTAACCATCAATTATCCCGCCCCCCCCGGCTAACGCGTTAGCCGGCTGGCGGGATAGCACGGCGCTCCCGGTCGCGTGGATCGGGGAGGAGTGGATTGTGATAATTTACAGGACAACATGGTATTTCATGGCAGGTTCGTTTTTTGGGTCGTTCGTGGGGTCACTGATTTTCTGGTGGCTTACGCGGTGAGTTGTAGATAACAACTACGCCCCGCCCGCATCGCAGGAGGCATAGGCGGACGGGGCGTCTCGGGGATGCCGGGGAGGTTCCGGGTCCGAGTCCTACCGTGGATTGTCCGGCGTGTCCGCGATCCCGTCCGAGCCTTCGCCCGGCTCCACCGCGTCGGCGCAGTGGTTGGTGTCGATCTTGCCGAGCACCCAGGCAGTCAGTCGACAGACCGGCCGCGTCCACGGGATCTCGCCGCCGTACTTGGCCTGGATACGCCCGAGGCGGGAGCTGATCGTCTCGTCGGGGTCGCCGGCGAAGACGGAGTTGCCGAGCTGGTCCAGGCTGATCAGCAGGTTCATCAGGTAGCGACCGATCATGACTCGCTCCAGCGAACGTCGCTGATCCGCGCCCCGTACGGTCCCGGCCGCTGGCTCGGTGGATCGCCGTAGCCGACGACGTAGGTATCCGCCAGTCCAGCCGCGACCTGTGCCGCAGCGTTGCCGACCGTGCAGCGCACGAGGCCGTCCGCGATCTCCAGACGCACGCGGTAACTGGCGGCGGGAGAGTAGGCGACGAAATACCGGCGCTCACCCGCGAATGTCCCCGACACGTCGTAGACCTTGAGCTTGCCGTCACGGACCCCGACCACGCCAGGACCGTTGCCGCCGCCGAACTCCCCGCCCTCCGGGTAGGCCCAGGCGAGGTGACAGTTGTCCTGTGGCCCGCCGTCCTCAACCGCGGGCTGCTTGCCCGTGATCGTATACTCCAGCCAGCAGGGCGTCCGCAGCGTGCGCTCGACGCGCTGCCCCGGCTGCACCGTGTAGACGGTCGGGACAGGCGCTGGGGGCGTCACGGGCGGGGGTTCGGGGGTCGGGACAGGGGTAGGGGTGGGGGCCGGCGTCGGAGTGGGCGTAGGGGGCGGAGCGGGCTTCGTCGCGAGCCACGCCTCGACGGCCTTGACGAGACGGGACCACCAACTCGACCAGCTCATGCCACGGCCTCCTTTGCGGACACCCACGCTTCGGGTGACATTGCCTCGTACCACGACTGTACCCGCGCCGCCGCGGTCAGCACGCGTTCCGCGCCCTTGTCGCTCTCCACGATCACCCGAGCGGCGTCGGGGTCGCAGCCCGTCACGTCCTCGATGGCTCGCCACAGCGCGTCGTCGATCTTGGTCGGCGTCCCGGCGACGAGGTTGTCGATTGCCTTGTTGATGATTTGGATCGAGAGGACTTCCTTGATCGCCGAGAACACCGCGAGTGCTACCGCCCAGATTGCCATGTCACTCCTCCTCGCGCCGCACGGGCGCAGTTATTCCTCTCAAGAGCCGCAATACCCGCATCCGTGACATTGTTTTGGTTTCGCCGGATACCATCTAAGGCAAATCGGGCACACCCACCCAGAGGAGTCATCCATTGCGCTTCCCTTCGCCGTAGCTGAGATGATTCGCGTCCCCGACCGCGCCCGTTTTGAAGTCTCCGCCCCAGGTGCAGAGCGGGTCGAGAATCTTCCACGCCTCGCCAAGCTCGCGCCACTCCTCGACGCTGGTCAGGTAGCGACCGTCCTTGAAGAGATTGAAGTCCACGGCGAGCCGGCGCTTGTGGTAGCTGCCCTCGGCGCCGTAGGGGCAACGCTGGTCCCGAAACGCATCGCCGAAAGTAACGGAAAACCCGCGGGCGTAGGCAGCGCGCATCCACAGGGCGATTAACTGCGCGAAGTGCTGCTGCTGCTCGAGGAGGGGACTCACGACCCCACCCCGAACCACTTCAGGATCGCGTGCGCCAGGTCGCGCCCGGCCAGGCCGACGCCGACCCCGCCGGCGACGAGCATGTAGATCACCGGGCGCGGCAGGAACCACGACGCCTTGTTGGTCAGCATCTCCTTCAGCGCTCCGACCTCCAGCGTCAGGCCGGCGATGGAGGTCTGCAGCTCGCCGTACCCTTTGCGCCGCTCGTGTTCGATCTCCAGCGCGTGCGTCTTGGCGCGCTCCTCGTGCAGGGCGTGGCAGTTGCGCTGCTTCTCGGAACAGAACGAATCGAGTTCTTTCCAGGTAACCGGGTCGGTGTCGGCCATCGTCTCGTCTCCGTGCGGTTGTGGCGCGGGGTGCCGCCGGTTAGGGTTCCGCCTTGGGTTCTACGGTGGCGATTGCTTCTTTCAGGTCGCGCATCGTCCACCCGAGATCACTTTCCTTTTTCGCGATATCCGCGGGAGTTATCTTTTTGCCCTTGCTCTTAAATCCTGCGACCCACGAATTCCACTCCGAGCGACGCTCAGGAGTAGTTTTTTCGTTCCATCCGTTTTCTTCCAGTCTGCGGCCAACCAGAGACTTTATTTCGCCCTGGTAGGCGTCATAAAGAGGATCGTGCATTGATGTTGCGTTTGCGATCCTGCGCAGTCGAGATATTTGTTCGTCAATATTGAACGCTGGCGCGGGGCCTTTGTCGGGAACATATCCCTCTCCGCCTTCGTTTTGCAACCGATAGTATGCAGCGCGGTTTCCGGCTGGCATGGGCAGTTCGGTTTCCGGCGGGGTATCCTTCGTCTTGGTCTCGCGCTGCATCCATCCCCGATACCCCTCGCGCAGCTTCGCGGCTTGCTCGGGGGTCGCCTTGCCGGGCGGGTAGGTGCGGAGGGGAGTGGTGTCTGATATGGAAACCAACGGCTTCCACGTCCCGTCTTTTGACAGGTATTCGAGTGCAGCGGCGGGGATTGGCTTCTCCGCGTAGAAGTCCCCGGTGCCTGATTCGGCCTTGATTCCGCCAGGGACACTATCTTTTTTCACGCGCAGGACCGTATTTTTTTCTCCGGGGCGTGAAAATGGGATTGTCCGCGCTTCCGAGGAAGACCAATAGCTCCTGCGTTTTGTCGAGCCATCAGGCCATGAGCTTTGATCGGACCACACCTCAGAATCTTGCGGTCGCCAAACGTTCAGCTTTCCAGAATCGGCAATGTCGGCGGCTGATTCGACCCTGGTGGTGGTATAGGCATACCCGGCCGACTCGTCACCGGAAATGCGTGGCTCGGCGGCGTTTTGGTAAACACTCGACCCCCCCTCCGCCCACTCGCTCCCCGCCGGCCGACCGTTGCGGCCTTTGGGGGCGAGGCGGGGGCTGCCCGTGCCTTCCGCCTTCATCACTGCCGCCTCAAGATCAGCCTGCCGCATCGTCTCGGGATTCTTCACGCCTGCCG
>CAUYUB010000156.1:0-4063 GCA_963575685.1 Gammaproteobacteria bacterium | reverse complement strand
ATACAAAGCTTGCCATCCTTGCAATCCTTATCGCTTTGGCATTCGTCCGCGGCGAGGAGGAAGATTCCTGGCGTAACTTGGCGGCAAAGGCCGGTGCCCAGCGTCCCAGATGGTCGCGCAGGAAGGTCGCGATGGCGGCCGCGGTAACTCCCGCCGCGCGCGTGCCAATGGTTTGGGTACGGGCATAGCCATACTTGACGAGGCACAGGCTCAGGAATTCCAACTCGCTACATAGGTGGTCGGGTAGGTCCGGCTGGTCCTCTGCTGTAGTCAAACCGAAGGCGCGATAGAACCCACTGATATCGGCCAATTCCCTCGTCTGGCCGCCCAAACGCCGACCATCGCCGTAGGCCGTTTCGTGGATGGGACAGACCGGATTGCCGAAAAACAATCGGACATATTCCCCCGCCAATTCCGCGCCCGAAATCGGCCGCCATGCCTGACGCGCCGCTCGCCGCGCCTTGTGGATCGGACTGGCAATGGGGTAGGGCAATTGGGCTGGGAGTCGGTCCAATGCCGTGCGTACTGTCCCGCCATGCCCGACACCGGGATAACCAAAACGGTCACATGATGGTCGCCGCTTTCCACGACCAGGAACAGATTCATGAGATCAACATTGGTCAACGCCGCAATCGGGTGGTCGGGCAGATTTCCCGGAGGGTGATGGACCACCCGAGAGGCACGTATCCACGCCTCGTCCCAGGTCGGTGTCGGCGTCACCGGGGTATAGACCCAATCCACCAAGCCTTCGATCTCGGCCGCTGAAAGTTTGTCGGCGAATCCCGCCATTTGGGTAGCCGTGCGTCCCTCGCGCAAGGTCTTGACCGCCTCCGGTTTGCGTAGCCGTTCCAGGCTTTCGGGCAGTAGCGCCGGGCCGGTCAGTCCCAGCCGATCGGCACCATGGCAGACGGCACAATGTTGTTGAAAGAGTACGCCGGGATCGGTGACAGCAGGGGTAGCGCCGACCATGCCGAAGGCGAGCGACAGCCCACACCATAGGCTTATCTTTATGCTTCGCATTGGATTTCCTCGTTGGTGAGATAGCAACCAGGGTCTTCCGCCCAAGGATCACCGGTAAGCTGCTGAGCGCGGACGCGGGTGTTGCCACCGCAAAGAGAGAGATGGACGCAACGCCCACAACGCCCACCGACCGGACGGAGGGAGCGTTTCAGCCCCGCCATCAGCGGGTCTGAGGTGTCTTGCCAAATCGTCGAAAAGGGACGCTCGCGTACGTTGCCGAGCGAGTAGTGCCACCACATCGTATCGGGATGGACATTGCCCAAATTGTCGATGTTGGCAACATTGACGCCGCTGGCATTGCCTCCCCATTGTTCGAGCCGGGCACGCAGGTGTTCCACGCAGCTGGGGAAATGGTGCTGTGCCCAGAGCAGGAGATAGGCGCCGTCGGCATCGTTGTTGCCGGTGGTGAATTCCTTGGTCAAACCACGCCGCAGATGGTCACGACAAGTGTCGAACAGCAGATCCATCGCCCACCGGGTTAGTGCGTGGTGGGCATCGTCCCGGCGGTTGATATTGCCGCGACCGGCGTAGTTGAGGTGCGAGAAGTAGAAACGGTCGATGCCTTCCTCTTCGACCAAGTGCAATAGGGCCGGCAGGTCATGGCCGTTGTCCTGCGTTAGCGTGAAACGCACCCCAACTTTGAGATCCGCGCCACGGCATAGACGCAGTGCCGCCAGCGAGGCCGCGAAAGCACCCGTTTTACGTCGAAATCGATCATGGGTCTCTCGCAGGCCGTCCATACTAATGCCTACGTAGTCGAAATTTACATCAGCAATACGCTTGGCCATCGCACTGTCAATCAACGTACCGTTGGTGGACAGTGCAGTGAAAAAACCGAGCGCTTTAGCACGACGCGCAATATCGAAGAGGTCGGGTCGTAATAGGGGTTCTCCGCCCGAGAGGATCAACGCCGGCACCCGAAAGGCGCGCAGATCGTCCATCACCTGAAAAACTTCATCCGTATTCAGCTCCCCGAGAAAATCCTTGTCCGCGGAGATCGAATAACAATGTTTACAGGTAAGGTTGCAACGGCGCACCAAATTCCAGATAACCACCGGTCCCGGTGGCACACGCCGCGGTCCAATCAGTGTAGGGGTAACGATCTCCTGCATAAATTGGGAAATGCGGAACATCTCGACCTCCGATGGGGCACAGCGAGTTATCTGGAATGGAGGCGAAAACCGGTCTTTTTGAGAATACGAGTACTGTAAAGCACGGTATGGTCCCGACAGACCGTCCCCAACTGCTCGGCAATAGCGGTAACCTTGATCTCCACCTCGGTGCGGTCACGGCCATGGACCATTGCAAAGAGGTTATAGGGCCATTCCGGTAAATGGCGTGGACGGTGGTAACAATGGCTGACGAAATCGAGAGCGCCCACTTTTATCCCCAATTCCTGCACCAGATCGTCCGCGACATCCCATACCGACATGCCATTGGCACGATAGCCCAAAAGATAGTGATTAGGGACGGCGGCAATGCGTCGGATGATGCCCGCGGCAAGCATTCGGGAGAGACGGTCCTGAACTTCTGCCACCGGCAGGCCCAGGTTTTCTGCCAAAAGATGGTAAGGCTGTACGGCGAGCGGTAAACCCGCCTGAGTCGCCGCAATGATGCGTCGATCCACAGCGTCGATGGCAACGTTGTTCATCGTTATGGCTCGACAATGAATCCGCCCTTCTCGGGACGGAAATTGATCACCAGCACCTGGGCTGGCGCTAAGGTAACCTCTCGTTCCAATACGTAACGAAAACCGGTCTCGTCCAAACGATCATTTAAGCGCATCCGCAAACGGTGGGTAGACGCTGGTACGGTAAAACGCTGGTAGAGGTAGGAGACCCCATCGTGATGTAGCCCTGAGGGTTGTTGGACGCCGCGATACAAAGGCGTCTCGTCAAGGTCCAACTCTACCGTTACCGGCGCGCGCGCACGTGGACAGTCGAGCGTTGCGCGCATATTGGGAGGTAGATGCGCCAGTTCTTCGGCGGAACGTCGATGGCATTCGCTCTGAAACTGGCCGTAGTGGTGAAAGCCGAATTTAATCACCGCCTGACCAGGGCCAAGATGGGTAAAACTCGGCGCGTTCGAGCAATAGCCGATGCTCCCCATGAACACCAGATAAACCAGCCCTTGCCCAAAATATTTTAGCGATTGGTTCATGGGGCTCCACTATCCTGTTCGTGATGCACCGCCATCCGCAGATCTGCCCGAAATGCCTCCAATTCATTGGCCAATGCCGATTGATCTTGGGCGGAGGCCCAATATATCCGTACCCGCTCTCGATTCACCCGCGCGCGCAGATGGGGTTCGCGCTGCCCTTGCAGACGCTGCTCCATCCAACGATTGCCCAGCCGAAATTCGCAATCCCCGCTACCGCAGCCGGTGACCATCACCCCGTCTAGAGGCTGGTTCTGGAGAAGATATTCAACGAAAGACGGTGGCAATAGCCCGATGCAGGGCAGACTAAGTGCCGCCACCCCTGGGGTGCGCAATTGCGTTACATCAGCCCCATACGCACAACCGTAGACCAAAACCCGTGCCTCTCCCCGCAGGGCTTGCGCGGCCGTCCGGCTCTCGGTGCGCAACCGATCGATGGGAAATTGCGGCATATCGATACCAGTGGTGAGCTGCTCGATACGACGAAAAGGGGTGGAGGAAGGGCAGGCACCCGCACAAATCCCGCAACTCGCGCATAGAGCAGCATCGACCACCGGCTCCAATGCATGGCGTCGTTGGTCGCTCCGGGGTTGCATAACAATGGCGCTATAGGGACAGTCCTCAAAACAACGACCACAACCGTTGCATCGCTCTAAAACTACCGTAGCAACCGGCTCTCGACGCTTAGGTGGTAACCAGGGCAGAGCCGCAAAGAATAAAGTCACCGTACCGACCAATCCCCAAACCACAATGCCCTGCCAGCGGTCCAGCAGGGGATAGATATTGAGGTAAAACCAATCCAGGTGCAGCTCGGTCGGTTCTATTGCAAGATTCGCCGGGGGATGGCTAAGGGCAGGCTTGGCCAATGCAAGGATGAGCAAGGCCA
>CAUYUB010000155.1:0-31039 GCA_963575685.1 Gammaproteobacteria bacterium | reverse complement strand
TTACGCCGCTACGCGGCATTGACCGATCTGGTAGTTCTTTAGCTGGGAGTTGCCTTAGTCGATGACTATTTCCTCTAAGAGCTGACAGCCATAATCATCCGTTTCAAGTTGATCCAAAATTGACATAATTTTCTCGTCCAGCTTCATTAAATCCATAAAGAGTTGATAGGCTTCGTTCGCCTGGTGTTTGGTTAAGGCATTCTTGATGCGGGCGCCAAGATTATGCAATTCAATATGTAACGGTCCTAGGGCGACAAATGCAGGGTTGTTGCCGAATGCGGTTTTCCCTTTTCCATGGAACCACTTACCCATCCTGGTTAGTTTTGGATCAAATTCGCTGGGGAGATAAAGGGTCTCTTTGTTGGAAAAGAGTTCCAGGACTCGGTATATCCATAGGGTGTAATCTGATTTGGTCACTCTTAAGCGCAGAATGGGGTCGCGATAGTGGTTGAGGAGTTTTAGGAAATCTTTTGCGTTTACGCCAAATTTATGGAAGGATAAAATCATTTCGTTGATGATGTGAGACCTTTTAGTGGCATCCTCAGAAAGGGCGGATAGGTTTTTTGCGATTTCTGTCGAGGTGAAGGACTGTTTTTTTGTTTCATCGGCAACCTGACGAGAAAAGCTCGAAATTTGGGTAAGTGATGAGTAAATTACCATGAACGAACCACCCATCCGCTCTGCCAATTCTTCAGTGGTTTTTGCCTTTTGCACGGAAGAATTCATCAGGGTGGTGGCCTCCAGGGTTCCAGAACGGATCGAACTCAGTATATTGTTGATTTCCGAGGTAGCAGTGGCCGTCCTATGAGCCAACCGCCGAACCTCGTCGGCAACGACGGCAAATCCTCGGCCTTGTTCTCCGGCACGGGCCGCCTCAATTGCGGCATTCAAGGCCAACAGATTGATCTGGTCAGCGATGTCTTTAATCGCAGTAACAATTTCGTCAATCTTCCGGGAAAAACCAGAAAGTGCCACGACCTTCCCGGAGGCGACCTCGATTTCCTGATTCACTTCCTTTATCGACGAGATGGTGGCAGTGACCATCTTCTTACTTTGGGCGGCGGTAGTGGTTGCTGAGTCAATTTCCGTAGAGATAGAGACGACATTCTTTGCAATTTCCGAAGTAGACGATGACATTTCCTCTGTGGCGGTAACTGCGGAGGTCGTGCGCGCAAGGTCGTTCTCTATTTCTTTGGAGACCTCGCAACCATGGATATTAAGTAAGGTTGCGTTGTGCAAGATCTGGGTGGTTTTCTCAGATACGTCCCGGACCATGGTTTGGGATTTCCGAAGCATTTTGTTGACATCTTGAGACAAGCGTCCGATGGCATCATTGGAAACATAATCAACCGTCGCCTGGAGATTTCCATCAGCCATCTGGCGGATCTTGACCGCAATTTCATTAAGATGGCGATTAATGATTTTGTTGATCAAAACAGTAATCAACGTAGCAATCACAAGAATTGCGGAGAGGGCGCTGATGAGGGTTTTCGTGAAAGATAGAAAAGCATTATCGTAACTTATCTTCCCGGTGTCGTGATAAAAACTGATCAATCCCTCGAAACCGTTACGCATCGATTGATAATGAGAGTCGATGAGCATCGTGGCAACGCTTAAATCAACCGAAGCCATATCGACGGAGGCCACCGCAGACTCTTTATATTTAACAAACTCGGCGCGCAGCTCCCCAAACATTTTTTGCTCAGCGCTATCGTTTTCCTTATCATGAAAAATGCGGTCGATTTTTTCCAATATAGAATCAAAAGCTATCAATTGTTGTTTCTTCAAGGAATCCAGTTGTTGGGGATCGTAGTTGGCACTGGTCCAAGCGATAGCTTTATACATATTGGAATGAGCATTATAAAACTCAGAGGACGTCTGAGTGAGTATAAAATTATCGTTATTAATCTCGTCCATGATGTTTTTTTCTAGACCAAGATTATGATGAGTAACCCCGCCAAACGTGATGATGAGTGCCACCGTGATTAATGGCGCGATAAACAACTTTATTTGCAAGGGTAGTTTATTGAAAACTTGGGCCAGAATCATAATTATCGCTCCGCAGAGGAAGGTAGCGTGATGTGTATAAATTCTTGTTCTGTAATCGGCAGATGAATAGTCGGCGGATCAGCCGGCCTTTCCCTTGCGCAGTGAAAGGCCGGTGACAAAACGGTTGTAGAGCCGGGTGCTGATATGGTTTGCGAAAGTGGAAGGAGGTTAGCGTTTATAAATACCCACACATACTGCCGTCTCTTCCAGACGCTCACAGTACATGGACTTGGGCAGTATCTTTTTGGTGAGCGGGTCGGTGAACTTGTAGTCCTGCCAGAAATGTCCCTGGCTGCGCGCCAGGTCAACCCGCTCCCTGACGAAGGCCTTGCCGTCAGGATCCTTCATTTCCATAAGGTTTTTCCCTACCATTTTTGGATTCATCCCATGGGCCACAGGCCGTCCGGTAAAATCATAAACTACGACATAGAGGTCGCGGTCGATAAAGGCTGGGTCTCTGGCGGTGAAATCGGCATAAGCCTTTTCAGCACCAACCTGGCGAATGTGGGTGATTGCCTTTGCCGCCATGGCTTCAGCCTCCGCAGCGGAGGCATATTCTTCTCCGGCAACGGTCGGCAAGGAGAATATGGTGGCGGTTAGGGCGGCGATGACTAGAGCAGAAAAACGCATACGTACTCTCTCCAATTAAAGGTGTAGATAGTAAGGTATATAACCCACCGAATTTTTGTTGAATGAGTGGCGATGGGTTACCTAATTGTTTCTCTTTAAGAACAACAAAAATATATCACCTTTGCGCTCATCGTTGCCAAGCTCCGTTGTTGACCTCGTAGTTATAGGTTATTCCGCTTATTCTCATAAAGAAAGCGAAAAGGAGTTTTGCTGTAGGGGTAATTAGGAGGTCGTCAAGGGGCAGGATTGGCCGATTATTTCCATGTAACCTGTAACTTATTTAAACATTTTTGCGGTGAGGTCGATTTTACGCTACTTGAACAAGCCATCTATAATTTCGAGTATGATACGGCGCTGCAGCAATTACAATTCCTCATCACGGGGTTAGGTATTTTTCCAGATCGAGAAAGCAGATGAATAACCTATTGCCTCCGCCGAAACCGTTGCTACTCATCGTGGACGACACCCCAAGCAACCTTGCTCTAATGAGTGGGCTGTTGAAGGATAGCTATAAGATTAAAGTTGCTACCAACGGTGAGAATGCGCTTCGGATCGCCGTTACCGTACCCCAACCAAGCCTGATCTTGCTCGACATCATGATGCCAGGAATGGATGGGTATGAAGTATGTGAAAAACTTAAGGCGGATAATCGGACCTGCGAGATTCCAGTCATTTTTCTTACCGCAAAGGTTGAAGAGAAAGATGAGCAACGGGGGTTTGCCGTTGGGGCTGTGGATTACATCACCAAACCGGTGAGCGGACCGATTGTCAAAGCACGCATTCACACGCATTTAGCACTGCATGATGCCAGGGTGAAGTTGGAAAAACAAAATCAGGTGCTGCTGTGTGAGCAGGAACTGGTCGAGAATATCATTACCCGGATGCGGGCCTCGAAATCATTTGACGACAGGTATCTGCGCTACCTACTTGCATCCGTCGAGCGTACCAATGGCGATATCTTGTTGTCTGCATTTAGCCCTGACGGACGACAACGGATCCTGGTTGGTGATTTTACCGGGCATGGTTTGCCAGCTGCAGTGGGAGCCCCGCTCATCGCCCACATGTTCTATGCCCACGCTCGGCATGGCGTTACCATTGAAGTAGTCTTGGAAGAAATCAACACTATCCTCTATGAACAGTTGCCGACCAACGTATTCATGACGGGCTGCCTGGTAGAATTGGACCGCTTGCGCCAACGCATCAAGATCTGGAATGCCGGGATGCCCCAGTGTTTGTTTATGCATCAAGGCACTGTACATAGACGTATAAACTCGCAAAATCTGCCATTAGGCATCGTTGAACAATTCGATGCAATGGTGGGTTGCGAGTCTTTCGAGGTCTTTCCGGAAAGTTGCTTGTATATCTTTTCCGATGGGCTGACTGAAGTCAGTAGTCCCGCCGGTGAGTTATTCGGTTGCGCTAGGGTTGAGCAGTCCATCGCCCGTCTACTCGCAGAAAATGCTCAGCCGGAAGCGCTGCTGGCTCACTTGCAGGATTTTCATGGAAACGGCAGTTTCAGCGACGACATTACTCTTGTCGAAATACAGGTGTAATGCCCAGTGCTTCCCTCGGCCCTCTCTGGAGACACTGTCCTGCGCACTGTCGAAGAATATTGATAGGGTGCTTGTCTTGCAAAGATAATACCAATTAAGAACGTGTTTAATTTGTCGCATTACCACACATAAAAAATTTTCAATTAGGGTTTTCCATTACAGAAATACTTAGATAAACTAACCCTGCCACATACTCCGTGTGGTACGTCCCCGGTAGGCTACTCAGCCCTCGTTAGGGGATGCTCGTTCCGTCTCGCGAATAGCGCAACCGGGGCTTCCTACACGAAAGCGTAGCAGGGTGACGTAATGATGAGCCCAAGCGATACCGAATCAACTACCAGGGCGGAAGGAAACCTAGACGTCATACTTGGCATCGAAACAACTCCCGAGGTCGCGGAGCTGTCATCAGTCAGGGCTGAGCTCCATAGAAAGATCAGAGAGTTAACGGACCTGACCCACGATATGGATAATCTGTTGGCGAGTATCGATGTGGGTACCGTTTTTCTGGATCAGGAGCTACGCATCCGGCGGGTGACGCCGGGAATCGTTGAGTCTCTCAATCTGCTCCCCCAGGACGTAGGACGGTGCATTGATGATTTCAACCTTTCCCTCGAATACCCAGAACTGCGGGATAGTTTGTGTCGGGTGCTGGAAACCGGCGCAGGCATTGAACGCGAGGTACGCGATTATCGGGGGCGCTGGTACTCTCTGCGCATTCTGCCCTATCGTTCGGCGGGCGCGATCACGGGAGTAATCCTAACCCTGGCAGATATCACCCGTCGCAAGTGGGCTGAGGACCGCGTCCAAGCTGACCTGCGTCGGCGTGATGAATTTTTGGCGATGCTCTCCCACGAGTTGCGTAACCCACTGGCAGCGGTAGTCAATGCCTCCCACACCCTGCGTCGGTTGAGCCAACATTCGACCATACCAAGTCCCTGTACCGACATCATCGATCGTCAGGCATCCCATATGGCCCGGCTGCTTGATGACCTGTTGGACGTTTCACGCCTCACGCAGAACAAATTCGAGCTACGCCGTAGCGTATTCGATCTGCGTACCTTGATCTCCGATGTAACCCAACAAGTCGAAGGGCTGATAACCAAACGCAAGGTGCATCTATCGGTAGAGTCAAGTGAAGAAGCGCTCTGGGTGAACGCGGATCCGGCACGGCTGCAACAGGTCATGGTGAATTTGCTCAGCAATGCGATCAAATACAATCATCCCCACGGGCAGGTGTGGCTCATCCTCGGATCCGAGCAAGGAAAGAGGATCGTACGGGTACGCGACAATGGCATCGGCATCCCGGCAGGATTGTTGGACTCCGTTTTCGACCTGTTCGTCCAGGGGGATCAAAACCTCGATCGCGCTGAAGGGGGGATGGGGGTAGGGTTGACCTTGGTGCGTCATATCGTACAACTGCATAGCGGTACGGTGACGGCATACAGCAAGGGCTTGGGTTATGGCGCTGAATTTCTCATCACCTTACCCCAGGCGAGGGCACCGGAAGTGGTATAAACCATCTCGATTTTCAGTAACCATGCAATGCTGATCGCATCTGAAATAAAAGCTATCAAGGCATGTGACGAAATGAGCTTCTTCGTCGTTGTCGAAGGCCAAATAATAATAAGCGGCCCGCTATCCAAAACAACGATATTTTGAAAATTACATTACCGTGCTTAATATCTCATTTTTAATAAATAATAAATTTTTGTAAATTAATTTTAAATCTTCTATTTTGGTAGAATCAAAATTCTTCGATACAAAATATTGGTATTTATGAACGCTTAATTTTTCCAGTATTGCAAAATGCCAACTCCCGCCAATAATATAAGCACCTTTTATCAATTTCCAACCATTCAATTCAACGGCAGTGATCAGTTCGGCTAACAGTTGAGGTCTTGGATTTCCGTATTCTTCACTTCTTTTAAACTCTTGAATAAAAAAATATGGTTTTTTGCTTTCAAATAACCCTTTGGATATAACAAAATCGACGGTTCCATTTAAAATAAACCGATCTGTTGTATAGTTCATGGGGAGCTCATAAAATCCGCGTATTTCTTCATTTTTTAATAGGAAATTAACTTTATTGAGCAAAGGACTTATTAGGTAGATTTTTAAATCCTCTTCATTATAATCATCGACTAACCCGCTATTTTGCTCAATGAGCTGTTGTAAATACATAATTATATCTTCAGTCAAGCAAATATCATTGTTAAACCAATCATTAAAAATATCTTGACTTAACTTTTTTTCAATATCAAATAACGTTTTTAAATCAACGTCTCTAATTTTGCTGTATTGATAAGTAGGGATTTTGTTTTCATCTTGACCCTTTAGAGTGGCAACTTGTTTCTTTAATTCTTCTATCTCTTTTAACAGTATTAATTCTATTTCATTATTCATGGAAATATTCTCAATAGGTCGCAAACGTGAGACCAAAAATTATCGTTGTGGAAAATGCAAGGTCAAGGGCTTTGACCGAGATGGCCGTAGGCACGCCGGCAACGGCGAAGTCAGCTTTGAGCATTCGCAGGTCATTCAGCGCGACGCCTCCCCCACCCACATGCTGTAGTATACCAATTACACTTTGAAATTTTCTTATGTTAGGTGATAATATGAACGTTATAATACAACTTTAAAGTAATTAAGTTTATGCATCATAATTCTTGTATCCGGCAGTTGGGGGAAGGTTTTGCAACCCGCTGCTGACCGCATCTGAAATAAAAGCTGTCATGGCAGATCTTTCCAATCCCGTAATACAGCTTCGCGCTGCCGTCGAACTCTCGCGGCTTCCCGGTGTGGGTGCTGCCAAATTTAAGGCGCTGGTTGATCAACACGGAAGTCCATTTGCCGCACTTCATCAAATACCCCGACAGCTTGCGCTTTTGGGTACCAAGGAAAAAACCGGCCTGACCTCTGCGCAACTGGATGGGTTGTTCAATCTCCCTCCTTCCGTAAGATTTACCTATTATGGTGCCGCGGATTATCCTCAGCAGTTGCTCAGGCTAGCCGAGCCGCCTCCCTATCTATTTCGCAAGGGTAGCCTCTGGCCGCTTCCGCCGATTGCGGTAGCGATCGTTGGCCCCCGCGATTGTTCAAGAGAAGGGGTACTCTTCGCCCATACCCTCGCGGCACAATTGGCGGCGTCGGGCGCACTGATTGTGAGCGGTGGTGCCTTGGGCATCGATACCGCCGCGCACCGGGGCGCCCTGGCGAGTGAGGGTTTTTCCGCGTTGGTGACTGCCACAGGTATCGATCGGATTTATCCGCGGGAGAATCAGGAACTCTTTGCTCAAGTGATGGAACGCGGTTGCCTTCTGACCGAATTACTCCTAGGTACGCCTCCCCGGCGTGATTTTTTTCCTACCCGTAATCGGATTATCGTCGGTTTGTCCGACGCAGTAATCATCGTAGAGGGAAAACTACACACTGGCACTTGGTCCAGTGCCAATCATGCCCTAAAGCAACACCGCCCCCTCTTTGTTTGGGCGGAGAGTCCGCGCCCGGAGCTTCGAGAACTCCCTAAACAACTCATCGAACGTGGCGCGATAGCTCTGGATATGGCTGATACCAAAGCAGTGATGAATGCGGCGGCCATCCGTCAAAATCGTACACTGCCGCCATGACCCTATTCGTCCGCTCTTTTGGTACTGGTCCTGATGTAGTTCTTCTGCATGGTTGGGGCTTCCACGGTGGGGTGTGGGATGAATTGGCCGAAACTTTGGCAGGGTGGGGACGGCGGGTCCATGTGGTAGATCTGCCCGGCCACGGGCATAGCCCCGTCCCCGTCACACCGCTGGAGGTAGACGGTTTGGCCGAGGCAGTAAGGGCAACGGTGCCGGTGGGCGCGGCGTGGGTAGGTTGGTCCCTGGGGGGGATGGTGGCCCTCGCGGCGGCGATACGATACCCCGACGAAGTGAGCGCACTGGTGTTGATAGGGGCCTCGCCGTGCTTCGTGCGTGGCCCCGACTGGCCGGCAGCGGTTGCCCCTGAACTCTTGTCTGAATTTGGCCGAGGGCTTACCGAGGATTGGCGCGCTACTTTACAGCGTTTCCTAGCCCTTCAGGCACGGGCGGTGGCGGGTCAGATCGTACGCTGCCTGCGTACCTCCATGTTTGCGCTTCCCCCCAACCCCGCAGCCTTGGCCGCAGGGTTGACGGTGCTGCAAGAGACCGACTTGCGCTCGCGCCTTTCGGCCGTCATCTGTCCGACGTTGGTCTTGCTGGGAGAACGGGATACCCTGGTACCGGCAGCCGTGGCTGCGGATCTGGCTAGGCTGCGACCGGACTGGCGGATACGGTGTCTGTCGGGGGCTGGTCACTTGCCTTTCCTCACCCATCGCGCCGAGGTCCTGTCTGCCCTCACTGAACATTTGGATGGTTTAAGGTGATCAAGTGTCGCTGATGGAATTTGAACTAATCGCCCGCTTTTTTACTCGTCCTACTCAGCGTTTCGACGTAGTGCAGGGGGTAGGGGACGACTGCGCCTTATTGCAGGTGCCTGCCGGTATGGAACTGGCGGTGACGATGGATACCCTTGTGGAGGGGGTACATTTCCCCAAGGATACCGATCCCTATGCCATCGGCTGGAAGGTTCTGGCGGTCAGCCTCAGTGACTTGGCAGCAATGGGAGCAGCACCGGCCTGGGCTACCCTCGCGCTGACCTTGCCAGAGGCGGAAGAGGCGTGGCTTCGTGACTTCAGTCGTGGCCTGTTCGAGCTGGCCGATCAATACGATCTAGCGTTGGTCGGCGGAGATACCACCCGCGGTCCACTGTCCATCACGCTCCAGGCCCATGGTTTTGTCCCATCGGGACGGGCCCTACGTCGTAGTGGTGCTCGACCGGGGGATCTGGTCTACGTTACCGGCACGCTGGGCGATGCCGCGGTGGGGTTGGCATTGCGTCAGGGACGATGGGAGGGTCCGGTTGCCGCGACCGACAGAGACTATCTCGTAGGTCGCCTCGATCGACCTCAGCCACGTGTCGCCGCGGGTCTCGCCCTGCGCGGCATTGCCAGTGCCGCCATCGACCTTTCGGACGGGTTGGTGGCTGATCTCGGTCATATTCTTGGCGCTAGCAAAGTAGGGGCGACAATCCATCTGCAATACCTTCCCCGCTCGTCAGCATTGAAAGGGCTGACGGTTCCTTGGGAAAAAGTAGTAGGCGGGGGCGATGACTATGAATTATGTATCACCATTCCTCCTACCCAACAGGAATGGTTGCGCCGGATACAGGCGACTGCCGGTTGTGACTTCACCTTGATCGGTGAAATTGGGCTATCCCCTGGTATCGTTTGGATGGATGCCAAGGGCCGCACGGTCAATATCCGTGCCACTGGGTTCCGTCATTTCCCGTGAGAATCAATACGAAAATCGAAAATCAACGCTGCAGGGCGCTGTCGAGCCGTTGTTGGTGTTTTGCCACCTCATCGCGCAGTTTGGCGATGGCCGGTTTGTCGAGAGGGCGACGGCGTTGGTCGCAGAGATTGCCACCTAGTTCGGCGGCGAGATGCTGGGCGGACTTGAGTAGCCGGTCCAATGCCTGAGGGCCCTTGACTTGGCCGGGCAAGCGCATGAAAAAGGTCAGGCCGGGGGTGAGGAAGTCATCCATGGCTGGTGGATTGAACGTACCTGGCTCAACCATGTTGGCCATACTGAAAACCGGACGGCGGTGTCCCTTGTAGCGATGATGGAAAATACTCATATCGCCATAGACAAGAGCGGCGTCTTGGAGAGCGGTTAGGAGATCAGGACCGGAATAGGGGCGATCCACTGGTGCTACCAGGTTGATCACCACCAGTTTTTCCTCCACCACCGGCGAAGGGGACGAAGATGGAGGGGTATCCTCCCGCACGATACCGGGAGACATTTCCAGCGCAGGGCCACTGGTAGCGGTGATGCCATCCAAACCGGAGAAATCCAGGAACGAGTCACCCCCGGCACGGATCTCCATACCGATACCTTCAAGGGCCTCCCGTTCGTGGTGGTTAGGCCGCAGGCGTCGTTGCCGTTCCCACCATGCTATCCCCGCCAGCAGTACAACACCAAACAGAATCAAGATAATACGCACTAGGTTCACGTGGTTCCCCCCTGATCAGGGTGTTGATTCTACGGCCTTTGCCACACCAACTGCCAGCAACCTAATATACTACCCAAAAGTTACTCTCTGTCTCTTAATATAAGCGATTGTTTTATGATAAAAAAAATTAAAGCAAAACAGCTACGTTTGGGGATGTTCGTCCACGATCTGGATCTGGGATGGATGGATCATCCCTTCCTGAAAAGTCGCTTCAAGCTGACCTCCGCCGATGCTCTGCAGAAGATCCTGAGCCTCAAATTACAGGAGGTCTACATTGACACCGACAAAGGACTGGACGTGGAAGAGGGTCAAAATGCCGTTGAAGTACGTAACGAAGTTAAAAAGACCATGGATGAACTGGTCATGCCTTTCCCCATCAAGGATAAGCGGGTCCCGCTCAAGGAAGAATGGCAGCAAGCGGTGAAGGTAAAAAAGGAGGCTACCCAGGTGGTCGCCAATATGATGGAGGATGCACGGCTCGGCAAACAGATCGAGATTGAACGCCTAGAACCGGTCGTGGAAGGGCTGGTCAAATCCATCTTCCACAATCAGGACGCCTTGCTGGGCATGATGCGCATCCGTGAAATGGATAAGTATACCTTTGAGCATTCGGTATCCGTGGCCGTACTGATGACTGCCTTCTGTAAGGCCATGGGAATGCCCTATGCGACCATCCAACAGGCAGGTATCGGTGGTCTCTTGCATGATATTGGAAAAATCAAGGTGCCCCCCGAAATTCTGAACAAGCCGGGGCGGCTTGATGAAGACGAATTTGTCACCATGCGCCACCATGTAGATTACAGTCAGGAGATTTTGGTGTCTTCCCCAGGGATTTCTGAAATATCGCGGGGGATTATCTATGAACACCATGAGCGCTATGACGGTAGTGGTTATCCCCTGGGAAAAAAAGGTGACGAGATCAGTCTCTATGGGAAAATGGCCGCGGTGGTGGATGTCTACGATGCCCTTACTTCGCATCGCTGCTATCATCAAGGAAAATCTCCCCATTGGGTACTGGGTAAACTGATCGAATGGAGCAAATACCACTTCCAATCGGATCTGGTACAACACTTCATCCGTTGTGTCGGCATCTATCCGGTAGGAACCTTGGTGCTTCTGCAAAGCGGGCGCTTGGCCATAGTCATGGAATCGAACGAAAGCGATCTGTTGCGGCCGGTGGTCAAGCTGGTCTACGACAAGAACAAACGTCGCCACTTGCCAGCGATGCGCTTTGATCTGGCCAATCAATCGCTCCAACCCGCCGATCGGATTGTCGGGTCAGAACTCCCGGAAGATTACCGGTTACGCATGGAAGTGCTCCTCGATCCGATTTAAAACCAGCCTGTTCCAACCGGCTCAGACTCCATTCGCGTGATGTTCGAGCATGACTGGAGTTCTGGGCCAGAAGGTGATCACTACCTGGACGAGGGTTGCCAAGGGAATAGCGAAAAAGATACCCCAGAAGCCCCAAATTCCACCGAAAAAGAGCACGGCAATCATGATGGCGACGGGATGGAGATTGACCGCCTCGGAGAACATGAGTGGGACAATAATATTTCCGTCAATGATCTGGATGATGCTGTAGACCACCATCACCCACAGAAAATCGCTACCCCATCCCCACTCAAAATAACCGATAAAGACCACCGGGACCGTTACCACGACCGCCCCCACATAGGGGATGATCACCGACAATCCTACCAGGAAGGAAAGTAGCGGGGCATAATTGAGGTCCAGGGTCGCAAAGGCAATGTAGCTCGCGGACCAGACGATGAGTACTTCCAGGAGTTTGCCGCGTACATAATTTCCGATCTGCTCGTTCATTTCCTCCCAAACCTTGGCGGCGAGCCGCCGCTCTTTTGGTAGCAGGCTGGCGATATAGCCAAGGATGATCCGCTTGTCTTTAAGGAAAAAGAAGACCAGAAACGGTACCAGAAAAAAGTAGAGAATGAGGAGAATGAGCCCCTGGATCGAGGCGAGCGACAGCGACAGAACCTCCTGTCCGAGATCACTGAGTACGGTACGCATCGTATCCATGACTACCTTGACCTGGCTGGGACTAATAAGATCGGGATATCTCTCAGGCAACAGCAGCAAGATCTGTTGGCCGCGGGTGACCATGTCGGGAATCTGTTGGGCAAGCTGGGAGAGTTGGCGCGAAAAGAGCGGCAGCAATCCGAAGAGCAAGAAAAACAGGCCCATCATAAATAACATAAAAACTAACAGGACGGCGACCATCCGCGGTACCCGGATGAATTCTATGGGCCGCACCAGCCCTTCCAGAAGATAAGCTACTACGATCGCTGCGAGCACCGGAGCAAGAATCTTGCCGAGATTCAACACCACCGCAAAACCAATGATGAGCAATGCCGCCAGGATAACTGCCTGTGGATCGGAAAAATAGCGATGAAACCAGCCACGCAAAACCTTAAGCATTATTTTTAGACCTCTTCCGGCTGCTCGCTACGCCATTGCTCGAAATGACGTACGAACAATGCTTCCAATGCTTCGATTACCTCAACACTCGGACGTCCCTCCATGAGATGGGAGGTCATCAGCATTGAGGTATCGTTGAAAAGACGTCCCTGATCGAGCATGGGATAGCTGGCAGACAATCGTTTGATGGCCCCAATAACACTTTCCGTGGGGGGACGAGGAATCAGTAGCGGTTCTTTGGGAAGGTCGTGTCGTTTCTCTGCGCGATGATAGAGAAATTCGGCAAAGGCCAGCAGCATTTCCTGCTGAGCGCCTTCCAAGTCATCAAAGAAGCGCAACAATTTTTTCTTGGCGGGGGTCATGGGTGATTGGGTATACCTATTCCGGTCCCCGCTGTGGTCGGTCCGGTAGCTTGGGTAAAATGGCTACGGCAGTAGCGCCGGGCAAATTCCAACAGTTCGTCCACTGCTCGCATTCGAAATTTTAGGCGTTGATGCACAAAGGAAAATGGTCGGCTGAGGGGTGGGTCCAGCGGGATGGCCACAAGACTCCCCAGGCGCAGCTCTTTTTGGATCGTCGTCTTAGAGACAATGGAAACCCCCATGCCGGCCTCTACTGTCCCTTTGATGGATTCCGGGCTGCCTAATTCCATGACGATCCGGAGGTCTGACAAGTGCATTCCCAATTTTCCCAGATATTCGATGATGACCCCTAGGGTTCCCGAGCCTTCTTCACGGCAGATATAGGAATGATTCCGCAGGTCCATCATGCTCACGGCGCTCCGCTGCGCCAACTCATGGCTGGGGGGCATAATCACCACCAATTCGTCGCGACCGCACAATTCCACGGCGAGATTTCGATTGGGTACCAGCGCCTCCACCACGCCCAGATCGATGACATTGTTCTCGACCATGGAGACAATACCCTCGGTATTGGAGACTTTGAGTCGCACGGTAACGTTTGGGTATTTGAGTTTGAAGTCGCCGAGCAATGTCGGCAGCATATACTCGGCAACCGTAGTACTGGCCCCGATGGCAAGTATCCCGCTAATCTCGCCGGTAAGTTCACGTACGCTGTTCTCCATCTCTCGATAGAGTTCAAAAATGTGATCGGCGTGAGAGTAGACCCGCTCTCCTGCGGGTGTCAGGGTGATACGGTTGTGGGTACGGTCGAAAAGACGGGTGTTAAAGTACTCCTCAAGCTGCCGAACCTGGAAAGTAACCGCAGGTTGGGTCATGTGTAGGGCATCAGCAGCCTTTGTGAAGCTCAGTAGGCGGGCGACAGTGTGGAACACCTGGAGTCTACGGTCGGCCATCGTGGTATTCCCCTTAGAAAAAACCGAAATTGCCTATAAAAGAAATTATTATAACAGTATCCGTTCGTTAGGGGGCATCCGTAGGTTCTATAAGGTTCTATCGTGGAGTGGAACCTCCTACCTTAAGGGATAGTAGTTACCTACCTAAATGTGGCTACTCGCAGGCACGCGAGATGTTACACTTTCAATCTGGCACAGGACCGTCACAAATGGTGCAGCGGTATTCCGCGCCAACTGCCCGTCGTTCGCCTCGGAGACACCGTGAACCCGCAGGTATTGGTAGTAGATGACGAGACCTTCGTAGCTGAGGGCGTGCGGGCCTATCTGGAGGACGAGGATATGGAGGTACGGACCACAGGTTCTGCGGAAGCAGCGATAGAGGCGGTACGTCAGGGGTTACACTTCCATGTGTGTATAATGGATATGCGTCTCACCGGGATGGACGGCAATGCCGCCATTCGTACGCTGGCGTATCTGGACCCCCATCTGCGTTTTTTGATCCACACTGGCTCTGCGGGTTATGTTATTCCTGACGACCTGCGTGCCTTGGGGCTTACGAACGCCGATCTGTTTTTTAAGCCTCAGAGTGACATCGGTCCGCTGGCCGCAGCGGTACGTCGGGCTGTCCTGTTATCCCCGGCAACCGAACCCGTGAATCGGCCTGTGGACGAGCATCCGCGGAGACCTTCCTAGTGAAAACCAGAGGAAACTTGCTCCCGCGTAAACCTCCCCGGAGTCCTTCCCGGTGAGAGGAGACCTGTCCTCCTCGTATGAGCGAGGGACCCACGTTGACAATCCCACCATGAGCACTGGCGAGAATCCAAGCGCCCATTCCCGGCCCTGTCCGGTACCTCCCGCACACGAAAAACTTGGTGCGAGTAAAGACGTTACGGTCATGTCCTCGCGGAAGGATCGTAGCGCCCGCATCCTTACCATTGAAGACGAACCGGCGGTGCGGGGCGGAATCGTGGCCTATCTCGAAGATAGCGGTTACGAGATGCTCCAGGCAACCGATGGGCTATCGGGCATCGCGATGTTTCGGAGCGAACATCCCGATGCCGTACTGTGCGACCTGCGCCTGCCTGGGGCGGATGGATTGGAGGTACTTTCTACCATTACCCATGAGTCCCCTGAAACGCCCGTGATCATTGTCTCGGGGGCGAGCCTGGTGGGCGATGCGGTACAGGCCCTTAAACGCGGGGCCTGGGATTACGTGACCAAGCCGATTACGGAGATGGGGGTGTTGGATAGCGCCCTCTGCCGGGTCTTGGAACGAGCGGATCTGATGCAACAGAATCGCTACTACCGTGAGCATCTCGAAACGCTCAATCGCGAACTGCGCCATGCCGTCGAACAACTGCAGGAGGACGAAAAGGCGGGGCGCCATATTCAGTGCCAGCTGATGCCCCCTCCCCGACGTCGCCTTGGGGACTATGTATTTAATTCCCGGCTTTATCCTTCTACCTTTCTGTCCGGCGATTTTGTTGATTATTTTCCCATTGATGATCGCCATCTGGGTTTTTATATGGCCGATGTCTCCGGCCACGGTGCCGCTTCGGCTTTTGTCACCGTGATGCTGACCACCCTTATCGGCCAATACCGCCAAGCCAGCCGGGAAGATGGGGATCCCACGATACTGCATCCCGACCGCACCCTTATGCGTCTCAATCGTGACCTCTGCCGCCAACGTCTGGATAAATATCTGACCATCTTCTATGGTGTTATCGATCAACAGAGCCACCATCTCCTTTGCAGCAATGGTGGCCAGTTCCCCTATCCGATGATCCGTGATCCGACCGGAGTTCGCTCCCTCGCCTATCCTAGCCGTCCGGTGGGATTATTCGAGGATTCCGAGTTCCCACGCCAAGAGCTGGAGCTGCCCGATGAATTTACACTATGGCTGGTCTCTGATGGATTGCTTGAAGTGATGCCGGAACGTTCCCTCAAGGAAAAATACGCTGCTCTCCGGGCACGAGTTGCCGATCAAAACCTCGATATCGATACCTTAGCAACCAGTATGGGACTGCCCAGCAGCGGTTCTCCACCCGACGACATCACCTTCTTTCAGGTACGGAGGGAAAAAAATGAATAAACCGGGACTCATCCTACATGCCGAACGCGATGGTACCCATTGCCTTCGCCTCGTGGGGGCAATCCGTTATCCGTTGGCCCCGTCCTTGGACCATTTTCTCCAAAAAATCTTTTCCAGTTCTATCCCCCGTGCTTTTCTGGTCGACCTTTCCGCCACCGAGATTATCGACAGCACCAATCTCGGCCTGCTGGTCAAGATTGCTCGGCTGATGGCCGATCGCCATGCCCCTACCGTAGTCCTTTTCTCCCCACGTGAGGACATTACCGAAGTCCTACTCAGCATGGGCTTTGACCAGTTCTTCCAGCTGGTCACTACGGATACTATCGAGGAAGAGGATGCTACGGCGTGTGAACCAATTCCCATTGAGGAAGCCGACCGCATCCATCTTACCCGTACGGTCTTGGAGGCCCATCGCGCATTAATGGAAATGGATGCACGCAATGAAGTAGCGTTTCGGGATGTGGTGCGTTACCTGGAGCAGGAGGTAGAATCAAAAGACAACCACTGAAGGATAATCATCAACTCAAGGTTGCCTATCTATAGTTCGCCCGTTCGCCCTTCGGCAAGCTCCGTCGGAGGGACTCAAGTTTAAGAACCGCGGCCCTCGGCCAAGAATTCACTCCGTGGTGCAAAAAGCACATCGCGATGGGCTTCGTAGTATTGCAACGTACGTCTTACGGCTCCTACTACCGCCCTGGGGGTAATGGTAGCACCACTGAATTGGTCAAATGCGCCACCGTCTTTCTTCACTGTCCAACGTGAGGCTTCGGGATTGTTCAGCGCAAGACCGGTAAATCGCGTAATCCAGGGAGAGCGTTCCACCTCGATCTTGTCTCCTAGGCCGGGAGTTTCCTTGTGGGTGACCACCCGTACCCCAGCCACCGTTCCATTGACATTGACGCCAATCAACAGATTGATGTTGCCGCTGTAGCCATTCGGGGCCACCGTGGTAAATACGACTGCCACCGGTACCCCCTCTTTACGTGCGCGATGGATGGTTACCGGCCCGCCGATAGACAATGAGGACTCGTGAATCTCCAGGGTATCCGTGGCGATGTCATTGTCGTAACGCCCCGCAGGGATGATCTGTTGCAGGTTGCGCACCAAGGCGGCATGGGCATTGGCCTCAATGCGGTCTTTAGTAATGGTGTAGGTCAGTGCCAATGCCGCCGTTCCCACCGCGGCAAAGATGCCGAGCAAACCGGCGGCACGCGCCATAGTGCGGGTAAGTTTGGACAGGGTCAGGGAATGGGTATCTGTAGTTTGTATGGACTGTTGATCGGTATTCATGTCGATATCTCCTGCTTATAGTGTCTAAAACCCGCCTGGGATCTACCGTTCCATTTCCTGTCTCGTGCTAGGCGTGGGGATGGGCGCTGGGTTAAAGAAAGGGGCAGCGAGCTTTCTCTAGCCTTTTTTTATGCCGTTGCGCGCATGTTGAAATAGGATTCCGCGCCCGCCTTCACCATGGCCCATATCTTTTTCTTGATGGCATCCCGGTCTTCTTCATCGGCCGTCATTCCTTTCCATTCAATAGCAATCGACATCTCGATACCAGCGCAATGCGCGCGCATCGCGGGAGACATCTCGTCTTTGGCGACGCCGTAGTACTTCACGCGATGAGTTGCTTATGGGCTTCGATAGTCATCGCGGTGTTTACCGAAGTATTGGTGGGTAGTCCGTGCCACCCCAACAGCATATGCGTACGGATTCCCGTGTCGCGCTCGGGCCGAAGAAACGATGATGGCAATCACCTCACCTGACGGTATAGCTCTGGGTCCGCTGGTTGTTGACCTCGTTGGATTCGACGATAGAGCAGTTGTTGTCCACGAAAACGCGTAGTGTCTTACTACCTGTGGTACCAGACGAAAGGCCGCTGAAGGTCACGATCGTATCCACTCCATCCCCCAGTGATCCCAGAGTAGCGGAATTACCTCCGCCAGCGAGGCAATTCTGGGTGGTGGGTTGATTGGTCCACACGGCTAATTTCCCACCGGTGAGGGTGGACGCCGTTCCCTGATTTCTGATCGTCACCCTGGCGCTGAAAGTGCCGTTGGCCGCCGGGGAAATGGGGGTAAGGGTGATCCCCGTCACCACCAAGTCCGGTCTGGGCGGCGGGATTACTGTGTAGGTCTGGGCACGTTGGTTATTGGTCTCTTGGGATTCAATGATGGTGCAGGCGTTGTCCACAAAGGCGTGCAGAGTCTTTGTCCCCGCACTCCCGGCAGGAAGGCCGCTGAAGGTTAGGGTCTTGCTCGCTCCGGCGGTGAGGGTGCCAACAGCGGTGTTGCGATCCCCTTGAGTGTCGCAATTCTGGTCCTCGGTTTGGTTGAGCCAGACATTTAGTTGCCCGCCATAGCTGGCATCCGTTCCCTGGTTCTTGATTGTCACGTTGATACTGAAGGTGCCGTTGGCTGCTGGAGCAGCGGGGATGAGGGTAATACCGGTTACCACGAAATCGGGTCGGGGCCTCGCCACCGTGAGGTTTCGGGTTACCCGAGGGGCGGGGTTGTAATTGGCGTTGCCGGTTTGGTTGGCGGCTATCGTGCAGGTACCGATGCCGACATCGGTGACGGTATGACCGCTTACTGTGCAAACGCTCGGGGTGGTGGAGCTGAAGGTCACCGTGAGACTGGATGTTGCCATGGCGCTGGCCGTGGTCGTGCCGCCTGCCGCGAGAGTGGGGGGGGTAACCGTGATGGCGCCGATGGTTTGGTTGGCCTTGCCGATGGTGAAGGTCTTGGTCACTCGGGGAGCAGCGTTGTAATTGGTGTTGCCGGTTTGATTGGCGGCTATCGTGCAAGTACCCGCACTGGTACTGGTGACGATGCGACTATTCACCGTGCAGACATTTGGGGTGGTGGAGCTGAAGGTTACCGTGAGGCCGGACGTTGTTGTGGCGCTGACCGTGGTCGTGCCATTAAACGTTAGCGTGGTGGGGCTGATGCTGATGGCGCCAATGGTTTGGTTGAGCTTGCTGATGGTGAAGGTTTGGGTCACCCGGGGAGCAGCGTTGTAATTGGCGTTACCGGTCTGGTTGGCGGCAATCGTGCAGGAGCCCACCGTTATTCCGGTGACCGTGCTGCCGCTCACGGTGCAGACCGAAGGGGTGGTGGAGCTAAAGGTTACTGGGTTGTCTGAGGTCGCCGTAGCACTGGCAGTGGTGGTACTGCCGACCACCAACGTGGCGGGGTTGAAGTTGATGGCACCGATCGTCTGGCTGATTTGGCTGACGGTAATGGTCTGGGTCACCTGGGAGGCGGCGTTATAACTAGCGTTGCCAGTTTGGTCCGCGGCAATGGTGCAAGTACCCGCAGCGATGCCCGTTACTGTGCTTCCGCTCACAGTGCAGACGGATGTCGTGGTGGAGCTGAATGTTACCGGCAGCCCAGAAGTCGCCGTAGCGCTGGCCGTGGTATTACCACCCATCGTCAAATCGGCGGGATTAAAAGTAATGGTGCCAATGGTTTGGGTTTTGCTGTTAAATCGGAGGGTGACATTCTTCGCCGCCGTCATGCTCACTACGCAGGTGTCGCTGCCGGTGCAGTCACCGCTCCACCCCGTAAAGGTGGAGTCCGTCGCTGGGCTGGCCGTCAGGGTAACGGAAGTACCGCTGGAAAAATTGGCCACGCAAGTGGCGGAAGCGCATTGGGTAATCCCTGCCGGGGCACTGCTCACCGTGCCGTTGCCCGTACCCGAGCGGTTGACCGTTAGGAGGTAAGTAATCGGGGCGAAGGTCGCGGTCACATTCCTCGCCGCCGTCATGCTTAACGTGCAAGTCCCAGAAGTTCCCGTGCAATCTCCCGACCAGCCGGTAAAGGTAGCGTTGCTGTCTGGGGTGGCCGTCAGTGTGACGGATGTCCCGCTGGTATAATCTTCCGTGCAATCCGTGCCGCAGTTAATTCCCGTTGGGTTGCTGGTTACCGCCCCATTTCCTGTTCCCGACTTCGTGACTGCTATCGGGAAAGTAGTGTCCGCAGGTGTATAGACCTCCGCGCTGGAGACAGCGTTGCCGTTATATCCCCCTGCAACAAGGACTGTACCGTTGGACAGGAGGAGTGTGGCGGTGTCTTGAGCCGAGATCATGGATCCGGTGGTGGTCCATGTCCCAGTCGTAGGGTCGTACACCTCCGCGCTGGATAGAGCGTTCCAGTTGCTGTCGCTTCCCCCAGTGACGAGAACCTTGCCGTTAGGTAAGAGGGTGGCGTGACCTGTCCGCGGCAGACTCATGGAGCCAGTGGCGCTCCACACACCGGTCGCGGGGTCGTACACCTCCGCGCTGGAGAGGTGTGTTCTGTTTGTTGATCCACACCCATTCGGCATACATTCGACCCCCCCTGCGACAAGAACCTTGCCGTTGGGAAGAAGAGCCGCGGCTACACCTTCCCTTTCTTGGCTCATGGAGCCGGTGGCGCTCCACACACCGGTCGCGGGGTCGTACACCTCCGCGCTGGAGAGGTAGACATTGTTGGAGTTTTTCCCTCCCCCTGTGACGAGAACCTTGCCGTTGGAGAGGAGAAATGCGGTGTGCCAGCCACGATCCGTGCTCATGGAGCCGGTGGCGCTCCACGCTTCGGTCGTAGGGTCGTACACCTCCGCGCTGGAAAGAACCCCTGAGTAGTTATATCCCCCCGCAACGAGAACCTTACCGTTGGGGAGGAGGGTGGCGGTGTGGTATCCCCGCAACTGGCTCATGGAGCCGGTGACAGTCCACACTCCGGTCGCAGGATCGTAGAGTTCCGCGCTGGAGAGATAGCTGCCGAGGCCTGATCCTCCCACCACGAGAACCTTGCCGTTGTGGAGGAGGGTAGCGGTGTGATCGTCCCGTATCCAGCTCATGGAGCCAGTCGTGGTCCAGGTGTCGGTCGCAGGGTCGTAGATCTCTGTACTGGAGAAGAGATTGCTGTTGTCTTGCCCACCTGCGACGAGGACTTTGCCATTGGGGAGGAGGGTACCAGTGTGTGAGTAACGCGCTTGGCTCATAGAGCCTGTAGCAGCCCAGGTGCCGGAGTCGGTGGCGTTGGCGGATGGGAGAGCGAAGAGTCCCAGCAATCCGACCAGCCAATGAACAAGACGATACCTCTTCATTGCGTTTCCTTCTTGGAGGGAATAATGACTAGAAAAGAGATTTCTACTCCCAAAAAATGAAGAGTTCAACCTACCCAAAAAACCTCCCGGTCTCTACTCACTAGAGGAACAATTCTGTCAGTCCTTTAACCATCAAGACTAACCTTGGTTGAACGATATGATATATTTTGGCTATGTATGCTTTTGAGGTGAACCATGTCTACGGCACAACCCACGTTTGGCGATATTAGGCTCCTGTTTCAGGAGACTGAACGCCTGATGAAGGACCTCTTCATCAGTCAAAAAGAGACGGACCGTAAGTTTCAGGAAACGGACCGTAAGTTCCAGGAAACGGATCGTAAGTTTCAGGAAACGGACCGCAAGTTTCAGGAAACGGATCGTAAAATAAAAGAGCTTTCTAAGAATTTAGGCGATATCGGTAATCGTCTGGGCGAGTTTGTCGAACACATGGTCGAGCCAACTGTAGTCAGGCTCTTCCAGGCACAGGGAGTTGCGGTACATGAAGTGCATTCTGGTGTGCAGGCCGAACGTAACGGAGAGGGAATTGAGATTGATTTGCTGGTAGTGAATGAGGATGTCGTAGTTGCGGTAGAGTGCAAAAGCAAACTCACCGAGGAACATGTAAATCTACATGTGCTGCGTATGGAAAAACTCAAACGTATGCTTCCTGCCTACCGTCACCATCAGGCATTTGGCGCTGTCGCGGCGATGGTTGTACCTGCTGATATCGCACGGTATGCCCAGCAGCAAGGGCTCTATGTTCTTGCCCAGAGAGGAGAATCCATCGAAGTCCGCAATGACGCGGATTTTTGTGCCAAGGCGTGGTAGAAAAGAGTGGTGCTTGGTGGACGACGACCTTGTCGATCACTACCTGGGTGAAGAGCGGAGTGGTTAGGCCGACGATCTGGATGGAGAGCGAGGCCAACACAACATCGCGCCAGATTCTTCGATGCTTGAGGAGTTCAGGGACGAACCACTTGAAGCCGAAGGCGGGTCTTTCACTGGTGAATCCGGGGATTTCCTCCTCCTCGTTCTTTGCTTCTCCTGTGTGCTCGCGGGCAATGAGGATGACTTCGGATTCGAGGCGCGTAGCTGCTTTTTCGCATTATGCAAACTCCATCAGTAGTTGCTGTGGTATCGAAATAAAGCAGTTTTACCGGCTGAGGAATGGGTTGTTAATTAGAATGTGGTAATGGTGTTTAAGGTTCAATGCCAGCTTGTTTTAGTATGGCTAGTAGCCGTTTTTTTTCTCTTTGTTCTTGTTCCTTCTCGGCTCGTTCCCGTTCCTTCTCGGCCCGTTCCCATTCCTTCTCAACCCGTTCCCGTTCCTTTTCTACCCGTTCCCGTTCCATTCCTGATTGTGCTTGTTTCTTTTCCGCTCGTTCTCTTTCCACTTCTCGTTCTAATTCTTGGAGTTCTTCTAAAACATCATCTTCTATGTCCATCGCTTCTATTACTTGCGTTTCTGCAATCGCCCTCTGGAGACGGCGGAGTATCGGGCGATAGTGTTCGGGAATTTCTTCTTCATCGATCTCTAGGATATGTTTATCCCGAGTTCTTCTGGCTTGATCAAAAACCTGCAAAAGTTGTTCCACTTTTGTGCGACGCTTATGGTGTAAATGGGGAATTTGGATTACATAGCTGTCATGACTCAAACCTTCAATAAATGGTTCCTTTTTTTCGAGTTTCTCCTTTGTGGCAAGATCATAACAATCTCGACGAACATGGATTACCGGTGCCTGCGTGTATTCTAAAGTATGACCCAAAAAATAGATCGTCACGAGCGGGAGAGCCTGTTTTTTTAATGCGTGATTGCTATCTTCCTGAATTTTTGAGATAGGCATCCATTTGACGTTGTTGGGGTCTCGATACTGTTCTCCCAAATAGCGACGAAAACGCATAATATCTGTATCGAGTTTGGCTTTTTGAATTTCAATCAGTATCTTTCGGTATTCACCATGAACATTTTTGATCGTCGCAGAAAAATCAAGACGATAGACCGTCAAATGGCGTGCGCCGATCGTGGTGGTGCGCTCTTGAGGGCTAAGTTCAAGCTCCGTAATCTCTTCGTTGAGAATTGTGGATAATATCAACTTTGCAAGTTGATTGTCCTCCAGTAAATACTTAAATACAGTGTCATAGATCGGGTTGGCAATACGCATTGTGCAAACTCCATCAGTAGTTGCCGCGGTATCGAAATAAAGGGTTTCACCGGCTGAGGAATGAGTTCAATGGTGAAGGGGTATTAACAACGTTTACCGTTTTACCGCATACTCGCTGCAATATTTCCGCCGTCCACGGTGAGGGTGCAGGCGGTAGTTTTGAGGGCGCGCGCCAGATAAAGGAAAGCCGTAGCCACATCCTCGGCGGTGACCTCCAATCCCAGCAGATTACCGGCCATATAGTCGTGCTCAGTGACCCCTCGTGCCTGGGCTCGGCTCGCAATCATCTCGTCGGTGAGCAAATTGGTGCGGATACGGTCGGCATTCACGGCATTAGCGCGGATCTCATCACGACCGTAGTCCAAGGCATATTGCTTCATTAGGGCGAGCGTTGCCGCCTTAGGCAGACCATAGGGACCGAATCCGGGGCCGGGATTGACTGCCTGTTTGGAAACGTTGAATAACAAACATCCCCCCGTCCTTTGGGCGCGCATTACCCGCACGGCATTGCGCGCCACGGTCTGATGGGCGTGGAAATTGAGTTCAAAGGAAGTTCGCAGTACGGCATCGTCTACATCCCCCACCAGTCCCTGCCAAGCGGCTCCGGCGTTGGAGACCACGATATCCACCCCACCGAAGGTTACACTGGCAGCATCAAAGGCCTCCCGGACCGTTTTGGGGTCGGTGACATCGCAGCAACGTCCAATCGTTCCTCCGCCACAGGCACGGGCCACAGCGGTTGCGGCACCTGCGTCACGATCCAAAACCAAGACCTCGGCACCCTCTCGGGCGAAGGCCAACGCCGTCACCGCGCCGATCCCTGAGCCACCGCCGGTGACCACTACTACCTGTCGAGCAAAAGGACGCTCTGCGGTCTTACCGAGCTTGGCTTGCTCCAACGACCAATACTCCATATCGAACATCTCGGCCTCAGAAACGGGCGTGAAGTGTCCCAACGCCTCTGCCTCGGTGATGCAGTCCACGGTAGCCACGGCGAGATCGGCAGCGGTGGCGGCCTCCTTCTTGGAATTTCCAACCCCGAATAGACCCAGGCCCGGTATCAACACTACCCGTGGGATGGGGTCCAACGGCTTGCGTGGTGGAACGGCACGGGCATTATGGCGCTCGAAGTAGGCACGGTAGCGCGTGGCGAAGTCCGCAACCGCCGTCCGTGCCTCCCGAGCCCACTGGTCTAAAGCACTGGCGGAGGGTGGCGGCAGGAGGAGGGGCCAATTTTTGGTACGCAGACTATGATCGGGAGTAACTACCCCAACTTGGCTGTAACGGGATAGTTCATCACCATCCACATAGTGACGAATCGCCTCGCTGGTACGGAAATCCAAGACCCAGCGCCGCCATACCCCGCAGTCCTGAGAAGTCGCCAGCATCCCGCGCAGCAGCGGTGCCACTTCGGCAAGCGGTGCGATCCGTTTGGGTAGAGTGGCGGCGGAGAATATCCGCCGTCGGCTGCAGGCGAGTCGTTCTTCAGCCAGCGTGACCTTCTCCACCATCCGTTCGTAGGCCTCCTGCGCCGTGGCGCCGAAGGTGAAGATGCCGTGCTTGAGCAGGATCAGTCCTTCGACCGCGGGGTTGTGCTCGTAGACCTCAACCGCGCAACGGGCCAAGGAGAAACCGGGCATGATGTAAGGCACGTAGCCCATACGATCACCGTAAACTTCCCGGCAGACCTCTTCGGCATCGGGCTGATCGGCTAGGGCCAGTACCGCCGTAGCGTGGGTATGATCGATATATTTGTGCGGCAAAAAGGCATGAAGCAGCGTTTCCACCGAGGGATTAGGCGATTGCGCGTCCAACAGATGGATACGCTGGAAGTTGACCATGGCCTCGTCGGAGAGCGACGAACGAGTACGCAGTCGGCGCAATGGGGCAAGGCGCACTGCGGGTAGACCCGACGGCCCAAGGGTTGCCATGTCGGCCCCCGAACCTTTGACACACAAGACCTCTACCTCTCCCAATAGATCGGTAGCGGTGGTCTTGACCGAGGTATTTCCCCCCCCGTGAAGCACCAGGCAGGGGTCGCCCCCCAGCAACCGGGTGGTATAGACGCGTAGTGCCAAATCGGGGCCAATGCCCTCGGCGGCATAGCGTGCGATGAAAGAGTCGGCGGTGTGGTCGGACCAAAGGCTTTTCATGGGCTTGGCAACTTGGTAACGGCTTGGTGGGGGCGGTTACTATACGAGATTTGCCATGAACCGCAAAAATGATTACTGGCAGTAACATTCCAATAGCTGGCGATTGATTATGAACAACTCAAGTTGCCACCTATCCATAATTGATGCTTTCGCTCTTTAATGGCTGAACCTTGATTTGCATGATTGATTGATTTTCTTGATGAAATCGGTTTAGATTTTATCAAGGGAATCAGCCAATCAGGTAAATCAAGGTTCAGACATCATAGATAGCAACTTGGATTATGAACATTACTATGCGGGATTTATCATGAACACCCAACCGCTTCACCCCTTTCTTCCCGACAAAGACAAGGTACGAAGCTCTTTCGAGCGTGTCGCTACCCATTACGATGAAGCAGCGGTCTTGCAGCGGGAGGTGGGGATACGTCTCCTGGAACGCCTCAGTGAGGTACGTCTGGCGCCGTCACGGGTATTGGATGTGGGAGCGGGGACCGGTAGCGGTACGGTTGCCCTTGCCCAACGCTATCCCCAGGCATTGGTGGTCGCTGCCGACATCGCTCCGGCGATGCTCCGACAGGCCCGCCGACGTGCCCTCGGATGGGCTGCTACGGCTATCGAGTGGAGCAGCGGATCCTGGCTTGGCCAAGGGCTTAGCTGGGCATTGGGACGCCGTCATGGGCATCGTTTCGTTTGTGCCGACGCCGAGACCCTACCCTTCGCGGCAGAATGCGCCGATCTGGTTTACTCCAATCTCACCTTGCAGTGGTGTTTGGATCTAGACCAGACTTTCACCGAATTACGCCGGGTCTTGCGTCCCGAGGGGCTGCTCGTCTTTACCACCTTCGGCCCCGATACCCTTCGAGAACTGCGCACTGCCTGGCAGACCGTGGACGGTTACAGTCATGTGAATGCCTTCATCGACATGCACGACATTGGCGATGCCCTGCGCCGGACCGGTTTCGGTGGAATCGTAATGGATGTGGAGCATATTACTCTCACCTATCCTGACGTGGTGGGATTGATGAGGGACCTCAAAACAATCGGCGCCCACAATGTTACCCACGGCCGCCCCCGTGGTCTCACCGGACGGAAGCGGCTCAAGCAACTCACCACAGCCTATGAAACCTTCCGCCGTAATGACCGTCTGCCCGCTACCTATGAGGTAATCTACGGCCATGCTTGGGCCATTACCGCCCGCCCTCCACGGTTAGCGACGGAGGCTGTTGTATCGCTGGCACAATTGCGGCGTTCCAACCTCCTAACTGAGACAGGCACATAACACCATGAATGTTGGCGTTCGCCTTAGCTTTAGCTTTTCTTCCCTTATCCATAAAGCCATGACTATGCTCTCATATCCTACTCTCCACTGGTTTGCATTTTTCCTTAGTCTATTCTGCGCCACTACGGCTTTCGCTGCCGACCTGACGGGTCAGGTAGTGGGCGTCATAAATGGCGATACCCTGCGACTTTCCACCGGCAATCAGCAGTTAAAGGTACGGCTTGCGGAAATTGATGCCCCAGAAGAAAAGCAACCATGGGGTAACCGCGCCAAGCAGGCACTTTCGGATCTTGTCCTCGGAAAAGAGGTACGGGTAACGGTACAAACCGCCGACCGCTATAAGCAAATCCTTGGCCGGGTGTTTGTCGGCAGCATGGATGTAAATCTGGAACTGGTGCGTCAGGGACAGGCTTGGGCCTATCGCCAGTACACCTGGGATCAACGCCTACTCACCGCAGAGCAGGAGGCTCGCACCGCTAGAAGGGGATTATGGTCTCAATCTCAAGTAAATCTGGTGCCGCCCTGGGAATGGAAGCCTCCTATAATTCCTGGTACTGCAAAGAAATAGACCTGATCGGAATTTTCTGGGAGTTATGTCCGGTCGTTCGCATTGTCTACCTTCCACATCCCAATTTCTCCCCCTGGTGAGGATGAACCGATAATAGTGGATGAAACAGAGAGAGGGAGATTGGACCGCAGAAACCATCTATCCATATTATGGGTTCTAGGCGGTCGTGAAACGCAAACCTTTATTTGTTTACTTGGTTAGTGCGAGCGGCGGATTTTTGGTGATATTCAGGATTACGGGCCAGTCCTGCTACCCCGAGTGCCAGCTTTGGTTGTTGTGCCAACCAAGCGACGGCCTCGCGCCACCCGAAGGCAGTGCCGGGGTGATGTAGTGCCTGATAGACCTCTCGTATCAGTGCCAGGTCTTCGGGATAATCTACAGTGAGGTGGATATGGGACCAATCTTCGTCTAGGCGCAGGGTCCCCATGCGTAGTTCGGCATGGTGCGCCATCACCCACTCGAAGGGAAATTCTCGGTAGAAGGGATCGGTAGTGGCGGCACAGAGGTGTTCCAGCAGGGTAGCCCGGTAGACCTCAATATCCAGCCCGTAGGGATAGGTTCGGCCGGCGGCGATGGAATTACTGATGTAATCCAGGTTTTCCGCCAGGAGGCGCTCCACGGCCACGTTAATGATTACAGGATCGACACAGGGACAGTCGCCCCACACCCGTACAATTACGTCGGCCCCAAAGGCGCGGGAGGCACCGTGCAAGCGAGCAGCGATGTCGTCCACAGGCCCACGGTGACAACCCACCCCGGCGTGTTGTGCATACTCCGCCAATGCATCGTCGGAGGGGTCGGTAGAGGTGGCGATGACGAAGGTATGCGGTGGGCCAGTGCTACTCGTTCCAAGATGCGCCCAATCATGGGTTGCCCTTGTAGGTCGGCCAGAACCTTACGGGGCAAACGGGTAGAACCCAGGCGTGCCTGGATGACTCCCACTACGTGGCAAGGCGGCGGACGATAGGGGGATTCGGACAACGACATGATGACCTCACCCTAAGATTTGAATACTCTCTGCGTGCAGTATAATTTTGTGCGGATGGGGTGATTACTCGTTCCTTGTTCCTTGTTTCTTTCTCGACATCCTCTTCAATCTAATCGCTGGTAACCGTTTGAGCCGTTGATTCCTTGGATCCACTTCAATACCTACCGATTCCAGTGCTGTAACTCCCAGGATTGGTTCTGCGTCGTCGCTGCCAAAAATAACCGTTCCGGCAGTCCAGTCCCCCATGAATTCAATTTCAGCCGCGGTTACTTCCAGTTTCAACTCGCTGCCATCGGCGAGTTCATAGGTACGTGATCCTTTCGGTACCAGTCCGATGGTTGCCAAATGGTTACGTGGAACGAGCGAGTCTGTCGCTCCTGTATCGACAAGGAATAATCCTTCCCAATAACGATTGGGGTCTGCCGGATTTCGAATTGTTACAGTTACCTGCGTAGCACCCATACTGAGTCCTCCCTCGAACCGGTATGCACAGAGGAGCTATTGATTTGCATCGGTATCGAGTACCAAGTAAGGGATTACCGTGGCGATATCCATCTCGGTAAGGTCAGGATTGCCTCCTCGGGGGGGCATAGCGTTGAATCCGTTCAGGACATGGGCGATTAATGTCTCCATCCCTTGGCTGAGACGCGGTTGCCAGACCGCCCGATCACCACGCTTGGGGGCACCGGCAGCGCCGGTCTCGTGGCAGGCGAAACAAGAGGTAATGTAGATTTTTTTACCTTCCTCAAGATTGGCGGTGGCGATTGGTGTCTCCGATGGAGGCGCTTCTACCGGAGACGCAGCAAGAGGGGGAGGGCTCACAGGAGCAGGGGCGCTCACCGGGGCGGGGGTGTCCGAGGGCTTAGTGCTTGTCTCGGCCTTAGATTCAGTAGTTTGGGGGGGCGCAGGAGGAGGAATCGTGGCTGCGGGAGTGATCGGAGCGGGCATCGTCGCTACCGCAACCGGCGAGGGGGTCGATACGGAAGGCTCAGCGGCAATCTTTATCTGCCCCAGCGGGCGGATACGTTCGGCAATCGCTTGTGCCTCCATCGGGCTCGGAGTCCCGGGTCCACGCGTACCGATAATGTTGTCGGCAACCCAGACGGCCATTGCCAGAACCACTAATCCGATCAGAATCGCATTGAAATTATTCATGAAAATACCTCATTGACGCACGACGAAAGTCGGGACGGGGAGCACTCGGCGATGCCCCTCCCACCCACAGGGCGGCCTTGAAGCCGAGAGGATAAAGAATATAATAGATTTGATGGTGGATGACCGGCACGGATGCGATAGAGTAAATCTACCTAATCAAGCTTTCCCTATCTTCTTGCGCCCATAGCTCAGATGGATAGAGCGTTGGCCTCCGGAGCCAAAGGTCAGAGGTTCGAGTCCTCTTGGGCGCGCCAATCAATGGCGTCATCAGTAGCGTCTAGTCTGCGCCGTCCCACTCGGCGGTCCTCCCCACCCATGGCGCTACACCCTCGCTCCCTCCTGAAACTCACCCTGTTCGGCTTTGGTCTGGTGGCCTTGCCCCCGATTGGCGGGTTGGTCTATACCGCGGTACACCTCCAGCAGATGTCGGCCCAGAGCCAGGAGGCGGTGTTCCGGGCGGTAACTGCTACGCGCGCCAGCTCCGTCCTGGTGGAGAAGGCTACCGACATGGAACGCATGGTACGTCAGTACCAAGTCGTAGGTGAGCTACCGCTGCTGGACCTCTATCGGCGTACCCACGAAGATTTTTTCCGTACTACCGCCGAATTGGCCAACCTTCCGCTGGATGAGGTGCAACGTCAGCGTCTCGAACACCTTACCGAGCTGGCCCAACAGGTTCGCGCCCACCTTGCAGAGGCGCGTCCTGAAGCAGAGGCGGTGCCGATTGCCGTGCGCGATCTTACCGAGCTTTCCAGCCTGTCGCGTGCTGTCTTGACCGACAGCAAGGCACTGATCGAACACGAGGTGGAGGTAATGGAACGGACCGCTGCCAGTAACCAGTATTTCTTGTATTGGCAGGCGGTCGCTCTGGGGCCGGCAGCATTGATCCTCGCGGGTTTGTTCGTGGTGCTCATCAATCGTCCCATTCGTCAGGTCGAGACTGCCCTGCGGCGCATGGGAGATGGCGAGTTTGCTACGCCGGTGGTGGTGCTCGGCCCTCGCGATCTGCAGGAATTGGGCGTGCGTCTGGACTGGTTACGCCGGCGCTTGGTGGAGCTGGAAGAGGAGAAGACGAAATTTCTCCATCAAGTCTCTCATGAACTGAAGACTCCCCTTACGGCGTTGCGGGAGGGGACCGACCTGTTGGCCGAAGGCGTTGTCGGAGAACTGACCCCCGACCAAGCCGAGATTGTTGCTATCCTCAAGAGCAATGCGGCTACCTTGCAGCGGCTCATTGAAGACCTGCTCAACTTCAGTCTGGCCCGTTCCGAACACGGTACCCTGTTGGCCACCCCGGTGTTCCTGGATGCCTTGGTCCGGGAAGTGGTTGCCGACCACCGTCCGGCAATGATTGCCAAGAACCTTGCGCCGCAATTGGCACTGGCACGAGTAACCCGACGTGGTGATGCCAAAAAACTTCGGGTCGTGGTAGATAATCTGCCGTCCATGCGTAAGTCAGTGAGTAAGACCTGGGGGCGGAAGGTGGGGAGCAT
>CAUYUB010000154.1:0-4080 GCA_963575685.1 Gammaproteobacteria bacterium | reverse complement strand
GACCATGCCGGTCGGACCGCCGCTTGGCGTGCCCTGGAGGCAACTCTGCCCGAACTTCATGGCCAACGCGATATCCGCTTTCTGTTGTTGCCGGAAGGGGATGATCCAGACAGCCTGGTACGAGTCGAGGGTCTCGAAGCATTTACCGCACGGATTCGTCAGGCGACCCCGATTGTCGAATATTTATTGGAGATGGTCCGAGCCCAGGTCGATACCGAGAGGACTGATCGCCAAGCGCGGGTGGTAGAACTGACACGGCCGTTCATGGCCAAAGTGTCGCCCGGTATTTATCGTACCCTGTTACTTCAAGAACTGGCGGGACTTGCCCGGATTGCGCCGGATAAATTGTCTAAACTTATGCAATCCGAGGTAACGCAACCGCATGACGCCCCCCCCCCCACGGACGGAGCGACCGGTGACACGCCCTTCTCCAGTACGTACTGCGCTGGGATTGCTGCTGGTGCGCCCGGACTTGGCCAAACTGGCCGGTGACCCGGCCCGCTATGCGGGATGGGAAGTTCGCGGGGCGGGACTGCTGGCCGAGGTTCTCACCCTGCTCCAAGCGCAGCCAGACTTGAAGCCGGCAGCCATCTTGGAACATTGGCGGGGAACCGAGACCGCACAGCACTTAGCGAAGCTGATCCAGTGGATACCACTCATGCCGGAAGAGGGAATGGCGGCGGAACTCAAGGATGCGCTGGATCGCCTAGAGCAACAAGCCTTGGAGCAAGAGACCGCCCGTTTGGTCGATAAGGCACGAGTATCCGGTCTGACGGATACGGAAAAAACGCTGTTACACCAGCTATTAAGCCAGAAGCACGCCCGTAGCGTGGCCAAACCGGGGGGAAGTTAGCGGATGAGGGACAAATGCCTATCCCCTCCGGGTGGGGACAGGCCCAGAGGAGATGAGGAAGTGCTTTGGTTAACAAAGAGCGTTCCTATTCGCTATAATGCAAAGTTTTTGACTTCTCGGTATTTCGGAGAACATCTCCCGCATGAACCAAGAGCAGCAACAATCACAATTGAAGTTGTTGATTGCCAAGGGGAAGGAACAAGGTTTCCTAACCTATCGTGAGGTCAACGACCATCTGCCCGACGAGATCGTCGATCCTGAACAGATCGAAGAGATCATTGGCATGATCAACGATATGGGCATTCCCGTCCATGAAGATGCCCCCGATGCCGATGCTCTGCTCATGGCAGAGACACCGGTAGCCCCGGATGATGACGCCGCTGAGGAAGCCGCAGCAGCGTTGGCCACGGTTGACAGTGAATTCGGTCGGACTACGGACCCGGTGCGCATGTACATGCGCGAGATGGGAAGCGTGGAGCTTCTCACCCGGGAGGGTGAGATCGAGATCGCCAAGCGTATTGAGGAAGGACTGAACCAAGTCATCAACGCCTTGGCCTGTCCTGAGACGGTCGCCGAGCTATTGCGTGAGCACGAGCGGATAGGACGGGAAGATCTGCGTCTCACTGAGCTGATCAGCGGGTTTCATGATGTACCCGTACCCGTAGAGAAGGATCTCCCTCCGCCTCCCGAAGAGGTAGTCGGCGTTGTCGATACGGTGATCGAAGAAGAGGTCGAGGTAGAAGAAGAAGCTGAGCCCTTGATCGTGGCGGAGGCGGGGCTGGATTCTTCAGAAGCGAATAACCGTTTTATGGCCCTACGCGATTGTTATCAGCAGGTCCAGAACGCAACCACGGAGTACGGCCGGAATGATCCGCGCACGCAGGAATTGCGTCACCAGGTGGTTGACCTGTTCATGCAATTCAAGCTGACGCCTAAGACCGTGGAACGCCTGACTGCCAATATGCGCAGGATAGTCGAGACGGTGCGCAGTCATGAACGTCGGATCTTGGATATCTGTGTAAACCGGGCAGGAATGCTGCGCGAGGTTTTCATCCGCAGTTTCCCTGGCCATGAGGTCGATCTTCAATGGTTGCAGCAACACCTGAACGCGAAGGCCCCCTATGCAGCGGTTTTGGCCTCTCATAAAGACGAAATCCTGCATATCCAGACCAACCTTATGGATGTGCTGGGTACCTGTGGCATGAGTATCCACGACCTCAAGGAGATTAACCGCCAGATGTCGTTGGGTGAGGCCAAAGCCCGGCGCGCCAAGAAGGAGATGGTTGAGGCCAACTTGCGCTTGGTCATCTCCATTGCCAAAAAGTATACCAACCGCGGATTACAGTTTTTGGATCTGATCCAGGAAGGCAACATCGGTCTCATGAAGGCCGTGGACAAGTTCGAATACCGGCGTGGCTATAAATTCTCAACCTATGCTACCTGGTGGATTCGTCAGGCGATTACCCGCTCCATTGCCGACCAGGCGCGTACCATCCGCATCCCGGTGCATATGATTGAGACCATCAATAAGCTCAATCGGGTCTCCCACCAGATGCTCCAGGAGATGGGCCGCGAACCAACCCCCGAAGAACTGGCAGTACGGATGGAAATGCCCGAGGACAAGGTACGTAAAGTCCTCAAGATCGCCAAAGAACCGATCTCCATGGAAACCCCCATTGGGGATGATGATGACTCTCATCTCGGTGATTTTATTGAAGATGCCAGCGTTATGTCACCGAGCGAAGCGGCTACGTTTGAAGGTCTACGTCAGGCTACCCAGCGGGTACTGGAAGGACTCACTGCCCGGGAAGCAAAGGTACTGCGGATGCGTTTTGGCATCGACATGAGTACTGACCATACGTTGGAGGAGGTCGGCAAACAATTCGATGTTACCCGCGAACGCATTCGCCAGATCGAGGCTAAGGCCCTACGTAAGCTACGCCATCCGAGCCGATCCGAGCAACTGCGCAGCTTTTTGGATATGGCCGACTAACAGCCTGTCGGATCATTGAGGCCTATTTTTTCGAAAAAAGCATAGGAGTGGGGGTCACACAGGAGAGGGGTCAGGTCTTTCTTTGTTCCTGTCAAAAGGAAAGACCTGACCCCTCTCCCTCTGACCCCCTCTCCCTCTATCCATCATCGGCGCGCCCGAAAAGCTAGGGCGGCTGGCCAAGATGGTCGTCGAAGCCGATTCGCTATTTCTTAATGGCGCTGTGATACCGTTTGATGGCAGCATCGGCGCCTGCCTGCACGCTCCAGGGAGCGAATGATGAAGCCGCCTATTTTCCACCGCATGTTCAATTACAACCGGGGCTTGCTGCCGAACCGCCATCTTGCTGCGCTGGAAGAAGGCGTCGCCAGCATCGAACAAGCTCGGCTCAAGACCGGCGCCACCATCGGCTATCCGGGCTGGGGCTTGATCTACCACCTGCTGCTTTCGCACCTGGACCGAGGCAAACATGAAATCATTGTGGAGACCGGCACCAACTGGGGCTGCACCACCATCCTGCTTGCCCAGGCATTGATAGACGCACAATGCCAAGGCCATGTCCTCACCTTCGAGATTAACCAAGCCAACATCGAAAAGGCCCGCCACAACTTTGCCCTGGCCGGCGTCAGCGAGCGGATAGAAATCCATGCCGGCGACAGCACAGAATGCCTGCCGGAAGCGCTGGCCAATTACTCGGGAATCCGGGTTGCCCTGCTGGACGCTTCGCACCTGTATAACGATGTGATGCGCGAATTCGAGATTATTTTTCCAAAACTTGCCGACGACGCGCTGGTGATTTTTGATAACACCTACAAAATAGCCGAAGACAATGAGGACCAGCGGGTGAACGGAGCCTTGAAAACTATTCAAAAAGGGTTTGGCGGAAATTTGATTAACCTCGAATTCGTGTCGTGGTATACGCCGGGCCTAGCTATTTATCAACGCGCCGCCGTGCTGTAAACACCATGCCGGTGAAAGTTTCCATACTCCGCCCATTCCCACTTAGTTCTAGGGCGTGTTCACAGTACGTGAATAGGGGTAGGGAAAGGCTCACACCTTCCCCTCCCTCCGAACCTTGCTGGCGGTTTTCCCGCACACGGCTCTCCGGTCGTGAGTTTCCTCATCGGATGTCGGCACGCTGTCGCATGGGCTTCTTGTAAGGTGAAAAGTCCATGCCTCGCAAAGTATTCTTTACGCTGGCACAAGTTGCACCTTTTTGAATGTCTGAAAATTTAAT
>CAUYUB010000153.1:0-4136 GCA_963575685.1 Gammaproteobacteria bacterium | reverse complement strand
CGGCAAGGAGCACCTCAACCCACAATTTTATGCCGCTGTCAATGCGTAAGTCCTAATACAGGCGATGGAGCTACGACTAATCATCAAGCTTGGCGCACTTATCGCCGCAGCAGTCGGCATTCTCATCGCTGTGTTGCGAGTTTCGCACTGAATTGGTTTAGTGTGGGTCCACTCTCGTTGCATAATAGCCATTCGAAACGACTACCCGTCTAAATGGCTACCCGTCTAGGGCGGATACCTTGCTATGTCAAAGGGTTAACCAGCGTAGCACGCGCTTGCGTAGGAGCAGGATTGCTTGTATCCCGCCAGAGAGGATAGCCCCATAGCCACCAGACTCCCTAAACAGCGGATACTTTCTCCCTCCATGGCCGACTACAAGAACACCCTCAATCTCCCCCGAACTGACTTCCCCATGAAGGCCAACCTCGCCGAGCGCGAACCCCTGCGGTTGCGACACTGGGAAGCCATCGACCTCTATCGGCGGATGCGTGCAGTGGGAGAGGGGAGGCCCAAATTCATTCTCCACGACGGCCCCCCTTACGCCAACGGCAGTATCCACCTCGGTCATGCGGTCAATAAGGTCCTCAAGGACATCATCGTCAAGGCCAAGACCCTTTCCGGTTACGATGCCCCCTATGTCCCAGGTTGGGATTGCCATGGCCTTCCCATCGAATTACAGGTGGAGAAGGAGGTTGGTAAACCGGGAGGCAAGGTCACACCACGCCAGTTTCGCGACGCTTGCCGGCGTTATGCCGCGAAACAGGTAGCCACTCAATCCCGAGACTTCCAACGCCTTGGGGTATTGGGGGATTGGGTTACTCCCTACCTGACCATGGATTTTCGGGTAGAAGCGGACATCTTGCGCTCGCTGGGGCGCATCATCGCCGCCGGTCACGTCCATGCCGGCTTCAAACCGGTCCATTGGTGCGCTGACTGCCGCTCGGCCCTGGCTGAGGCCGAAGTGGAATACCAGGACCGGACCTCACCGGCCATTGACGTGCGTTTTTCCGTCGTGGATGAGGCGGCTTTCTTGGCCCGTTTTCAGGGCGGTACGGAGGCACAGGAGGGCGGTTCACTGGCCGTGGTGATCTGGACCACCACCCCCTGGACCTTACCCGCCAACCAAGCCGTGGCGTTGCATCCCGACCTCGATTACGTGGTGGCCCTCACCAATAGTCATGACGGCCCAGAGCGTATTGTCGTGGCGGAGGCGCTGTTGGACCAAGTCATGGCCCGCTATGGTCGGGAGCACTATACGGTGCTGGCCCGTACAACCGGTGCGGCTCTGGAGGGACTGCCACTACGTCATCCTTTTTACGCCCGCGAGGTTCCGATCATCCTCGGTGAACACGTCACCATCGATGCCGGTACCGGTGCGGTCCACACCGCCCCTGGCCATGGCCAAGAGGACTACGCCGTGGGGTTGCGCTACGGCCTACCGGTACATAACCCGGTCGGCGGTCATGGACGCTTCCTGCCCGATACCGAGATCTTCGCCGGCGAACCGGTCTTTGAGGCCAATGCCCATGTTCTGGCCGTGCTCCACGAGCGCGGGATGCTCCTCCATAACGAAACTATCCGTCATTCCTACCCCCATTGCTGGCGTCACAAGACCCCCATCCTGTTCCGTGCCACCCCGCAGTGGTTCATCGGGATGGAACAGGGAGGGCTACGCCGTCAGGCATTGTCCGCCATCCAGCAGGTGAGTTGGCACCCGGATTGGGGCGAGGCGCGCATCGTCGGCATGGTGGATAACCGCCCTGACTGGTGTATCTCACGTCAGCGCACCTGGGGCGTGCCGCTCGCTTTGTTTGTCCACAAGTCCACGGGTGCGTTGCACTCACGCACCCAAGAACTCATTGAAGAGGTAGCCCAGCGGATCGAAAAAGAGGGGGTGGATGCGTGGTTTGAATTGGACCCGACCGAACTATTGGGAGCGGAAGCGGAGGATTACCACAAGCTCCACGATACGTTGGATGTCTGGTTTGATTCCGGCGTGACCCATGCGGCGGTTTTGGAGCGTCGGGAAGGGCTCACCGTACCTGCCGATCTCTACCTGGAAGGCTCCGACCAACATCGCGGTTGGTTTCAGTCGAGTCTGCTCACCGGGGTTGCGATGCGCGGGGAGGCCCCCTACCGCGGCGTACTCACCCACGGCTTCACCGTCGATGAACAGGGCCGCAAGATGGCCAAGTCACTTGGCAATGTCGTCGATCCCCAGCAAGTGGTCGGGAGCTTGGGTGCCGATATCCTGCGATTGTGGGTAGCGTCTACCGATTACCGCGGTGAGATGTCGATCTCCAACGAGGTCCTCAAGCGCATGGCCGATTCCTATCGGCGGATACGCAATACTGCGCGCTTCCTCTTGGCCAATCTCAGTGATTTCGACCCCCGCCGTGACCTATTGCCCGTCAGCGAGATGCTGTCTTTGGATCGCTGGATCGTCGAGCGCGCCTTCCAGCTGCAAGACGAGGTGCGCGTTGCATACGATTCTTATCAGTTCCATCTGATCTATCAAAAAGTTCACAACTTCTGTGCCGTGGACCTGGGAGCTCAATACCTGGACATCATCAAGGACCGCCAGTACACCACACAAGCCGCCAGTCGTCCGCGCCGTTCCGCCCAGAGTGCCGTCTACCATATCGCCGAGGCCCTAGCACGTTGGCTCGCCCCCATCCTTTCTTTTACCGCCGATGAGATCTGGCACTACCTACCGGGGGATCGTCCGGATTCGGTGTTTCTCACGACCTGGTATCCGCGGCCCGTGTCTTTCCACAAAACGACCGACGCAGGATTGGACCTCACAGGCTGGGAGCAGGTCTTCGCGGTGCGGGAAGCGGTGGCCAAGGCACTGGAGGGGTTACGAACGGCAGGTGCGATCGGCTCGTCATTGGATGCCGAGGTAATGTTGTGGTGTGAGGGGGAAATAAGGGAAACCTTGCATCGTTTGGGAGATGAATTGCGTTTTGTCTTCATCACCTCCGCGGCAACACTCGCACCGGCAATGGAACGGCCCGCCGATGCGCTGGAAGCCGGTACAGGACTGTGGCTGAAGGCGATGCCTTCGCCCCACCCCAAGTGCGGACGCTGCTGGCACCACCGTATTGATGTCGGTGCCCATGCCAGCCATCCCGAATTGTGTGGACGTTGCGTCACCAATATCGAAGGACCCGGAGAGGAGCGGCGTCATGCCTGAGGGAACCACGGTAACGGAAATGCGCGGACCTGAAATCAACGCAGCAGCCGGCGAGGGGGAGGGGAGAAGGAATAGGACCGCCACCCTGCACTGGTTATGGGGATCGGTACTCATTGTCTTGCTTGACCAATCCACCAAGGCAGCAGTAGAGGCTGGTCTGCGCCTCTACCAAACGATAGAGTTATTGCCGGTGTTCAATCTTACCCTTGCCCATAATTCCGGCGCGGCTTTCAGTCTTCTGGCGAGTGCAAATGGTTGGCAACGGTGGCTTTTCAGTATCCTGGCAGTAATGGTCAGCGGCTTATTGATCGTTTGGTTGCGCCGACTGCGTCCCGATGCCGTCTCGGAAGCCCTTGGCATTGCTTTAATCTTGGGCGGTGCCTGGGGCAATCTGTGGGACCGTATTTGGCTTGGCTATGTCATCGATTTCATCCAGGTCCATTGGCATGACTGGTATTTCCCTGCCTTCAACGTTGCTGATTCCGCCATCACTATCGGTGCCGGATTGCTGATTCTGGATGCCTTTTTCCCGCAGGGTGGTAAACGCAATTCGTAGTTATCATGGACTTTTTATGTACAAACTCCCTATCGGTATCCAGAGTTTCTCGACCATCCGCGAAGAGGGGTACTGCTATGTGGACAAGACCCCGCTGATTGCCCGCTTGGCGGATGAGGGACGCTATTATTTTCTCGCTTGCCCGCGGCGCTTCGGCAAGAGTCTGTTGGTGGATACCCTGGCCGAAGTGTTTGCGGGTAATCGAGCATTGTTCAAAGAGCTCTACTTGGAGGGGTATTGGGATTGCCGAGGGCGTACAACAAACCGCTGAGTACAGTCGGCAGCTTGGGGCACAAGAGGCGCATTTGGTGATTTTTAATCGTAATCCTGATCTCTCCATTCGCTATACCTGGAACAGTAAACATTAATTTCCCGTTGGGATAA
>CAUYUB010000152.1:0-4144 GCA_963575685.1 Gammaproteobacteria bacterium | reverse complement strand
AGGAACCGAACACTGTTTGTCCTGCGAGATAAATGGGTAGGTTTCGGAGAACGGTTAATGGCTCATTGCCAACCTCCATCCTCATAAGGTAGTCTGTGCCCGTTTAAAATTGGTGGTTTCTTGATAAGGTTAATCTAATGAGGATGATGCGTTATGCACAAGAGTAAAATTTTTAAGCGGTTTCTCTTTTTTATTGGTTTTTCCTTGATGTTGAGCGTTTCGGCAGTCCCCGCGGAGATCATGTTTGGGGTCATGGCTAACCGTGGGGAGCTGCTTGCCACGACCGAATGGACCGAATTTAGTCACTATCTGGCAGAGAAAATCGGCCAACCGGTTCGTTTGATGACATTCCCCATCGATCGTACCTTCGATATCGTCAAGGCCAAGGGGGTTGATTTCGTGTTGACCAATCCGGCCCAGACCGCCGGGTTGGAAGAGAAATTCGGAGCTCGTCCGCTGGCCAGTTGGCGCAAGGACGGCGAAGAGAACTTCGGCGGGGTCATCGTGGTCAACCCACAGAGCGGCATCACCCATGCTGCCGACCTCAAGGGTAAGAGAGTTGCCGCCTATAGCCCAGAATCCGCTGGCGGATATGTTTTTCAACGTTATCATCTGCTTCAGGCTGGTGTGGACGTGACCAAGGACCTCGCCGAGCTACGCTTCACCAAGAAGCAGGATGACATCCTCTTGCTGGTCAAAGCGGGATTGATGGATGCCGGCTTCGTCCGTACCGGTGTTCTCGAGTCCATGGCAGCGGTCGGTAAGCTGGCCATGTCCGATGTGGTAGTGTTGGACAAGGTGGAGGACTCCGGTTCTGCCAAGGCTCGCACCACGCCACTGTATCCCGACTGGTTCGTGAGTGCGGCGGCCGGTACCGATGCGGCGCTGGTGGCCAAGGTCAAGACGGCACTGCTGGCACTACCTGCCAATTCACCTGCCGCCAAGGCCGCCAAGATCGATGGTTTCGTCGCGCCGCTACCACGCGACAAGCTGATCGTTATGCTCAAGGCGCTTAAACTGAATCCCTTCGACAAATAAGTGAGTTGAGACTCCCATCTTTTTGTATTTCGTCTTTCGCTCATCTTCGAAAACGGGTGAAATAGTGGCTGCGTATATTCTCGTGCGCCACGATTTCACCCTTTTTTATATGGTGATATGATGAATACCCAATAATGAAACTTTTAGCGATTGGGCAAGTCATATTGCCGGTATTATTTTTCATATCAGGGTTTGTCAAAATCGCAGCGACGGGGTTGATTCCAAATCAAAAGCGGGAAATCCCATGGGCCAACATTACCTCACCACCTTATTTTCTCCAAAATCGGTAGCTGTGTTCGGTGCCAACGATCAGAATGAATCGGTCGGTGGTATTGTTTACCAGAATCTGGTGGCAGGTTTCCACGGACAGGTGTATGGCATCAATCCAAAATATTCGGAAATAGACGGCAAGCCGATCTTTTCCACGATTGATGAAGTTGCTCAACCCGTAGATTTGGCGGTAATCACGACCCCAGCCCCAACCATCGCCCCGATCATCGAAAGTTGCGGCAAACAAGGGATTAAAGCGGTTATGGTGCTGTCTGCCAGTTTCAATGAAACCGGCCCGAGAAATACAACGCTGCAAAAGACTATTATCGATACCGCCAGAATGTACGGGGTACGCATACTCGGTCCGAACTGTCTGGGGATCATGCGCCCCGAGATCGGACTCAACGCTACCTTTTACCGAGGAAACGCCCTGCCTGGTCGATTGGCCTTGGTTTCTCAATCCGGCGCCTTATGTACGGCAATTCTAGATTGGGCTCATGCTGCGGGCGTGGGATTTTCCAGCGTGATCTCTATCGGCACTTTTGCCGATATTGATTTTAGCGAAGTCCTCGACTATCTGGCCTCTGATCTCAAGACCGAAAGTATCTTGCTGTACATCGAAGGTATCCAGCACGCGCGTGGTTTTGTTTCCGCCTTACGTGCGGCGGCGCGGGTCAAACCGGTTATCGGCGTCAAGGTCGGACGCCATTTGGCCGGTCGCAGGGCGGTTGTTTCCTATGGCGGGGCGGATGATGTATTTCACGCGGCCCTCAATCGGGCCGGTGTGGTGCGGGTAAAAACCATCGCCCAGATGTTCACCGCAGCCCAGGCGCTGGCATATCGCCATCGTCCTACCGGCAACCGGCTGGCGATTATTACCAACGGCGGCGGCCCTGGGGCCATGGCCGCCGACCGCGTAGCGGATCTGAACATCCGATTGGCCGAATTCTCGCCGAAAACCATGGAGAAATTAAACAACTTTCTCCCCGTCTTCTGGTCGCATGGCAATCCGGTAGACATCATTGGCGACGCCACCCCCGAACGCTATCGGCAAACACTGGAAGTGTGCATGGAAGACCCAGGGGTGGACGGTGTGTTGGTAATTCTTACCCCCCAGGCCATGACCCGTCCCGAAGAGGTCGCCGAAATTGTCGCCGCAGCGGCCGCCAAGCAACCCAAACCCTTACTTACCTGCTGGATGGGCAACACCCAAATCAGCAAAGGTTGCCAGGTTTTCGTCAAGGCCGGCATTCCTACTTTTCGTACGCCGGAACCGGCGGTAGATGCTTTTTCCTACATTGCCGCGTATCACCAAAACCAGAAATTGCTGCTGCAAACGCCAGGACCTTTGTCCCAACACGTTGAGCCTGACGTGGAAGGCGCACGGATGTTGATCGAATCGGCCATGTCCGAACGCCGGAGCGTGCTCAATGAGGTGGAATCCAAGGCGCTGCTGGCGGCATTCCACATCCCGGTGGCGCATACCATGATCGCGCGAAGCCCCAACGAAGCACTGTTGCTCGCCGAGCAATTCGGCTTTCCGGTAGCGCTCAAGGTGAATTCGCCGGACATCATCCATAAAACCGATTCAGGTGGCGTCAAACTGGGTCTGGACAATGCCCACGCGGTGCGTGCCGGTTACAAGGATATCTTGGCGGAAGTAAAGAAGAATCGACCCAATGCCCGCATCGATGGCATTGCCGTGGAGCCGATGATCCGTAAACCCAATGGTCGCGAACTCATGATCGGCGTCACCAACGATCCCGTATTTGGCCCGATTATTACCTTTGGTGCCGGCGGTATTATGGTCGAAGTGATGGGAGACCGTGCGGTGGCATTACCACCGCTCAATAGCTATCTGGCGCGTAGTCTCATTGACCGCACTCGCATCGCCACCGTATTAGGTCAATTTCGTCATATGCCGCCGGTCAACCGTGCGGCGTTGGAAAATGTGCTGTTGCGCGTCTCAGAAATGGTCTGTGAACTACCCTGGCTGCGAGAAATGGATATCAATCCACTGATCGTGGACGAAAGCGGTGCGCTGGCAGTAGATGCACGGGTGGTGGTGGATCACATCCCGGCCTTTTCTGCGCCCTACGAGCACATGGCCATCCATCCCTATCCTTCTCACCTCAGCAGCCAATGGCAACTGCCTGACGGTACCGACGTTATCATTCGTCCCATCCGACCGGAAGATGCCGAGCTGGAACAGGAATTTGTGCGCGGCTTGTCGGAAGAGTCGCGCTTTTTCCGTTTCATGAGCACACTCCAGGAACTCACCCCGTCCATGTTGGCGCGCTTCACCCAGATCGACTACGACCGTGAGATGGCCTTGATCGCCATCACCCAGAAGAGTGGCAAGGAAGTGGAATTGGGCGTAACCCGCTACGCGATTAATCCTGATGGCGAAAGCTGTGAATTCGCGCTGGTCGTTGCCGATGCTTGGCAAGGCCACGGGATCGGCTCACGCCTGATGGTCTGCCTGATGGGCGCTGCCCGTGCCAGGGGATTGAAGGTCATGCAGGGCGATATTCTGACCAACAACTCCAACATGTTAAAGCTGATGGAGGTCCTGGGATTCACTATCGAATCTTCCGACGACGACCTGACCATGAAGCGGGCAATTAAGGTATTGAATCCGTAATATGGATTACTTTCAATCTCGTGGGCGTGGATTATCGGTCCTCAACTTCCGCAATTCCCGATACCGTGCCCGTACACCTTGATCATGCAGACTTGTTCCGGCCCAGTAAATCGGCAATGACCGTAAGGGTGTTGCCCGCCTTCTTGAGAATCGAAATCTGGCATCTTTCATCGTGAGTGAGATGCGTGTAAT
>CAUYUB010000151.1:0-4168 GCA_963575685.1 Gammaproteobacteria bacterium | reverse complement strand
CCCGCTCGCCTTCCAACACCATGCGACGGCGCGCCAGCTCCGTACCGTCATGGAGGGCCGCATCCACCTCACGCTGCCTGGTGGTACGCCAGCCCGGTACTCGCTGTTAGTGCCTTCCTCGCTCAAATTTTTGGTTTGATCACTGAGCGTTGGCATTTCTTTGCGCAGGCGCGGCATCCGCAGAATTTGTATTATCAGTCGGTGGCGTGAAGGAATGCCTAATTTTTCCCGTTGGTATTGTCACTTGAATTGTTACGTCAACAAGCTCCACTATTGTGAGAATCATCGCCATTCGCGGACGAAATCTGGCGAGCCTCGCCGGAGACTTTGCCATCGATCTGGAGCAGGGTCCCCTAAGTCGGGTCAACCTCTATACCATCACCGGCGCCACCGGCGCGGGTAAAAGTACTCTACTCGACGCTCTCTGTCTGGCCCTGTTCGATACCGTACCGCGTCTGGCCGGTAGTCCTACCGTGGCGGTAGGCGCGACCGACACCCGTCTCCCGGCCAATGACGTGCGCAACCTTTTGCGTCAAGGGACCGTTGAGGGCTGGGCCGAAGTGGACTTCGTAGGCTCCGATCAGCGTCGCTACCGTACCCGGTGGGAGGTCCGTCGTTCACGGGGACGCGCTGACGGCCGATTTCAACCCCAAACCATGACCCTCCGCGAGTTGGCGACCGATACCCCTATCGGCCGGACCAAAAGCGAGGTCCTCGCTGCCATCGCTACCCGTCTCGGTCTGAACTTTGACCAATTCCGCCGCTCCGTACTCCTCGCTCAGGGCGACTTCGCCGCCTTCCTCAAGGCCCGTGAGAAAGAACGCGCCGACCTTTTGGAACGCATCACCGGTACCGAACTCTACGGTCGGATCTCGATCGCTGCCTATGCCCGCGCCAAGCAAGAGAAGGAAGAACGGGACCGCTTGGACCAACAGCTAAAGGACCTTCACCCGCTAGAAGAGGAAACGCGCATCCAGTTGGAGAGCGAACAGGTAACTCGCCTTGCGGCATTGCATGCGGCCCGCATCGCCTTGGAAGAGGCCCGGCGCGCCCGTGATTGGCACACCCACCACCAACGTTTAATCAATGCCGCAACCCTCGCCACGACCGAGCTTACCGCAGCCACAGCGCAGCAGTCCGCCGCTGCTTCCCGACAGATTGCCTGGCAGGACATCTCCCGTGTCCAGCCATTGCGCATCCCGCTAATAGAACTAGACCGCTGTAGCGTGGCGTTAACCCATGCCGAGGCGGCACTTACCACGGCACAGACTACGGAAGATCAGGCAAATCGAGCGACCAGCGGCGCCCGATTGACCCTCAATGCCGCCCGCGTCGAGCTGTCTGCGGCATCTAGTCGTCTCGCCCAAACTACCCCCGACCTCCTCCGTGCCCGCGCCCTTGATGCGCGTCTTACCGACGCTCGTCGCCGGCGCGAGACCTCCATGGTAGAAGCGGCTACAGCGCAACGCACTGTTCAGGATACCGCGCAACTCCATCAGACCGCGACTCGAGACCAAACCGAACGCGAGCGACGGCACGCCGAGACGGTCGGTTGGCTCACCGCCCATACCCACCATGCGGATCTTGCCGACCAATGGCCACGCTGGGACGCCGAGCTACGCCGCATTCATACCCTGCTGGAAGGGATACGGGACGCACAACGGGCTACTGCTACCGCAGAACGAGAGGTCAATGACCTTACGGCCCAGTTGGGACTCGCCCGCCACACGGCAGCGGCCAGTGTGGAAGCACTGGAGCGGGAACGGACCACTCTGGCAATGCGTGAGGTGGATGCGGCCCTCCATGACGGTACGGAGCTGGCGCACCGTCGCATGGTGTTGGAAGGCGAGCGGGAACAGGTTCGACGTTGCGCCGACCAGGTAGCAGTGATACGCCGGACGCGCCAAGGATGGGACGAGGCGCTCGTGGCCTGTGATACTGCCCTGGGTGAGGCAGCGAATGCCGAGGTGGTGGTACAACGCTGCACGGCCGATCTCGTCCCGACACGGGCCGCCTACAGCGAAGCTGAGAGCGCTTTGGAACGGGCGACACTCGCTGCGGGTAAAGAGGTAGCGGCCCTGCGCGCCCGTCTTACCGAGGATACCCCTTGCCCGGTATGCGGTTCCCTCAACCACCCCTGGTACCAAGTTTCGGCTTCTTTTGACGAATTGGTAAAAGACCAACGCCGACGGGTAGGAGAGCTACGTCGAGCGCTGGAACAACTCACCACCGAACAGACCCGCGCCCAAACCATCCGCGATGCCGCCCAACGCCGCGCCGACGCACAGCAGACGCAAGCGGACGCCCGGATGGCGGAACTTGCCGTGGCGGAACGCGCTTGGGCCGCTATCCCTTTCCCGCTGGCCGAAGAGCAGCAAGACGACCATCAGGAAAATAATCCCCTTGCCCCCGATCTGCCTAAGCATTTCACTGCCCGAGATGAAAGGCTACGCAAACAGCTTGCGGCCATCGGACAGGCCGAGGCTACCGCTCGGGCCACGCAAGCCGCTGTTACTGCCGCCCGTACGGCCGTAGACATCGCTACCCGTGCGGAAGCAACAGCCCGCGACCATTTGGCAACGCTGGAACGTGCCGTGGCGACAGTGGCCGAACGTCAGCGTGCGGCCGTAGCCGAAGTTGTCCAAAAATCGCAGGAACTGGCATCGGCAAAAGCGGTGCTGGCGGTTCCCATGGCGAATATTGAGCATTGGCAGAGCGCTTTGGATGACGACCCAACGGCCTTCCGAGCACGTTGTGAGGCGGATGCCCACGCCTATCGCCGGCACCAGACAACCCTCACCGAACTGGCGCAGGCCATCGCCCATGGCCAAACAGAAGTGGCCCGCGCCGCCGCCACCGCTCACCTGACCCGCGAGGCCGCACAACAGGTCACCCAGAAAGCCACCGAAGCCCGGAACGCCGAAGCCACCCTAACCCAAGAACGGATGCAACTCTTGGGTGGCCGACCGGCGGATACTGTGGAGGAGGAACTTCAGAGGGGGTTGAGGCAGGCGCAGACCGTCGAAGAACGCGCGGCCATGGCACTACGCCAAGCCGAAGAATCGCTCATTGCGGCACGTACCCACCGTATCCTCTGTGCCGAAGACCGGGAACGACAGCATCGGACACGCGAAGCAGCCCACACTGAACTCGACCAATTGCTCGCAGGACATCACCTGAACCTGCCTACCCTACGCAAACGTCTGGAACACGACATCGCTTGGCTGGAACAGGAACGGACGGAGTTGGACGCCCTCGAACGTGCGGTAGCGACCGCGAGTATTCGACTTGCAGAACGACATCGGGAACGGGAGGATTATGTAGCTCAGGGTATGCCTACCCTCGCGGTGACTGAGATAGATACCGCATTGGTACGTGCCCGAGAGGCGGAAGAAACGGCACAGACGAGTTATTCCAATGTCCAATTTCAATTGCGGGAAGACGACCAGCGCCGTACCCAGAGTACCGAACTACGTACCGCTCGGGAGAGAAAAGAACAGGAATGGCAACGCTGGGAGACCCTTCGGGAACTGATTGGGTCCGCAGATGGCGCCAAATTTCGTACCTATGCCCAGAGTCTGACCCTGGAGGCCCTCCTCGGCCACGCCAACCGCCACCTGGAGGACTTGGCCCGACGCTACCGCTTGGCCCGGATCCCTGGTGCGGAATTGGAACTACAGGTGGTGGACCGAGAATTAGGAAATGAGATTCGTGGCGTCCACAGTCTGTCGGGAGGCGAGACCTTTCTGGTATCCCTGGCCTTGGCGTTGGCCCTAGCCTCGCTCTCCTCGCAATCCACGCAAGTGGAATCGCTATTCATCGACGAAGGGTTCGGTAGCCTGGACCCGGACACGTTGGATACCGCCCTCGCCGCGCTAGATGCCCTCCAGGCCCAAGGGCGTAAGGTGGGCATCATTTCTCATATTCCAGCCCTGACCGAGCGCATTGGCGCTCAGATTCGAGTGGAGACCCTGGGTAATGGGCGCAGTCGGGTGCGGGTGCTGGATACTTCATCCCAAGCTACCTTTTCGCCGCCATGCCAAGCTCATAAGAGCGCCGCGTTGGAGGCGCGGTGCTCCGGTTAGTTATTAAGGCAAGTCCCGGTTAAAAAATTACCAGGAGCCAACCGCCGCGTAGCGGCGTAATGAATTTAGCCGTGGGTTTCAAC
>CAUYUB010000150.1:0-4180 GCA_963575685.1 Gammaproteobacteria bacterium | reverse complement strand
CCCGCTCTTGCCGCCTCAATGGCGGCATTCAGGGCAAGGAGGTTGGTTTGGTAAGCGATGTCATCGACGATGCCAATCTTTTTGGCAATCTGTTTCATCGCATCTACAGTTCCATTGACCGCGGTACCGCCTTCGCGGGCCTGCGTCGCTGCTTGGCTTGCCCGTACATCAGTAACCTTGGCGTTTTCGGCATTCTGGGTGATGGAGGCGCTCATCTGCTCCACTGCCGAGCTGGTCTCCTCGACGCTGGCCGCCTGTTCACTACTGGCCTGACTCAGCGCCTGGGCGGTGGTCTCCACCTGAGTCGCCGCGCTGGCCAATTCACTACTGGCGTGATGCACCTCTTCAATGGTATGGGCAAGCCGTGCCACGGTATTGTTGACCGAGTCACGCAACTGACTCAGCCGCCCCTGGCACTCCGCATCAACGTGTTGGCTCAGATCTCCTTTCTCCATGGCTACCATGACCCGTACTACTTCTTCAATGGCAGCGGCAAGTTGGATTACGGTGTTATTCACCGAGTCACGCAACTGGCCCAGCATCCCTTGGTATTGTGCATCAATGCGTTGAGACAGATCACCCTTCTCCAGGGCGGCCATGACGCGGATGACCTCTGTGACCGGACCCACGACCGCATTCAGGGTGGAATTCACTCCTTCCACGATCCGCCGGTAGTCGCCCTGATGACGGGTGGCATCGGCGCGCACCATCAGCCGCCCCTCTGCCCCCGCTTGGGCAAGGATCCGCGCATCCTCAACGAGGGCATTGACGGCGTCAATGCAGGTGTTGAGATTGTTCTTGATGGTGTTGAAATCGCCGTTATAAGAATCGGTGATCTTCGCGGGGATAGCTCCCTTCGAAATATCATCAACGTAACGGGCCGCGACGTTCAATGGACCAATTACGGCGTCCAAGGTGTCATTCACCCCTTGGACGATCTTGCGGAAATCTCCCTGGTGCTTGGAGGCGTCAGCACGGGTCGCAAGCTTGCCTTCCACCGCCGCCCTAGAAAGCAAATTGGCATCGGTGACTAGGGCATTGATGGCGTCAATGCAGGTGTTGAGGTTGTTTTTGATGGTGTTGAAGTCACCATGGTAGGAATCGGTGATCTTCGCGGGAATTGCCCCTTTCGAGATGTCATCGACATAACGGGCCGCGACATTCAAGGGTCCAATCACCGCGTCCAACGTATCATTCACTCCTTGGACAATCTTGCGGAAATCTCCTTGGTGCTTGACAGCATCGGCGCGGGTCGCAAGCTTGCCTTCCACCGCGGCCCTGGAAAGCAGATTGGCGTCGGTGACCAAAATATTGACGGCATCAATGCAGGTGTTGAGATTGTTCTTGATGGTGTTGAAATCGCCGTTATAGACGTCGCTGATCTTCGCGGGGATAGCCCCCTTCGAGATGTTATCGACGTAGCGGGCGGCAACGTTCAGTGGGCCAATGACGGCATCCAATGTGTCATTTACCCCTTGGACGATCTTACGGAAGTCTCCCTGGTGCTTGGCGGAATCGGCGCGGGTCGCAAGCTTGCCTTCAATTGCCGCCCGGGAAAGCAGGTTGGCATCAGCGGCCAAAAGCTGGACGGCTACGCTGACGGTATTGAGGCTCTCACGGATGTCATCGAATTCCCCTTGCCAAAGCTCTTGCACAGGCTCGGGGATATCGCCGCGACCGAGGCGCCTGATGAGATCTAAAGCCTTATTCAAAGGCCGGGTGACACTCCATCCAATCCACAACGCCAAACCCAGCGAAAAGATAAGTGCTACCCCCGACACCATCAGCAACAACCTAATTTCCTTATTCTGAACCTCAGCCGCATCGCTCCCTCCCTTATCCATTAGTTTTTCTTGATAGGCGATGAGCGCCCTCATATTCTTCACGTAAGCCTCTCGTAACGGCTTCATCTCTACAGAGAAAAATTGCACGCCCTCATCCCAATGGTTATTCCGAACCATTTCAAGGAACCGATCCTGCATACTAACGTAGACCTTGCGACTGTCACGGACATTACTTAGCAGATCCTTCCCTTTTTCTGAAGTAATCTCATGTTCCAGAATATCTATTTTTTCGCCAATGTACTTACGTGCCTCTGTAATTATTTCAAAATCTGGTTTGACTTTCTCTAAATCCTTCAGGATAAGAATATTCCTGGCGGAAGAGGTGATTTCCTCAATAAGTGCGATAATATCGTTGGCGAGCACCACCTTCGGATACTGATGTTTGACGACAAGTTCGAGCGCATCATTCGCTTTATTAAAACCATTAACCGCAATGCTTGCCACCCAGGCCAACATCAGCAGCACCAAGCCGAAGCCTCCCCACAGCCGTACACCTATTTTCATTCGCTGGATCATGGGACACCTTCTAGTAACTAATCGCTATTTGGGATAGTTTGCTTTCTGAGACACAAGCATAAGTTAGCTCTCTCCTTATTGTTTTACCGCCATTACGGAAACCTCATCCAAGGCAAGAACACGATCCATATCCAAAAGGATCACAAATTTGTCATTGACCTTGCCCATGCCCTGCATAAAATCAGTACGGAGATTGGTACCAAATTCCGGTGAGGATCGAATGTCGGCATCCGCGATCTCCATCACCTCGCTAACTGCATCCACCACGATACCCATCCGATTGGTGTGATCACCCACCACGATATCGATAATGACAATACAAGTATGTTTAGTGGTTTTCTGCGCAGTACGACCAAAGCGTATCGCCAGATCAAACACTGGAACCACTACTCCACGCAGATTGATCACACCGCGGATAAAGGGAGGCACCATTGGCACCAAAGTGATATTCCCGTAACCAATGATCTCCTTAATCATCAGTATACCAATACCAAACATCTCTGTACCTATAAGAAAGGTCAGATATTGTTTCTGTTCCGCAGTATCGGTGGTAATGGCCCGTGTTGGTAACAGCTCATGAGACGAGGCAGTCATGGTGTTCTCCTGAAGGCGAACAAAACGTCATTGCGTCAATTAGTCATAGTCATCATGAACCACACGATAACGTCAAGACTAATTACTGAGCTATGGTCAAGGCCTTGCCAGGTGGGGCATGTTGGAGATTACGCTTGCCCCCTTGGCTCGTGATCAGGCGTACCAGACCAGGCACGTCGAGAATTAAGGCAACCTGACCACTGCCTAAAATGGTAAAACCGCTGATTCCTTGGAGACCATTGAATACTTCACCGAGAGGACGGATGACCGTTTGGAATTCACCACGCAGGGTGTCCACCACCAGACCCGCTTGGCGTCCCGCATAGCGGACCACCACGACATTCTTGCGTTGGACGGGTTGGATCAGGAAATCCAATTCTTCGTCTCGTTGCGACGAACCATTGGCTTTTGATATTGAAGATTCACTAGTTCCCTCACGATCACGCTGAGCGGGGAGATCATCATCCTCATCGTTCACCACTATTGGAGGATCGGGAATATCAAAAAACTGTTTCAAACGGATAAAGGGCAAAACCTCCCCGCGGAGATTGAGAATGTCGCGTCCCTGGGCGGTGATATCCGCCACGGGGAGTTCCATGCATTCGACGACCATATCCAGCGGGATGACGAAGGACGAGGCGCCTACCTCTACTAAAAATCCGTCGATGATGGCCAATGTCAACGGCAGACGGATGCGCACGGCGGTGCCTTCGCCTAAAACGCTGTCGAGATCTACCTGGCCACGGAGTGCCGTAACATTCCTACGCACCACGTCCATGCCCACCCCGCGACCGGAAAGGTTGTTCACTACCGCAGCGGTACTAAATCCGGGTTCGAAGATAAGGTCATAAATTTCGCGATCGGAAAGCACTTGGTCGGATTTGATTAGCCCCCGTTCCATTGCCTTGGCAAGAATCGCCTTCTTATCAAGACCTCCGCCGTCATCAGAGACCTCAATAACGATATTTCCTGAGTCATGATACGCATTGAGGCCCACGGTACCATGGGCCGGTTTTCCGCGTGCGAGGCGAGTTTCGGCCGGTTCGATCCCGTGATCCATGGCGTTACGTACCAGATGGGTCAACGGATCCCCGATTTTTTCCACCACGGTTTTGTCTAATTCCGTATCGGCACCGCAAATCTCCAAACGGATGTCTTTCTTCAACTCCCGGGAAACATCGTGGACCACACGTTGGAATTTGGTGAAGGTAGCACCAATCTGAACC
>CAUYUB010000149.1:0-4184 GCA_963575685.1 Gammaproteobacteria bacterium | reverse complement strand
TGCGCATGACGCCTACCGTCCTTGCCGACATCTATCTGGGCAAGATTATCAAGTGGACTGATAAGGCCATCGCGGACCTGAATCCGAAATTATCATTGCCCGATCAAGCCATTGCCGTGGTCCGCCGAGCCGACGGTTCGGGTACCACCTTCCTCTTCACCAACTACCTGTCCAAGGTCAGCCCGGAGTGGCAGCAGAAAGTCGGCGAGGGTACGGCCGTGCAGTGGCCCGTTGGGCTCGGCGGCAAGGGCAACGAGGGCGTCGCCGCCTTTGTTCAGCGCATTGCCGGTGCTATTGGTTATGTGGAATTTGCTTATGCTCTACAGAACAAGATGAGCTATCTGTTGTTGCAAAATGCGGATGGCGGCTACCCAATCCCCGGCAACGCCTCCTTCAAGGCGGCGGCGGCGCATGCGGACTGGACCAAGTCGGCGTTCTACGAGATCCTGACCAACGAGCCCGGCAGTGAATCCTGGCCCATTACTGGTGCTACCTTCATCCTAATGCAGAAGGTCCAAGACAAGCCACAACAAGGCATGGAAGTCCTCAAGTTCTTCGAGTGGGCCTACAAGAATGGCGTTACCCTGGCCGAGGAGTTGCACTACGTGGCCCTGCCGGAGAGATTGGTCAAAACCATTCGTGCAAGCTGGAGCGAGATCAAGGACGCCTCCGGCAAAGCGGTTTTCTCTGGAAATTGATGCGGGCACTCTCCCTTCCCGCGAGGCAAACCGCGTCGCAATGGCTTTTTGATAAGGCACTCATGGCTCGCCCCACCAGCATCTTTGGCGATTGGCTGCTCAATCTGGCCCGTCGGTTCGCCTTGGTCACGCTGCTGCTGCTGATGGGAATCATCCTATCACTGGTGTACGGTGCGATGCCGCTATCGAGCGATCGGCTTCGCTTTCCTGTGGACTGCACTGAATGGCCGATGATCGATTCGGCGCGCTGATCCCGATTTATGGAACCCTGGCAACCTCGTTGGTGGTGCTGATCTCGATCCTGATTGTTTCGGGACGTTCTGACCGAGTTGGCGCCAGTCTGGCTACGCCGTCCGTTGGGTGTTGCCATCGAACTTTTGGCCGGAATTCCCAGTATCGTTTATGGGATGTGGGGTCTCCTGATCTTTGTGCCAATCTTTTCCCAACATATTCAACCCGCCTTGGCCGCGACCCTGGGCAGGCTGCCGGTTATCGGTGGGCTTTTCAGCGGTCCGCCACTCGGCATCGGCATCCTCAGCGCCGGCATTATCTTGGCGGTAGACCATTCCCTTCATTGCCTCGGTAATGCGCGACGTACGAAACGACCCCGGCAATGCTAAAAGAATCGGCCATGCCCTCGGCGCTACCACCTGGGAAGTGGTCTGGTACATCGTGCTGCCTTACACCAAATCGCGCCACGGCGGCATCATGCTGGGTTTGGGACGCGCGGTGGCACGATGGCGGTAACCTTCCTGATCGGGCAATATGAATTTCTTTAACGGGTTTTCCTTGTTTCTACCGGGCAACAGTATCGCCTCGGCGCTTGCCAATGAATTTGCCGAGGCGGAGTCTCCGCTCTATACTGCTGCGCTGATTGAATTAGGGTTGATCCTGTTTGTGATTACGCTGATCGTCTTGTCGCTGTCGGAACTATTGCTGATGCGCCTGACGGCGCGCGAAGGGAACCGTACATGATTATTCCCTTACACCAGTTTCGTGCGATTAAGAATTATCTTGCCCTATCCATTTCGATGGCAGCCATGGCGTTCGGTCTTTTTTGGGTCATCTGGATTCTCGCCACCACCATCGACCTTGGGCTCACCAGCCTTTCACCGCGGCTGCTCACCGAAATGACGCCGCCGCCCGGTTCCAGTTCCGGCGGTTTGGCCAACGCCATCGCCGGTAGTCTGATCATGGTGACATTGGCGACATTGGTAGGTACGCCGGTCGGTATCATGGCTGGGGTCTATCTGGCGGAATACGGCAGCCATACCTGGCTTGGGCGAATGACTCGTTTTGTCAATGATTTGCTGTTATCGGCACCTTCCATCATCATTGGCCTATTTATCTACGAGATCTATGTGGCACGGGTCGGGCATTTTTCCGCGACGGCAGGTATCGCTGCGCTGTCACTGATCGTCATCCCGGTGGTGGTTCGCACGACGGAGAATATGCTGCGGTTGGTACCCAATGGGTTACGCGAAGCGGCCTTTGCCTTAGGCGCACCAAAATGGCAGGTAATCGGCAAGGTTACCTTGAAGGCAGCCCTTGCCGGCGTGATCACGGGAGTGCTGTTGGCGGTCGCACGGATTTCCGGCGAGACGGCACCGCTGCTATTTACCGCACTATCCAATCAATTTTGGAATCTTAACGCGCCTATGGCCAGTCTGCCGGTAACCATTTTCAGTTCGCCATGAGTCCTTTAATGACTGGCGAGCTGCATGGGCGGAGTATTTTGATCACACTCGGCGTTCTTGTCTTAATATCTTGCCCGCGCCTATTCAACGCGCGCCAATGGGCAGGACTCATGATGATGATAAATAAAATCCCCGGCCACCGAGAGGTGTGTAATTGTCATGCGCAATTTCAATTTCTATTATGGAAAATATCACGCCCTAAAAAATATAGAAATCGAGGTATTTAAACAGCGGATTACCGCCTTCATCGGTCCTTCCGGTTGTGGAAAGTCAACCCTGCTCCGCACGCTGAACCGTATGTACGACCTCTACCCGGAACAACGGGCGGAGGGTGAGATCCTGATCAACGGTCGCAATATCCTTGACCGCAATATGGACGTGAACGAGTTGCGCTCCAAGATCGGTATGGTCTTTCAAAAGCCGACCCCCTTCCCGATGTCGATCTATGACAACATCGCCTTTGGGGTGCGCCTCCACGAAAGATTAAACCGCATCGAGATGGACGATCGGGTCGAGTGGGCCTTACGCAAGGCGGCAATCTGGAACGAAGTGAAGGATAAGCTCTCACAGAGCGGAATGAGTCTTTCCGGCGGACAGCAGCAGCGCCTCTGTATCGCTCGGGCAATTGCCGTAAAACCAGAAGTGTTGCTGTTGGACGAACCTACCTCGGCACTCGATCCGATCTCTACGATGCACATTGAGGAACTGCTCCAGGAACTGAAGCAGGACTTTACCATCGTCATCGTTACCCATAACATGCAGCAGGCGGCCCGCGCTTCCGATTATACCGCCTACATGTATCTGGGTGAATTGATCGAGTTTGGTGTCACCGACCAGATTTTTGTCAAACCAAGAAAAAAAGAAACCGAAGATTACATTACCGGCCGCTTCGGTTGAGCGGCAGAGAGGATAACGCTCCGATGTTTACCAAGGACCATACCGCCAAGAAATACGATCAGGATCTGGACTCCATCCGTAGCCGCGTGCTGCTCATGGGGGGCCTGGTAGAGAGCCAGATCCGCGCCGCGATTGAGGCCTTCGCCGAAGGTGACACCGACAAAGCCGCCGGTGTGGACAGGGAGGATCATCGAGTGAATGCCCTGGAAGTGGCCATCGATCAGGATTGTGCCCAGATCATCGCCCGCCGCCAGCCAGCTGCCGTGGATCTGCGGATGCTTATGGGCATCAGCAAGATCGTCACGGATCTGGAACGGAGCGGTGATGAGGCCTCCAAAATTGCCCGCATGACGCGAACCATCTACGGCCGTGATATGTGCCGCGTATCCTGCATCACGGACGTTCGAGATATGGGCAATCTGGCCGTAGGTATGCTGCGTGCCGCCCTCGATACTTTCGTCCGTCAGGATGCCGTCGAAGCGGCCAACATCGTACGCGAGGATCTGGAGATCGATACCAAGTTCTGGCGCTTCACTCGTCAGTTGATTACCTTCATGATGGAAGATCCGCAGCGATCTCCAGCGCCCTGGAGATCATGTTCATCGCCAAGGCAGTGGAACGCATTGGCGATACGCCAAGAACCTTGCGGAACAGGTGATCTATATCGTGCGCGGCACCGATGTCCGCCATGTAGCCATCGACCTACTGGAACGGGAAGCCAAAGGTACGGATGATGGCGAGTAAGCAAACATGGCCAGCGTGACTCCCCGTTTGTTGGTGGTCGAGGATGAACCGGCGATTCGTGAGCTGCTACGTGCGACCCTGACACCCACAGGTTTTGAGGTGGTAGTTACCGAGAGCGCCGAGGGTGCCCAGGCATACCTGCGCGAGA
>CAUYUB010000148.1:0-4190 GCA_963575685.1 Gammaproteobacteria bacterium | reverse complement strand
AGAGCTGCAGGGTTCGATCATGAATAACACAAAACTTCCGACAGAATACGTACCCTACGACAACGTTTGGGTTTGCAATAATATTTTCAAAAATGGCGTTGTGCCGATAGAAGTTGATGGAAATGCCGTATTCCTTATTGGGAAAGGCTCCAATCATGCTGATAGTTCAGTTTGGCTAAACCTCCCCAAATTAAGCAACGGCAAGAGAAAATGGGCGGAGGCTATTCGAAATAACTCTCCGATTGAAAATGGTTTCGCTGTTCATGAATCTAGCGAGGGTCGCGAAGTAAGTTTAAATGATATTCCGCTAATTCAATACCATATAAAGGATGGCACTTTGTTTATTACCCTTATTAACTTGACTTCGATTGGTTTGAATATTTTTGGTGGGATTAAATCTTTACACCTATCAGGAAAATCGTTAGAAAACAATACATTTGAAGGAGTTCATACCATGATTGGCGTCGGCTGTGAAATGCTTCCATTTTAGATATTACGTTTTTCTGCTGCTAGTGTTTAACAGGGATTTGCCTACTGTTGTGCTTACCAGTAAACTAACTGATTGCACCGTACTATGAAAATAAAATACCTTGCTGTGTTGCTGTTCACCCTCGCGACTGTCTCGACCTTCGCCTATTCAACAGAAGAAACTGTTCCACCGCCTCCCGCTTTGCCCGAAACAGAGCCTGGGGAGACCACTGAATTGAATACCCCGCCTCCCGAAGGGCTCCCCGAGCCTGAGGTAACCATCGTCAAACGCGGTGAAGATCGCGTTGAGGAATATCGAATGGGTGGGCGTCTCTACATGATCAAGGTAACTCCTCCAGTAGGACCTTCCTATTATCTCGTCGACACGGATGGTGACGGAAATCTTGATACTCGCCGGGATAGCCTGGAACCTAATCTTGTGATTCCTATGTGGGTATTGTTTCAGTGGTAAACAGCCGAAGCTACGTTGTATTGGATAATCAATGACCACCGATCACCACTTCTTTGCTACCACTCCGCGCGGCGCGGCTGGACTACTTGCCGAGGAATTGCGTACCCTGGGGGCAGAGGGGTGCGGGAGAACCTGGTGGAGTGCATTTCGAGGGAAATCTTGAAACCGCCTATCGTGTTTGCCTATGGTCGCGTACCGCCAATCGTATCTTGCTGTCTCACGCTGATTTTCCTGCCCCTGATCCCGATGCCCTCTACGAAGCAGTGACGGTGCTGCCCTGGGAAGACCACCTCGATCCTGACGGTACCCTGGCCGTAGATGTGGCAGGCAATACACCGGGACTTACCCACAGCCAATATGCTGCCCAGCGGGTCAAGGATGCCGTAGTCGACCGCTTTCGGACACGTATCGGGCGGCGTCCCTCCGTAGATTTAGAGCGGCCGAATCTCCGTATCAATCTTCATCTCTATGGTGGACGTGCCACGTTGAGTCTCGACCTTTCTGGGGCGAGCCTGCACCGGCGCGGCTATCGGCGCATGGGTGGCGGCATCGCCCCACTTAAAGAGAACCTTGCCGCGGCCATCCTTTTGCGCGCCGGTTGGCCTGCCATTGCCGCCGCAGGCGGGGCCTTGGTGGATCCATTGTGCGGTTCCGGGACCTTTCTAATGGAGGCGGCGTTGATGGCTGGTGACTGCGCGCCGGGGTGGCAGCGCAACGAGTGTGGTTTTACAGGGTGGCTCGGCCACATTCCGGCCCTGTGGGCCCGGTTATACGCCGAGGCCGAGGAACGCCGCATCGCAGGTCTGGCGCATCTTCCCCCGACATGGGTTATGACGCCGATCCCAGCGCTGTCCACGGCCCTTGAAATTGTTGAGCACGCAGGGTTACGTGAACACATCCAGATCGAGCGACGCGAACTGGCCGCCTGTACGGCACCCCAGACTTCGACCGGATTGGTGGTGGTCAATCCCCCCTACGGAGAACGTTTGGGCGAGACGACGGAACTGGTCGGTCTTTACGCACGCTTAGGGGAGGTAATGAAGGAACATTTCACCGGTTGGGAAGCTGCGGTCCTGACCGGCAATACCGACTTGGCGAAACGCCTGGGATTACGCGCCTGGCGGATGCACCCGATGGACAATGGACCTATCGAATGCCGTCTTTTGCGTCTACACCTCACGCCCGAATGGCGGATGACTTCTCGCCCATCACCGCCTCCTGCTGTTGCCACGCCGGAAGCGGTAGGACCCGGTGCGCAGATGTTCGCCAACCGCCTGCGGAAAAACCTCAAAGAGTTGAGCGCCTGGGCGGCGCGGGAGGGTATCGACTGTTACCGGCTTTACGATGCCGATATGCCGGAATATGCCTTGGCCATCGATCTTTATCAGGGGAACGGCGCTGGTCCACTGCCAGGAATACGAGGCACCGCCCACAGTTGACCGGTGGCCGCGACCTGTCTGGCGCAGGCCATGGCGGTAGTCCCGACCGTTCGAAGTGCCGAGAACAGGTCTTTCGATCCGCCGACGCCAAAGACCACGGCCAGTATCAACGGCGGTGAGGAAGGGCGCTTTACGAGGTGCGCGAGGACGGTTGTACCTTCCCACAATTTCCCGATCACCTGGATACCGGATTATTCTCGATCACCGCCCAACCCGGCGCGATTCGAACGCTGGCGCAGGGCGGCGGTTTTCAACCTCTACGCCTATACCGGTACCGCTACGTTCAGGCGGCGGCCGGTGGGGCCATTGCACGACCAGTGTGGACCTCTCACCCACCTATCAGGCTTGGGCGCGACGCAACCTTGCCCGCAACGGCTTTTTTCTCACTAATCCCGAGCACGGGACCGGAGGAAAAGGGGGCCGATCCACTCAGCGCCACGAATTCATCACGGCCGATGTCCTCCCCTGGTTGATGGCGGCGGCTGCTGCCCAATCGCAGCCATCACTGGAACGACGGCAACGCTACGGTCTTATTTTCCTGGACCCGCCCACCTTTTCCCGTTCCAAGCGGATGGAGGGAGTACTCGATATTCAACGCGACCACCTTGCGCTTCTCCTTGCTGCTGCCAAGCTATTAGAACCGACAGTGATCCCTTTTTCCATCTATTAATGTCGTTTTTGGTTGAGCGGCTGCTCTGACCGCAAGAGGTGCGGAAGACATCAGTGCGCAGACGCCCCAGAGATTTTGCGCGTAACCCGCATATCCACCAGTGTTGGCGAATCTCAGCCATTTAAGAGGGATAAGGGGATGGGATCATCACTATCCCGCGTAGCGAACAATGGACAAAGTTTGTACACGAGACCCTATTTCCACCGCTCTGCCTCCTATGCGGTGACCGCGGCAAAGGACTGGACCTGTGTCCCGATTGTCGGGCCGATTTGCCTTGGACCGGGTCCGTTTGTCTATGTTGTGGTTTACCCCTGCCGCCACTTCTCCCTATCCCTAACCTGTGTGGCCAATGCCGGCAACATCCACCGTCCTATGATCGGATGTCTGCCGCCTTTACCTATGAACCACCGATAGACCACCTAATTATCACCCTCAAATTTCACAGCCGCCTCGCCCACGCCCGTTTGTTGGGTGAATTACTGGCCGATCACCTGGCCGCCCGAGAGGATCCCTTGCCAGAATTGATTCTGCCGGTTCCTCTCCACCCAACCCGATTACGGACGCGGGGCTATAACCAGGCCGTAGAATTGGCACGCCCAATTGCCCGACGCTTGGGCCTGTCCATAGACACAACCCTCTGCCGACGGATACGGGCCACCGCTAGCCAATCCACCCTCGATGCGAAAACACGACGACGTAATATGCATGGCGCCTTCGCCATTACATCGAAAAATAGGATAGCGGGGGGGCGGGTAGCAATCCTCGATGACGTGGTCACTACCGGTAATACGGTGGAAGAGTTTGCCCGCGTGTTGCGTCAGGCGGGAGCACGGGAAATTGAGGTGTGGGCCGTGGCGAGGACCGGAGATCGATTATTGTAACGGTACAACAGGCTGCCTAAACGACGCTTCTCGTCACTGTCTGAAGGAGGACTTCGACATGAAACGACTCCCCATCGGCATCCAAACCTTCCGTACCATCCGGGAGGAAGGATCTTTGAATGGAAACGGAGGCCAGCAGCGTAAAGTTATTTCCGATGCGCTGGCATTCCTTTGGGGGAGCTGCATGAACTGAAACCACTTCTGCTGGCAGAAGATAATCCTCCGGATGCCCGAATACCTGACTAATGTGATGAGTAACG
>CAUYUB010000147.1:0-4233 GCA_963575685.1 Gammaproteobacteria bacterium | reverse complement strand
CACCTCCAACAGGGTCATGCGCTCCCCTTCAATGTTGGGTAGGGGCACCATGCTGGGGGTCGTTGGGGTTTTGGAAAATAAAACGGAAATCGCCAGGGGTGAATTCCACGTAGTCAAGGGTGAGATTCTGGAGAGCTACCTGGTATTGGGGCGAGAAAACAACGGTTACCCCATGGGCTTCAGTGAGGACATCGTCAGGTTTGGGATTGTCGAAACCCATGCCTTAGTCCAAGGCACCGTCGGGCAGTTGGCGCACGGCAAGACGCAAGACAAAACCTTCCATACCGCCGGTGATGGCTGCTTGGCGAATCTGGTTTGCGGCCTGTTCGGTAACGTGAATCATGGGGCGATTCCTGGAGAGAAGGAAGCAAGAATTCTTTTGGATATTGCAATAACCAATCACTGCCTTCAAGGGGCGTTCGGACCTCGCCTCAGGTGAACAGCCGCTGCCACCAACGTCGGCGGTTATTAGGCGGTGGTAGGGCCGCCGGGAGGTCGGCCGGCGGTAGTAGGGACAGAATCCAGCCGGGTAAGACCGTTGTTCCGCAAGATCCGCATGAACTGCCCAGATGGTTGGGATCGAAGACCTTGACGAAGCTTGGTTCAGTAAGGCTATCGGTATAAACGATGCCGCAGTAGTCGTGCTCGTGGTCTTGGCGCAGTAGGGCATTGAGTCCTTCGACTACACGCCGCAGTTGTTCGGTCTCAAGGTTGGCTTGGGGAGGAGGTTCACCGACATGGTAGACGTACCAGCCCAATTCCGCTCGCGCCAGGAGGGAGGTCCACAGGGTGTCGAGCTGTTCCCAGCGCAGCACGCCAATGAAGCGGCCACGGAAGGCGGTGAGAAAGGCAGGTTCTAGGACAATGGGAGAAGAAAGGTTGTTCACAGCACGGGCTTCTGTTTACGTGAAAAGTTTTGGGTAGTTACGGCATCTTTAAGGGACGAAGCGCTTGAAGGGGTCAGGGGGTCTCCATATACTCCCGCACGCCCAGCATTCGGGGGAATTTTTAGCGTTCGTTCACTCGGGAAGCGGATGAGATGGTAGATGCGAACCATCCTCATGCGCCATAGTTTTTCTCCCACTTGGCCTCCCCATCGAAGTGGAGGGGGTAATAACGAATCCGGAGCAGACCCAATGGCTGTTGATCTCCCTGAAGGTTATCGCCCCTCAGAGGACGAGGAGTATATGAATCCGTACCAATTGGAATATTTCCGCCGTAAGTTATTGGCATGGAAGGAAGAATTGCTGCTTGAGTCGCGCGAGACGCTGGAGTACCTGCGGGAGGAGAACTGGCAGGAATCGGACTTGGTGGACCGGGCCTCCGTGGAAGCAGACGCCAATCTCGAACTGCGTACCCGCAACCGTTACCGCAAGCTGTTTCCCAAAATCGATGCAGCATTGCGGCGCATTGATGATGGGAGCTATGGCTATTGCGAGGAGACCGGGGAAGAGATCGGGCTACGTCGCCTGGAGGTACGCCTCATCGCCACGTTGAGCGTTGAAGCCCAGGAGCGCCATGAGCGCCTGGAACGTCAGCAGGGTGAGATAGAGTTCTGATACCAGTTCCCCAATCACCTCCGCATCGTGGTTCAACCCTTTGCTCGCTCATGGCTTTCCTGCAAGGTCTTGCACTCGATGCAGAGGGTGGCGGTGAGTCTCGCCTCCAGCCGCCGCAGTCCGATCTCTGCGCCGCAGGCCTCACAGTAGCCGTAGTCTCCCGTCTCGATATCCCGGAGCGCCTCGCCGATCTTGCGTAACAGTTTACGCTCGCGGTCGCGTGCGCGTAGCTCAATGCTGAAGTCTGACTCCTGGGTGGCTCGGTCGTTAGGGTCGGGGTAATGCGTGGCATCGACCTGCATGTGGGCCACCGTGCGGTCCACCTCCTCCATGAGTTGTTGCTTCCACGCTAGGAGCAAATGCCTGAAGTGAACCCGCTGCCGCTCACTCATGTACGGTTCGCCAGGCTCCTCCTGGTAGGGGATTGTTTTAGGGATAAGGATCTCAGGCGCAGCCATCTCTTTCCTCCGCGTTAAGCCGTGGGTGCGGGTATGGACATCCCCTGATGATAATGGTTCTGATCCTGTTTTAGGTTGACAGCCTAATCCAAGATATTTTTATGAGGCATGAATTAGTGCCTCTACCACTGCGGCGTCGGTTGCTTGCTTGGTCAGGTGAATCGTTCCCCGGAGACCCAATGCGCGTGCCAGTTCGGCGGTACGGTCGCTGAACATCACCAATCGGGCGTCGCGCAACCACTCCCGTCCCACCGGGCCGATGAGGTCATGCAGGTTGCGCAGACCTTCATTACTGGTAATGACTGCGATGTGCATTGCTTGTTGTGCGAGACGACGGAGCAACTCGGTAGGATCGGTGGCAGGTTTGGTGCGACGGTAGACTTCCGCATACGCCACGATGGCGCTACGCCGGGTGAGTTCGTCGGCAAGTAACTCCCGACCGCCCACCCCGCGAAAGATGATCACTCGCTGTCCCTTCATCTCCGCCAGCCGCGGAAGCGCAAGTAATGCCTCGGAGTCGAAACGCCCTTCGGGTACAAGGTCGGTCGGCCATCCCAGACGTGCCAGCTCGCGGGCAGTGCCCTGGCCCACGGCTGCAATCGTCATGCCGGGTGGGAGGCCGCCTGCTGCCTCTATCCAATCCTTGGCGCGGTTCACGGCATTGGGGCTGACGAAGACCGCCAGGTGGTATTCCCGCAGGGGCATGGCGCGCAGGGCCGCGGTGTCTTCGGGATCGGTGATTTCCAGGACTGGAAAGGGGAGGGGGAGCGCCCCTTGTTCTTCCAAAAGACGGCACAGCGTGGCGGCTTGGTGGGCGGGACGGGTGACGAGTACCCCGAGACCGGCCAGAGAGGAACTCACGGGGTGCCCTCGTAGACCTCGGCCAGGATGGCGTCGGCTCCGCGGGAGAGCAGATTCTCGGCCAATTGTTCGCCCAGCGTAGTAGCCTCTTCCGCAGGTCCGGTCATTTCGCTACGCACCAAACGGGTACCATCCGGGCTTCCTACTAGGGCACGTAGGCGGAGGTGAGGGCCGACCAGTTCGGCATGGGCGGCGATAGGTACTTGGCAACCGCCGTGGAGACGTGCGTTCAACGCCCGTTCGGCGGCTATCCGTAGGGCGGTGTCGTGGTCGTGGAGGGGGGCGATAAGGCGATGTATCGCTGCATCGTCGCTTCGGCACTCAATGCCGATAGCGCCCTGACCAATTGCCGGCAGGCTTTCCTCGGGGTCCAAAACGCGGGTGATGCGTCCGCCGAACCCCAGGCGCAGCAACCCGGCGCAGGCCAGAAGGATGGCGTCATATTCACCTGCATCCAGGCGCTTCAGGCGGGTATTGACGTTGCCGCGTAGGTCGAGCACGTGCAGGTCTGGGCGACGGGCGCGGAGTTGGCTTTGGCGGCGGAGACTGGAAGTACCCACGCGCGCGCCCAAGGGGAGCGCCTCCAGGTTTGCATAATGGTTGGAGACGAAGGCATCGCGGGGGTCCTCACGGGCCATGATGACGGCGATCTCGAGCCCTGCGGGGAGTTCGACCGGGACATCTTTCATGGAATGCACCGCAATATCGGCCCGCCCCTCTTGTAATCCCTGCTCCAGTTCCTTTACGAACAATCCTTTTCCCCCCACCTTGGCAAGCGGGGTATCCAGAATGCGGTCGCCCTGGGTCGTCATGCCCACCAATTCCACCGCGAGGTGGGGATGGTGGGCCATCAAAGCGGCACGGACATGATCCGTCTGCCATAGGGCAAGGGGACTCTTGCGGGTGGCGATACGAAGTGTGGTAATCAGTGATGACATGGATTAATTCCCCTCGGTGTAGCGCCGACAATAGGCCTGTATCCGCTCCACACTGTTCAATAGGTCCGGGGTTAAGTCAATGGCCATACGGGCGGTGGCAAGGAAGGCGTTAGGGAGGTATTCGTGACTGATGGTATTACGCAACAAGCGTGCTTCGGCCAGACGTTCGGCACTGACAGTAAGCCCCTTTTTTTCCGCATGGTCGATACGATCACGGATGGTGCCGGGAGTTTCTAAATCGAGTTGATCAATAAGTCGAAGTACGCGTTGAACCAGAATATCAGACAAGCGGGAGAAACGACTGGTAAGCGATTCGAAACGTTACAATTCTTCGGGGGTATAATTTTCGCGTTCGCCCAGGGCTAGGCAGCGTTCATGAGAATAGGCAAGTACTTGGGCCGCACTTTCCAATAGGAG
>CAUYUB010000146.1:0-4242 GCA_963575685.1 Gammaproteobacteria bacterium | reverse complement strand
TTTGCGTGGTTAATAATGCTTCACAGAAGATAGCAAGGGTTTCCGATAATGGCTAGTGTCAGAACCATGCCTGACTCCATCCTGCCTTACCTAGCTGGTAAGATACTTTCCGGAAATTATCTTATACCCCAAGACTCTCGCAACAACAGGTCTTTAATCAATTCGATCTGCGTCTCGGCACGGGTCAGCTCATCCTGCTGAAGTTGCTGACGGACCAAGCACTCAGCGTTTTGAACTTCCAGTTGCTGCGTGTGGCTTTGCACTTCGGCATGTTTGCGCATAGCTTCGGTTTTTTCCTTTTCTAAGGCTGCAATGCGGGTCTTGCACTCATTGGTGAGTTTGGTTTGCTCGTCCCGAGTCCTAGTCAGGATTTCGAGCTGTGTTTGCCGTTCTGTAGCTAATCTATCCTCCATCTCCTTTTCTAAGGTTTTAATGCGGGCCTTGCATTCATTGGCGAGTTTGGTTTGTTCATCCCGAGCCCTAGTCAGGGTTTCGATTTGTGTCTGCCGTTCCATAGCTAGTCTAGTTTCCATCTCCTTGGCGAGTTTGGTTTGTTCGTCCCGAACCCTAGTCAGGATTTCGATCTGTATCTGTCGTTCCGTCGCTAGTCTATCCTCCATCGCTTTAGATTGGGCTAGTAATTGTTTAGTTTCCTGTAATTGTTGCGCCATTGCCTGTATATCGCGCACGTATAGCATATGACCTAGTGCCGGATGGCGTTCGGGGATAGTGGCGATACATCGATAGCCCCATGTGTTGAAGTAGGATGTCAGGTTACCGGGATCAGTCTGCCCTTCTGGTAGGATCTCTTTGAGCAAAACACGTACAGCGATGAAGTCAAAACCCATCAACGCTTCGGCCGCGCCTTGGAGGATGGGAAGGCTGGGTAGACAATCGATCACAAGCCAGTTCGCAGCTTGTTCTGTCTCTCGTGTTACATCAGCAAGCGTGATGGCTTGGCGTGTTTGTTTCTGGCGCGTTTCGATATTAGGCCAGAGACTACGCAACGCAAGGGGTTCGACAAGGCTGCTTTCCGCATTGTTGCTGGCCTGGTGATAGGTGACGGTTTCAACCCGACCAGCGATGACTTCGTTGAGAAACTGCCAGTCTTTACGCTGCGATACTGCGCACAGCAGGCGTTGGTACTGCGATTCATCCGCTTCGATCAGGGTGGTATTCGGGGTTTCCCAGGCATTGAACAACTGAACCCAGTCACCATTGCCAGCACCCGCCCCGACGAGGAGTATGCCTCTCAACGGCAAAAACTCGCGCAGGTAGTAAAGCCAGGAGGTGATGGAGTTGCTATCTGTCATGGCTGTCTTTGTGCGTTTACTTGGGTTGTGTCGAGTTTTTACCCGTACGACGTTTGAAGTCTTTTATTTCACGGCCAATTGCCCAAGGCAACTTGACCCAGCCAATAGGGGAACCACTGTGGGCGATTAGGGTGGCACCTAACCGGTAAGATAGATGTTGCTTGACTTTCTCAGCTTCGTGCGCGTCACGATATTTGTCGATAGGGGGTAGTTTTTCGGTAGAGCGTTGAGCCTTCTCGCTACGGAATTGACGAATTTCGCGGATCAGCGCCCAAGGCATACCTATCCACCCAGTAAAGGAGCGGGATTGTGCAATCATGGTCGTACCCAGACGGTAGGAGAGCTGGCGTCTGATACGGTCGGCAGCACCGTAATAGCTGGATTTGGCCGACTCGGTATTACTAGGCGCCGGTTTTTTTCCTACTTTGAGTTGCTGGTTCTCGAGGTAGTAGCGCTCAAGTTCTTCCTGCACCTGATGGAGTTGAAGGAGCAGTAGTTCGTTCTCCTGTTCCAGTGCCTTGTTGTTGGTAGCTGGCTTAGCCTCGATTTCCTTGAGCTTGGCGGTCTGTTCTTTGGTTTGCCGGGTTAATAATGTGGCTAGCTGTTTCTCCTGTTCCTTGAGCTTGGCGGTCTGTTCTTTGGCCTGCCGGGTTAATGTGGCTAGTTGTTTCTCCTGTTGTTCAAACTGTTGTTGGCGTGCAGCAGTAAGGTTGACCTGTTCCGACAGTTCGCGGATCCGACCATACAGGCTGGCCATACCCTGCCACGCCGCGAACGGCGTTTGTCCAGCAACTATGTCTTTAGCCAGCGGCAAACTAGCTACAGATTGCAGCTCTTCGTACAGCTGTAGGCTAGCCGGGTGTTGAATCAGCAACACTTCCGCCAGATAGTATTTGAGTGCGTCCTGATCGGAATGCGCCACCGTATTTATGTTTTGAATTTTATCGAATGTACTCGCTGCGGTCGGGTGTGTGCCAAGTACGCTAGACTTAATTTGCCCAGAAGAGGATGGATCGACTAACAGCCCTGGCTCCGTCAATGGCGCATCAATACGGGCACGCACTTGTTGTAGATAGCTTTTGGCGGATTCGCGAACCTGTCGCGCATGCACCAGTAGACAGCGTTCAGGATTGCGGTGAAAGAAATGCAGCAGTGCCGCATTGTATGCACACCAGTTACGTAGTTGCTGGTCTAGGCTATCGGGAGTGAGCGTCGCAAGTTCGTCCACTTCCTGCATCAGGACACTATGGGGGCTATTGTAGACCAGGATGAAGGTAATTTTTGGGTCTAGGTCTTTCCAGTAGTTCAGCAAATAGATGGCCTGAGGATCGGCCCAGCCCCAAAAGTTTTGTTCCAGGTTACCCAACATGAGGTCCAGCGCCATGCCATACCACATTTGGCCAGTTTGTATCTGTTGAATCTCACTATCGGGCTTAAGCTGGCTAAACAAAGCGACACTGTGTACCTTGCATAGGATACGGCTGATTTCGGTAGGCAGGAAGCCTTCCCGGCGAGAGGGTTGAGCAGTACCCATGCCGCAGGTGTTGAGTAGCGTTTCGACTTCCTGATAGCCTGACAACGGGTGACCGACGATAACGATCTTATGCATTTATTTTGCGCTTTCGTTTTATTTAGGTCATTTACTAACCTAAAGTTATGATAAGTTAACTACTACTAATAATGAAGTTTTCATTCACGCACCGTGACATTAATTCTGAGTGGAAGCTATCAGAAAACCCGTGTCAGCGCGGCAGCCGAGTAAGAAATCTGGTAAATCACTTGCATCAGATCCTTCCCAAACTGGAAACCCTTGAATTCAACCTTAGGGGGGACGATGATTTCATCACCAGCAGAGATTTTTATATCCACTCCTGTGATCAATACTTGGCCGTTGGTCTTACGCAAGACGATCTGGGCAGAATCGCCACGGTTGGAATATCCCCCAGCCCGTTCAATAAACTGACGTGCGGTGCTCCCTTCCTCGAAGGCAATCGCTTGAGGGGCCATGACTTCGCCGCTGATAATAACTACCGTACGTTTTTCGGGAACCACAATCTCGTCGCCGTCTTCCAGGCAGATATTCACCATCCTGCCGCCAGAATCAAGGACAACTACGGTTCCATCAGGTTCAACCGTACGCGCGGACACGATATAGCGCGATATCAGATCCGCTTCTGCCTTGCGTATCTGTGCCTCTCCATCAGTAGCCACTGATACATTTAGTAGTGACTGCTCAAGACGGTCCAAGGACGCCTCCAGCGATGATTTCTGCTGACGGGCGACACTGCGGCGGCGGATGTGAACAGCACTCACATCGGCAACGACCGGATCAATTTCGATATAATCAAGTATCTGTAGAAGAGTTGCATTAGGGTCCGTAACGAATACCGAACGTCCTAATCTCGCGCCGGATACCTCAATGGTCAGCATCCGCCGTGCCGCGTCCGCCACAAAAGATACGTTATCCTGGTCTTCGAATGATTTCGCCATGATTTCTGCGAGAGGCAGATACTCGGAGATCGGCTGGCTGGTGCGTGTCCCGTCCAGGTGGATATGAGTAGCTTGGGGCAGGGGACGCGCCAAGTGTATTAATTCGGCGCCTGTCATACGATTATCCAACGGCGTCTCAAAGCGATAACCATTGCGGACGGCCCCCGTCACCACGACGCTGGAACGCTGCGGACCAACCACAATCGTGTCTCCATCGTGAAATTGCAGCTGAAGCATTTTTCCATGGATTAGAAAATCGTAAAGATCCACTCGGCCAATGACATTATTTTGACGTAATACGCGAATATCCCGAAAACTACCACGCTGCTCATCAATACCACCCGCGCGGCTAAGATATTCGAGAATTGACTCGGTCGAGATGCCTGGAACTCTTCCTGGCTGTGCAACAAATCCGGAGACGAATACCCCGATCGGCCGC
>CAUYUB010000145.1:0-4250 GCA_963575685.1 Gammaproteobacteria bacterium | reverse complement strand
ACATTGTCGCGCTGGTTCCTAGCATTGCCGAACAATCGGGCTCGGAGTGGCTGAGGCAGGAATGGTGGTTTCTGGTCACCATTGCTGAAGCATATTTTGGTCTGAGGCACTATGAGGATGCGCGCCCCTGGTTCCTGCAAGCGGCGGCGTTGCCCGACGTGCCGGAATGGGAGTGGGAGACCACCAGCCGCCAACTGGCCCGAATCCTCCAACTCCACGAGAAAAATGCGCTTCCTCCCATCGCCAAAGAGGTGCTCAACGAATTTCTGGGGGAACGCAAGGCCGGACTGGAATCCCTGCTCAAAGGCAAAATCGGCTTGGCTCTTTCTGGTGGCGGGTTCCGCGCCTCCCTTTTCCATATCGGGCTACTGGCGAAATTGGCGGAACTGGATCTACTCCGCGATGTGGAATACCTGTCCTGCGTCTCCGGCGGCTCGATCGTTGGCGCCCATTACTACCTGGAAGTGCGCAACCTCCTTCAGTGCAAATCCGATGAGGATATCAAACGGGAAGACTACATCAAGATTGTGGAACGGGTGCAAAATGATTTTCTGGTTGGGGTACAAACCAATATCAGGGTTGGGGTGCTTTCCGAGTGGATGACCAACCTGAAAATGATTCTTTCCGCTAAATACTCGCGCACTAATCGGCTAGGAGAACTCTACGAGGAAAAGATTTTTTCTCGTGTCAAGCTACCGGATAAATGCATACTATCGGATGAATGCGTACTGAAAAAGGAATCCTCCCCGACGCAACCCGGAAAACTGTTCCTGGACGAACTTACGATTTGCCCGAAGAACAAGGACAAGGACAAGGATTTTTCTCCCAAGGATCAAAACTGGCGACGGGCAGCCAAGATCCCCATCCTGGTGCTCAACGCAACTCCTCTGAACACCGGCCACAATTGGCAGTTCACGACGACCTGGATGGGTGAACCACCGGCAGGTGCTGGTTCGGCGGTTGATGCCAACTATCGACTACGGCGGATGTACTATGAAGGCGCGCCGGAGCCCCATAAAAAAATACGCTTGGGGTACGCGGTAGCGGCTTCTTCCGCCGTTCCCGGCCTATTTGAGCCTCTGCCGCTTGAGGGACTCTATCCTGACAAAACCGTGCGTCTGGTCGACGGTGGCGTACACGACAATCAAGGCACATCGGCGTTGCTGGAACAGGGCTGCAACGTATTGTTGGTCAGCGATGCCAGCGGCCAAATGGACGCGCAGGACGAACCGAGTAAGGGAGTATTGGCCGTACCGTTGCGTTGCAACAGCATCCTGCAGGCACGCTTGCGCGAAAGCCAATACAACGGACTCGACGCCCGTCGACACTCCGGCTTGCTGCAAGGACTGCTGTTCATACATCTCAAGCAGGGATTGGAAGGCCAGCCGGTGGACTGGGAAGGCTGTCAGGATCCCAGCGATCCCGTCAGCAATTCTTCCCTGCTTCCCTACGGTATTTATCGAAAAATACAAGAGAAATTGGCGGCGATTCGTACCGACCTCGATTCCTTTTCCGAGGTCGAGGCGTATGCGCTAATGACTAGCGCCTACCGGATGACGGAATATGCTTTTCAGAATTCCGTACCTCCTCTGGGCTTCACGACAAACGGTGTAGATGTGGCGCCACCGTGGAAATTCCTGGAGATCACGGACGAGATGTGCAGACAGGAAGAAGATACCCCTCTTTTGCGTCAGCTCGCCGTTTCCGACCAAATGTTTTTAAAAATCTGGTTTCTATCGAAGCCTCTGCGGGTTGTGGGAGCCGTATTACTAATCACACTATTGGTTTCGTTGGCATGCCTTGGTTACCGGTGGTGGTCTGTGCCGGTTCCTACGACCTTGGGACAAATCGTGACGGCGCTGTTCGTCATGGTTTTGAGCGCAACTGCATGGAAATGGAAGCCTTTGATGAAATTATTGCGGATTCGCAAGACTGCCCAGGAAATATTTATTGGGTTTGGCATGGTAAGCGTTGGTACCTTCCTGGCAAAACTGCATTTGAATGTGTTTGACAAGTGGTTTTTGCGTCAAGGCAGCCTGGCCAGATTGCTGGGAAAAAAGTAACCTGAACGATCAGCATATCGAAACTGCGACATGGCTGGAAAGGGGGTTCGGGAAGCCGAAACTCGGGAGGACTCACAAACAGTGTGGACCTGAAAGTCTCCCGATCCCTCTTAGTCTGAGCTGATCGCAACCAAGATAGGAAGCTCCCATGAAACTACACGCTTTTGTTGCCATGCCCTTTGGCATCAAACCAAGACCAGATGATAAGCGTATCAACTTCAATCATGTGTACGCGGAAGACATCAAGCCCGCCCTCATACCGCAGGAAGGACAGTGGCAACCCCGGCAAGTGCTGCTGTTTTCCGGTCACATGGTCGATGCCCCCGATCGCCCTACCCCCCGTTTCCCCCTGAATAAAGTACCCCTCGCCGAGGCAAAAATTGCCGAGGCATTGGATCAATTGGGAGCTGGTCCCGACGATCTGGCTTTCACCCAAGGAGCCAGCGGAGGAGACTTGATTTTTGCCGAAGCCTGCCAGGCACGCGGCGTGAAGCTGCAACTGTTGCAACCCTTTCCGGAAGCTGACTTTATTGAACGCTCCGTTGCCCCAGCGGCGGGCGAATGGCGTAGCCGCTTTTACGCGGTTAAGGGCAAGCTCACCCTGTCCACGCGATGTATGCCCGAAGAACTCGGTGATTCCACTCGCGATCCCTATGAACGCTGCAACCTTTGGCTGCTGTATACGGCGCTGGCTTATGGACCGGGAAAGGTGCGATTTATTTGCCTGTGGAATGGTGGCGGCGGGGATGGGCCGGGAGGGACGGCGTATATGGTGGAAGAAGTAAAGAAACGTACCGGGCAGGTGATTTGGTTGGATACGAAAACACTATGGTGAGTACGGAAACTACCAACTGCTTAGCGTGGCTGGCATTCCTAGGAAGTAAAAGGGGGCGCGGGAGTTCAACGGCAAGTGTCATGGCACACTGGTCACTGGTCACAATTCTCCCGCGTCCCGCGTCACCCGCAATATGCTGATAAGTAAAAACTTATTCCTTGATTGCTTCGACCGAGATATCAATACGCACGTCGTCGCCAACGTACGGGACATATTTGCCAGCATTGAACTCGGAACGCTTGACCACGGTGAAGGCGTTTGCACCGATGGCATCCTTCTTCAGCATCGGGTGTGGCATGGCCTGGAAGGAGGTGACCGTCAGAGTGACCGGCTTGGTGACGCCCTTCAGGGTCAGATTGCCTTCGATTGACACCGGCTTGTCGCCTTCAAAGACGACCGTGGTGGACGTGAAGGTGGCGGTCGGGTATTTGGCGGTGTTGAGGAAGTCTTCGCCCTGGATGTGCTCGTTGAAGAGGCCGTAGCCGGTATCAACGGACTGGGTGTCGATCACGATATCGACCGAGCCGGTTTTGGCAGCTTTGTCGAAGATGATCTTGCCGTTGGTCTTATTGAAGCGACTGAGCTGCGTGGAGTAGCCGAAGTGGCTGTACGAGAAGCGCGGGAAGGTATGGGCGTTGTCGGTGACGTAGGTTTCCGGGGCCGCGTGCGCCGGAGTGGCAGCGGCGATGGCGAGGACGAGGGTGGCAAGTTGCTTCTTCATGGCGGTTTTTCCGTTGGAGGTTGGGGGTTACTTGCTGCTTGCGGTGATGTGGAACTTGACCTGGACATCGTTGGCGACAACGTCGAACTTGGTCCAGGAGCCTTCGCCGATCGAGAAATCGGCGCGGTGGATGGTAAAGGCGCCGTCGAAAACGCTGGTACTGCCTTGCGGCGTAAAGGTGGCCGGGACGATGACAGCTTGGGTCTTGCCCTTGATGGTTAGTTGACCGGTCACTTCATAACGGTTGCCGCCTAGCGATATAACGCGGTCGGAGACGAATCGGGCGGTTGGAAAAGCCTTGGTGTTGAACCATGGTTTTCCGGAAACTTCCTGGTCGCCTTCTGGGACGCCGGTATCGACGCTATCCAATTCGACATCGAACATCGCCTTGGCGACCTCCGGTTTGGCGGGGTCGAAATTCAGCCGGCTGGAAAATTTCTTGAACCTGCCGTCGATAGCGACGCCCATCTGCTGGTAGATAAAAGCGATGTCGCTCTTGTCGGGCTGGACCTGGAGGTATTCGTCGGCCTGAGCCACCGAAATGAGCCCAGTGACAGTCATAGCGAGGGCGATTCTCTTCATCAGTGTCCCCGAGAAACCCCGCCCTTGAGGGCGGGGAGGAAAGGGGACG
>CAUYUB010000144.1:0-31879 GCA_963575685.1 Gammaproteobacteria bacterium | reverse complement strand
ATTGTCCTATTCCGCTACGCAGCGCTTGCAGGAACTGCATGAGTTATTCAATATTATCGTTGAAAAGCTCTCCGTTATCATTCAAAAACGCCCGCCATTATGAACCAAAAAGAAAGCATTATTCTCTCTCCAGCCCCGGTGCTAATTATCGATGACGATGATTTCACGAGGGAACTTATCGAAGATCTCCTTCGTGATTTAGGTATCACAAAAATATTATGCGCGGGTAATGGGGCACAGGCATTGGGGCTGTTCAAAAGCCTGGATATCCTTCCGGCACTGGTCATCTGCGATATCAATATGCCCGAAATGGATGGTGTTGAGTTTTTGCGACATTTGGCCGAGTTGAATTTCAGTGGTGGAATCTGTATGCTCTCCGGGGTACACTCCGCCCTTTTGGAGCCGGCACAGCATTTAGCCGATGCCTATCGGCTCAACTTCGTCGGAATTCTTGAAAAACCGGTAGAACACCGCCATCTGGCGAAATTACTCGGCAAATTGTGCGAACGAAAGAAATATCCATATTCTCCAAAAGAAAATATTGAGATTTCTCCTGAAGAATTACGCGAAGGGATGGCGCAGGGTCATATTACGCTATTTTTTCAGCCTAAGGTTGAACTTCAGCAACAACGAGTAATCGGAGCTGAATGCTTAGCACGTTACCAGCATCCCCACTATGGATTGTTGGGACCTGCCGCCTTTATCCCTACTGCGGAAAAGTATCAGTTGATCGATGAGTTGACCTTGATAATCCTGCGTCAGGCGGCGCGACAACTCTCCGTGTGGCAGCAGAGTGGTCATCGGTTAAAACTCTCCGTGAATATTTCGATGCTGAATCTGCACCGATTGGATCTTCCGGAAATTTTTGAGAAAATCGTAGTGGAGGCTGGAATCCAGCCACAGGATATTATTCTTGAGGTTACGGAAAGTGGTTTCCCGGAGCAGTTGGCGGTCTGTCTTGAAATTTTAGTACGCTTGCGCATCAAGGGGTTCCTTCTCTCTCTTGATGACTTTGGTACTGGTTATTCGACCATACAGAATCTTGGCCGATTTCCTTTTTCTGAAATCAAACTGGATCGTGGATTTGTTGCCGACGCCACTCACGACGATAAGGCGTTCTCCATACTTGAATCTTGTATCAGATTGGGAAAATCTTTGAAGCTCAATCTCGTTGCTGAGGGTGTAGAGAATCGCGAGGAGTTGGATTTGGTTACCCGTCTTGGCTGCGATGAAGTTCAGGGTTATTTCTTCGCAAGACCGTTACCCGCCGATATTTTACTTACCTGGAAAACCGAATGGGAGAAATAATGAATAAACCACTGGTTCTGGTTGTTGAAGACGAGTTATTCATGCAGGAGCTGATAACAGAGGAATTATCCTGCGATTATCAGCTTACCGTTGTGGAGAGCGGGAATGATTGCCTTGCCGCACTTAAAGAACACTCCTACGATTTGATACTGCTTGATATCGAGTTGCCGGGCATGGATGGTTACGAGATCTGCCGAATGGTGAAAACTCTGGAAACTGTGGCCGAGATCCCGGTTATTTTCGTTTCCTCCCATGAATATGTGGAAGACCGATTGAAAGGTTATGAGGTAGGGGGCGCGGATTATGTTACGAAGCCCTTCGACGCTGCCGAATTACGGGCAAAGATTGCCCATCTCCTTTGGTTGTACCGGGATCGCCGCGAATTCAAGGTATTGGCGAAGGATGCGAGCCAGACAGCAATGGCGGCGATGATGTCGTTGGGAGAAATGGGGGTCATCATCGACTGCCTGAAATCCTTTCCAGACAGTAACGATTTATCCTCATTTGTCGATGCCGTCCTACGCGCTATCGCAAATTATGGCCTGGAGGGCACCGTTCAAGTCCGTGTTTTGGACCAACACCTCACCCGGAGCAGCAATGGAGAGAGTACCCCCCTCGAACTATCCATCATCGAGCTGCTGGCCTCAATGGAGCGTATCCTACAATATAAATCCCGCCTCTCGATTGTGTATCAAAGTGTGTCATTATTGATTAGGAATATGCCTACGGACGACCCCGACCGTTGCGGCAGGCTACGCGACCATCTTGCCATTTTATGTGGGGCGGTAGAGATCGGGGTCAAGTCATTGGCCAAGACTGCGTCGATCCGTAGCGTGATTGGACAAATCTCGGAAATTTTCTCCGAGATTAAAAAGGAGCAACAACATCAACAGGTCATGACCTACGTAACCATCTCTGAATTTAATACCAAAATGAGTACCTCACTGCTCTCCATGGCGTTAACGGATGCTCAGGAAGAATTACTGTTTAATATTATCGAGGAAGGACTCGGCAAGTTTACTGCCATAGAGAACTCCAACGCTGCTATCCAAAAGCGGCTGAAAAATGTAGCAAATCGTTTGGAGAGTCTTCTTTGAAGAATCGACTACGGTGATGGGGAACATTATGCCGGCAAAAGATCTCTACCATGATTCAGTAAAGGCGGCTCTACAAAAGGATGGTTGGATAATAACGGCTGATCCGTTACTGTTACGGGCAGGACTGATTACGTTATACGTAGACCTGGGCGCGGAAAGATTACTTACAGCGGAAAAAGATAATAGAAAAATTGCTGTGGAAGTTAAGAGTTTTCTCCAGGCTTCTGATATCTCAGAATTCCATACTGCCCTGGGACAATTCATGAATTATCGTTACGCACTAAACAAACAGGAACCCGATCGCAGCCTATATCTTGCTATACCTTTTGAGGTCTATGATGTTTTCTTTTCGCAACCGTTTATACAAGAAATTTTGCGGTACTATCATGTTCAAACCATAGTATTCAACCCAGAGCAAGAGGTCATCCGGCAATGGAACGATTAGATAATTATCGCCAATACATCAAACAGATTCTTGAAGAGTATGCCCAACTTTCTGCGGCAGATACGGAGGTCGATACTCAATTAATTTTCGACGATGGGCGCGGACATTATCAATTATTGCATGTAGGATGGCAGCATACACATCGCATCTATGGCTGTATTCTTCATATGGATTTGAAGAATGGAAAAATTTGGATTCAACATAATGGTACAGAAGCAAATATTGCCGCCGAATTGGAAAATTTTGGCGTACCAAAACAAGACATCGTGCTGGGTTTTCGTTCCCCATCAGTAAGACCTTATACCGGTTACGCGATAACCTGAGTGTCTTGTTTTACTTAAAGGGTTTAAAAACAGACCCACAGGCATCTTTATTAAATGAAGAATTTTATGTGAATTCAATATTTTATGAATTTCAATTATTTACCAATTAAGCAGACATTCCAGAACATGATCCGTCGGCTCTATCAACCAGTGACCACGGGGATTATCATAACCTTCGTATTTTTACTGACAGTAGCCGTCTGGTTCTATCATCACGAGTTCGTGGCTGGGCATGTCCAATACCAGATGAGTATTGGATGGATAGTTACCGACTGGTTATTGGTCCTCGTGATGGTTGCCCTTTCCAGACACCGTCAGATGACATCGAAGATGGCCGGATTACACAACAGTCATGGCCAATTGCAATTGATTCAGGATAACTTGGCGTTTCTGCTCTGGCTCAATGATCAGGAAGGCAATTTTCCTCTCATGGTCTGGTTCAAGGATCGGGATGGCCATTTCATTTCCGCCAATCGGTATTATGCGGAAGTCTGTGGATTGACGAGTGGGGACAGTTTGAGCGGTAAAACCGAACAGGAGGTCTGGCCACAGGAATTGGCCGAGGCCCACCTCGCCAGTGACCAAGAAGTGATGACAGCACGCTGTCATTTGGCGATGGAGGAGTTTATCTCCAATCGGGATCCGGGAATCTGGTTGAAAATCTTCAAAACACCCCTACTGAATGCTGAGGGTAATCTTATCGGAATTGCTGGTTTTGCCCGTGATATCTCTGAACGAAAACGCGTCGAGACTGCCCTGCGCCAGACGGAGGAAATGCAGCGGCAGCATTTGGAAGAATTAGTCGCGGCGCATACGGCAGACCTCAACCGTGCCCAGTCCGTGGGTCAGATTGGCAGTTGGCGCCTGGACGTACAACACAATATTCTTAGCTGGTCCAACGAGAACTACCGTATTTTTGGCGTCCCGTACGGGGCGGCCATGACCTATGAATCCTTTTTATCTATCGTCCACCCGGAAGATCGAAAATACGTTGACCACCGGTGGCAGGCGGCTCTGCATGGTGCGCCCTATGATATCGAGCATCGGCTTTTGGTGAATGGTGTCGAAAAATGGGTGCGGGAGCGTGCCGAATTAGAGTTTGACCCCCGAGGACAATTACTCGGCGGTTTTGGCACGACCCAAGACATTACCTCACGCAAACAGGCTGAGTTGGCCCAGCAACGCAGTGAGGAGCGCTACCGCCTACTCATCGAACAGACGGTCGATGGAATTTTCGTTTCGGATGCGAACGGCTATCTGATCGAGGTCAACCCTGCCGGATCGGAAATGTTCGGTTATACGCGTGAGGAAATTCTACGTCTCAATATTGCCGATCTGATTTTTGAGGAAGATATCGTAAACCTCAGTCTGAAGTTGGACCACCGTGCCCAGGGAGCCTTCGTGAGTGAATGTTCTTGTTGCCGCAAGGATGGTTCGTCCTTTATTGGTGAAATGACTGGCCGAAAACTCCCTGATGGGCAGCTACAAGCCATCCTCCGCGATATTACCAATCGTAAGGTGGTCGAGATGGCACGGGAACAGGCACTATTTGAATCCGAACGGCTCGCCCGGGTGCGTAGTGAATTCCTGGCCAATATGAGCCATGAGATCCGTACCCCTTTGAACGCGGTATTGGGTTTAGCTCAGGTGGGGCAGCGTGACAGTGTGGAGCGTAAGAACCATGCGACTTTTACCCATATTCTCAATGCCGGGCAACTGTTGCTCAGTATTGTCAACGACATCCTGGATTTCTCCAAGATTGAGGCCGGCAAGCTGAAATTAGAGGAAATCCCGTTCCTGCTCAGCGAGGTGATCGACCAGGTAGTGGATATTAACGCCGCTCGTGCCTTTGAGAAAGGATTGGAATTCCTCGTCGATGAAGTCCCTGACCTTCCCGAACAGATGGTTGGTGATGCCCTACGTCTTTCTCAGATATTGGTAAATCTGCTTTCCAATGCGATCAAATTCACCGAACAGGGACGCATTGCCCTGACGGTCGCGCGCGAGGGAGAAGTCTTGATCTTTCGGGTCAGTGATACTGGTATTGGTATGGCTCAGGAGCAACTCACCCGTTTATTCAACCCGTTCGAACAGGGAGACGGATCTACCACGCGGCGTTTTGGTGGTACTGGTCTCGGTCTCACCATCAGCAAACGGCTTGTTGTCCTGATGGGGGGCGAGATCCTGGTGGAGAGCCGCCAGGGGAATGGTACGGTATTCGAAGTCCGTTTGCCCCAACCTGGTATGGCTGTGCCTGTCGTATCTTCACCCTCCTGCGGGAAAATACTGTTGGTCGGCATCGAATCGTGGGAGGCGGAATCGCTATCGCAAGCATTATTTGCCCGGGGGAGCGAAGTTGAGCAACGCTCCATCAAGGAGGTCAGCGCAGCTTGTGCAATGGTGTCGGCCAAGTTGGTGCTATTGCCGGAGTCGGTCTTATTGCACGAAGGCATCGCCCATGCGATGCAGGCGGCCATTGCCGCTGGTCGACAAATAGCTTTGGTGCATCTTCCGGGTAGTAGTGAGAATAGCCCCATCCGTCTGCCGGCGGGAATTGCGCGCCTGAAACGACCTCTGCGGGTGCGTCAAATACTCAATGCTTGCCGGGAAGAAATTGCCGGAAATCGATTTGTCCCTGCTACCGGCGGCCAGCGTTTGGTGGGATATGCCATTCTGGCGGCGGAGGACAACGAGATGAATCGTTTGGTGCTGGAGGAAATATTGCACGATGGGGAGGGAGCGCATTTAGTTTGTGTGGAGAACGGCCGCCAAGCCGTAGAACGGGTGCAGCAGGATGGTGCAGGGGCTTGGGATATCGTGCTGATGGATATCCAGATGCCGGAGATGGATGGCCATGAGGCCACGCGTCGTATCCGAGAATTCGCCCCGGATCTGCCGATCATTGGACTGACTGCCCATGCCTTGGCCGAAGAGCGAGAGCGCTGCCTACTTTCCGGTATGGTGGACCACATCACCAAACCGGTGGAAATCGATATTTTAGTGGCCGCTATTTTGAACCATCGTCGGCTGCGTTCCGCAGCGCCTGTTCCCAATCTTCTGGAGGATGCCATTCTTTCCTCGCAAGATAGCTCGTTAAGCGCTTTAAGCGAGGTATCCGGGTCTCCTGAGCCATCCCTTGTCGATTGGGCGGCCCTGACGGCGCAATATCAGAAGAAACCTGCATTTATCACCAAACTGGTGAATGTTGTGCTGCGTACGCATGCGGACACCGCCACTATCCTGCGTATGGCAGCTACAGCACGAGACAATCAACAGATTGCTTTGATCGCTCACAAATTAAAGAGCGTGACCGGCGGCCTCATGGCCCACGGAATCTTTGAATTGGCGAAGCAGATCGAGCTTTCGGCACGACAATGCATCGCCGAAACCTCCGCAGACTCCGTACTGTCGGAAGTAACGTACCGCCAGGCGGAGGAACTCGCAGAGGCAATGGAAAAGCTGTTGGCAGAGCTGACAATGAAGGTAAAATAATACCATACTTTATGAAAGATATAAATGGAACAAATTCTTTTTTTCAGTGGCGACAGCTCATCTATGCAGCACTCTTCCTAACGCTGTTGGGCAGTACTGTCCTGTTCTATAACGCACAGGAGCGGCTTTTCCGGCACGAGATTGAGGACAACCTAGTTTCCATTGCCGATCTCAAGGTTGAGCAGCTTAGGCAGTGGCGGATGGAGCGACTGAATGATGCTATTGCACTTAGTGACAGCGTACTATTGATGGATGCTGTTGAACTCTGGAGATCCAAACCAGATCCTACCTTGACGACTAAATTACAAGCTCAACTGAATGTTATAAGGCATAGCCAGCATTATCAGGATGTCATGTTGGTGGATTTTCAAGGTCGGATGCAGCTCCATGCTGATGCTCGTCCGCTTACCGTGCTTAACCCTATGGAAATGACCGCGGTAATGCAAGCATTACATGAACGGCATCCGATTATCGTTGACCTACATTTCGATTCCAATAAAGACCCATTGCCCCATGTCAATATGGTAGCCCCACTTTTCTCTCGTGGAGAAACAGCCATTCCGCTTGGCGCCATTATCCTGCGCTCTGATGCCGACCATTTTCTTTACCCGATGATTCAATCCTGGCCAACATCGAGTAAAACTGCAGAAACGTTACTGGTGCGGCGGGACGGTGACAATGTGCTGTTTCTCAATAGCCTGCGCCATCAGGCAGACACTGCGCTGAAACTACGCATTCCTCTGACAAAACAGGAGGTGCCGGCCGTTATGGCGGTCAAGGGGTACGAGGGTTTTTTGGAAGGGCGAGACTATCGCGGCATCGAGGTTATGGCAGTACTGAAAGCCATCCCCGATTCACCCTGGTTCATGGTCACCAAGATCGATACGAAGGAAGCGTTGACCGATTGGCGGCGACAATCGGTATTAATCCTGACGCTGATCGGAATGCTGTTGGCGGCGGCGGCCGGAACGGCAGTTTGGCAGCGCAACGCTGCAGTACAGTACCACGCATTGTTTCAAGCTGAGGCGGTACGACGCGAGAGTGAGGCGCGCTATCGTATTACCTTGATGAGCGTCGGAGATGCCGTAATCGCTACCGATGGTCATGGCAGCGTCGTCATGATGAATCCGATCGCCGAGACATTGACCGGCTGGCGTGAGGAGGAGGCCATTGGACGCCCCCTTGATGAGGTATTTGTCATTATCAATGAGATAACCCGACAGACTGTCGAAAGTCCGGTGACGCATGTGTTACGCGCCGGCATTGTCGCTGGCCTAGCCAATCATACCCTATTGATTGCGCGCGATGGCACCGAATATCCGATTGCCGATAGCGGTGCCCCGATTTGCGATGAAAGCGGCGCAATTATCGGCGTGGTGTTGGTTTTCCGTGACCAGACTGACGATCGGTGTACCCAGGATGAACTCAAACGCTATCGACGACATCTTGAAGAACTCGTCGCCACCCGTACCCGTGAATTAGTTGCGGCCAAGGAGTTGGCCGAGGCCGCAAACTCAGCCAAGAGTGTCTTTCTCGCCAATATGAGCCACGAGATCCGAACACCGATGAACGCCATCATCGGCTTTACCGAACTTCTACGCCGACGTAACCAGGATGCCGAACAGCAGGACAAGTTGGATAAAATGGAGACCGCTGCCCACCATCTACTCTCCGTTATCAATAAAGTGCTCGACCTTGCCAAAATCGAGTCGGGTAAGTTTACCCTCGAAATGTCAGATTTTGATTTCGACCATTTGGTAAAAGATATCTGTGCCCTGATCCGTGACGATACTCGGGCGCATGGGCTTGAACTCGTAGTCGATATTGATCCCTCTCTGTTGAGGTGGGTACGCGGCGATGCGACGCAAATTAGCCAAGCACTACTTAATTACCTGGGTAATGCCATTAAATTCACCGAACATGGTAAGATTGCCATCCATACTACCGTTGTTGGAGAGAATGACCGTGATATCATGGTACGCTTTGCGGTCAGCGATACCGGCATTGGTATTGCGGAGGAAGACCAAGAGCGATTGTTCGCGGCTTTCGAGCAGGCAGACGGTTCGACTACGCGCAAATATGGTGGCACAGGATTGGGGCTTACCATTACTCGGCATTTGGTGTATCTGATGGGGGGGGAAGTTGGTGTAGAAAGCCAACTCGGTGTTGGCAGTACGTTTTGGTTCACGGTCCGTTTGGGAAAGGTCGAACGGCCGAATACTGGCGCATCGGTGCCTGTTACCCTACCAACCTTTCCCAGCGCTGAAGATAATGGGTTGCCGCAGCCTCTCGACGATACGAACGACACCGCAAAAACCCTGCGACACGAGTATCGTAATGCGCGGCTATTATTGGTGGAGGATGAACCGTTCAATCAGGAAATCGCCTTAGAAGTGTTAGGCGATGAAGGGATGACGGCCGATCTTGCCACCAACGGCGCTGAGGCGGTGGAACTGGTACGATTGAACAGTTACGACCTAATCCTGATGGACATGCAAATGCCGGTGGTGGATGGCATTAAGGCAACCCAAAGGATTCGACAGCTACCTGGTGGTGAGCGTATTCCAATCGTGGCGATGACCGCCAATGCCTTTGCTGAGGACAGACAACGTTGCTTGGAAGCCGGTATGAATGATCATATTGCCAAGCCGATAGATCCCGAACTGTTGTTTGAGACGATTGTAAAATGGTTGAAGGTTGGTAGTTAGAAAATACGAAATAATGCTCAACGGTATTAGCAGATATTCGCTACGGAATTCGGCGGTACGCTCCAATTGTAGGTAATCATCAGAGGTAAGCCATATTTTGCGTTGAGTCAGCATCTGTCGCTCACCGTTCAAGTCCCCATTGTTTGACCAACCCATAAATGGCTGGAATCACCGCCAGCGTAAGTATGGTCGAGGAAATCATGCCGCCGACCATCGGCGCGGCAATACGGCTCATTACTTCGGAACCGGTACCGCTCCCCCACAGAATGGGTAATAAGCCAGCCATGATGGCAACCACTGTCATCATCTTGGGTCGCACCCGCTCGACGGCGCCTTCCATAATTGCTTTATAAAGGGCAGCAGCATCTAGTGTTCTGCCTTCCGTACGGTATTGCGCTTTGCTCGCCGCCCAGGCATGGTCAAGGTAAATGAGCATCACCACGCCGGTTTCCGCCGCGACCCCAGCCAGGGCGATAAAACCTACCGCAACCGCTACCGACAGATTATATCCCAATATCCACATCAACCACACGCCACCAACCAGCGCGAAAGGCACCGAGAGCATGACGATCAGCGTTTCGGTCAGTCTTTTAAAGTTGAGGTAGAGCAACAAGAAAATAGTCAGTAATGTAACTGGAATGACTATTTTCATCTTCTCGATTGCGCGTTGCATATATTCAAACTGACCACTCCAGGTAGCGTAATAACCTGCCGGGAACTTGATCCGCTCATTCACCACCCGACGGGCGTCGGCCACATAGCCGCCAATATCGCGACCGCGAATATCAACATAGATATAAGCGGACAATAGGGCGTTCTCGGTACGAATGGCCGGTGCGCCTTTTTCTATCTCGATGTGCGCTACCTGGCCAAGCGGGATCATTGCCCCGTCCATGGTCGGGATCAGTACCTCGCGGGCGATCTGCTGCGGATCTGAACGCAACTGACGCGGATAGCGCACACTGACTCCAAACCGTTCCCGACCTTCCACGGTCGTGGTGACCATCTCCCCACCCAATGCCGTGCCGATTACCTCCTGCAACTCGCCGATCGCCAGACCGTAGCGTGCCAATTGTTGTCGATCCGGCTCGATGTTGAGATAAAAACCGCCGGTAACGCGCTCGGCAAAAGCCGAGGTCGTGCCTGGTACCGTTTTTACCACCGCTTCGATCTCCTTAGCGAGTTTTTCGATCTCGACAAGATCACCACCAAACACCTTGATGCCGATGGGGGTTCGGATGCCGGTCGAAAGCATATCGATACGCGCCTTGATGGGCATGGTCCAGGAATTCGAGACGCCGGGGAATTGGAGGGCTTGGTCCATTTCGCTAATCAATTTATCGACGGTTAAACCCGGACGCCACTCGGATTCCGGCTTGAGGGTAATCACGGTCTCGAACATCTCGGTCGGTGCTGGGTCCGTCGCGGTATTGGCCCGTCCGGCCTTACCATACACCGTGGCGACTTCCGGGAAACTTTTAATAATCTTATTCTGGGTCTGCAACAGTTCTGCAGCTTTGGTAATTGACATGCCGGGGAGAGAGGTTGGCATATAAAAGAGCGTACCTTCGTTAAGGGTCGGCATAAATTCGCTGCCCAATTGGGAAGCTGGGTAGAGGGAAACGACCATGACCGCCAGCGCCAGGAAAATGGTAAGCCTCTTCCAGCGCATCACCCCGGCGATGATCGGTCGATATATCCAGATCAGGACGCGGTTCACCGGATTTTTCGCTTCCGGCAAAATGTTGCCGCGAATGAACAGCATCATCAACACCGGCACCAGCGTTACGGAAAGAATGGCCGCCCCGGCCATGGCGAAGGTTTTGGTATAGGCCAGTGGGGCAAATAGCCGTCCTTCTTGCGCTTCCAAGGTAAACACGGGCATGAAGGAAACGGTAATGATCAGCAGCGAAAAGAATAAGGGGGGGCCGACTTCCTTGCAGGCCGCAATCATTGCCTCACTTCGAGAAGCGCCCGCCGGTAATCGTTCCAGATGCTTATGGGCGTTCTCGATCATGACGATGGCCGCGTCCACCATGGCGCCAATGGCGATGGCGATACCGCCCAAGCTCATCAGATTGGAATTCATCCCCAACAGCCGCATGGCGATAATGGCGATGAGCACGCCGACGGGTAACATCAGAATTGCCACCAAGGCCGAACGCATATGGAGCAGAAAGACCACGCATACCAAGGCAACGATGATGTTTTCCTCCAGGAGCGTATGCTTTAAGGTTTCAATGGCGCGATAGATGAGATCGGAGCGATCATAGACGGTCGCAATACTGACCCCCTCCGGCAGACCCGCGGAAATTTCAGAAATCTTTTCCTTGAGGTTATGGATGACCTCCAGGGCATTTTGACCATAGCGGGCGATGGCAATCCCGGAGACGACCTCACCCTCGCCATTAAGTTCGGTCAGACCACGACGCTCATCTGGGATGAGTTCAACTCGGGCAATGTCGCGGATCAGCACCGGCGTACCTTTGTCGGCTTTGACCACCAGGTTTTCGATATCACCCTTGCCGCGCAGATAGCCCTTCCCGCGTACCATATATTCGGTTTCCGCCATTTCTATGGCCCGCCCACCGACATCACGGTTCGAATCACGGACCACCTGGGTGACTTTGCTTAGGGGAATGGCGTAGGCCCGCAATTTTATCGGGTCTACGGTGATTTGATAGGTCTGGACGAAACCACCGATGGAGGCCACCTCAGCTACGCCATGCGCCTTGGTCAGTTGGTAACGCACATACCAGTCCTGCAAGGTGCGCAATTCGGCCAGGGTCTTGTTCTTGGCCAGCAAGGCATATTCATAGACCCAACCGACGCCGGTAGCATCCGGACCGATCTGGGGAATGACGCCCTTCGGCATACGCCCGGAAGCAAAATTAAGGTATTCAAGCACTCGGGAACGCGCCCAATAGATATCAGTGCCGTCCTCAAAAATGATGTAGATAAAGGATGCCCCGAAGAAAGAGAACCCGCGCACCACTTTTGATTTTGGTACGGACAGCATGGCCGTAGTAAGCGGATAGGTTACCTGATCCTCCACTACCTGGGGCGCTTGGCCGGGATATTCGGTATAAACGATGACCTGCACATCCGAAAGATCGGGGAGCGCATCAAGCGGGGTATTGAAGGCAGCGATGATGCCACCACCGATCACAAAGAGGGTGGCGAGCAGCACGAGGAATTTATTTTTGGCCGACCAGTCGATGATTTTTGCCAACATAGCGCGAGGCTCCGGTTGGGTCCGTCAATGACCGGTAGGGGAGGGGGGCGGAGTTACTCCAGCGGCGGTACTGGGACTTATGCGGGTAATCACCCATTCACCTGTCCCACGCTCGACGAATTCGAAGGAAACCGTCGTGCCGGGTTTGAGATCCCGACGTAGTGCATCATTGGCAAGCTGAAACTCCATGGTCATGGCCGGCCATTTGAGGCTTGCTATCGGACCATGGCGGATACTCACCGTGCCGGCCGTGGCGTCGATTTCATCCACGGTGCCTTCTGCTTGATGTTCGACCCTCACCGAACCCGCTGTTGAGGAAACATTACTCACTGCTGTTTTTTCATGGTCATGAGCAGTATTGCCAAATCCACCGATAGCTGCTTGGAGATTGCTTTCGGCATCGATCAGAAAATTAGCGGAGACCACCACAGAATCGCCGTCCTTGACCCCCTCAATAACCTCGACGTAGTTCTCATTGCGAGCCCCGAGTTTGACCGCGCGCGGTTCATAGCGCCCTTCCTTGGCTTGAAGCAGGACGATTTGGCGGGTGCCGCTGTCGATGACGGCGGAGATTGGCACCGTGACCACCGCACCTTTGCCCGTAATCGGTAATTCTACTTGGGCAAACATGCCGGGCTTGAGTAAAATCTCGGGGTTGGCCAATTCGATCCGTATTGGGACCGTGCGGGTCTCTATCTTCAATGTCGGATAGACATAGGTAATGGTGCCCTGAAATTCCCGGCTGGGATAGGCATTGATGGTGATTTTGGCTTGGGTGCCGGATTTTACCAATCCGATATCTTGCTCGAACACGTCAGCGATCACCCAAATGGTGGAGAGGTCAGCAATCTGGTAAAGAACTTCTCCCGCCATGAAACGCATACCTTGAACTGCCTTCTTCTCGGTGACAATCCCGCTCACCGGCGAGCGAAAAGTCAGGGTATGGTTTATTTTTCCTGACTTCGCCAAGGATTGTACCTGTTCCGCCGAGATATCCCAATTCTTGAGACGTGCCAAACTGGAATCGGCCAATTGTCGCATCCCGGACTGCGTCGTACTGTCTGCGCCCTGGAAGGAACGGATGCCCTGGCTGGCAATGGCATATTCTCGTTGGGCGGAGACCAGTTCCGGGCTATAGACCTCGAATAATGCCTGTCCCTTGCTGACGGCTTGGCCCGTGATGTTGACGTGGAGATGGTCGATATAGCCATCGAACTTGGGTGAAATTGCATAGACGTGGCGTTCATCCGGCTCAATACGACCGGTTGCGCGTACGATCCTATCCAGGGAATGCAGACCGGCTGCTTCAATCCTGACGCCAAGTTTCTGCACCTTATCGGTGCTGATTTTGATCTGGTGTGCCGCGGCTGGTTCATCGGCTTGATTGTCTGGATAGACTGGGATGTATTCCATCCCCATCGGGTCTTTCTTTGGTGTGGGGGAGGTATCGGATAGACCCATGGGGTTACGGTAATAGAGCGGCGCACGCTCCTGTTGCTTCGAAACGTTGGTAGGGGCGGCTACCTGGCTAATTGGAGCCTCTGGGCGGAGAGCCGTCTGATTGCCCACCCAATAACCGCTACCGGCCGCAAGGATAGCGATGATCATTATGCCTAATCCGCCGACAGTAAATTTCCTGCCCGGTTTCATAGATCTTCTCCCAAAAGTCGCTCAATTTCCGCCAGACGAGATTGGCCCTCGGCCTGGGCCTTGATTTGATTTTGTTTGGCCTGACGAATCTGGCGCTGGGCGTCGAGCAGGGTAGAGAAATCCATTTTGCCGGTTTCGTAACCGGCCAGTGTTGCCTGGAAGGTTAGTTCGGATTGGGGCAACCACCGGTTGCTGATCAGTGCTTCGGTTTTGCGTGCGGCCTCGATGCCAGCGATATTCTCGGAAAGCTCAGCGAGTACCTGATTGGTAGTTGTTTCCCAACGCGCCTGGGAAGAGGAAAGCATCGCCTCTGATTCGCGCTCCTGGGCACGCCGCGAAGATTGCTGCAAGGGGATGTTCACCTGTACCATTACTTCCCATTCCTTGATCGAGTTCTGATATTGGATCGGCGAGATACCGAAGGTAAAATCAGGGTAACGGTTTTTATGGACAAGTTCGCGATTTTTTCCCGCCGCCTTAATGCGCGCCGCCTCAGACGACAGCAGCGGATTGTGGGCACGAACGCGATCTTCCAGCGCGGCGTAATCCAATTGGGCTGACGACGGCAGGGGACGCAGTTTTTTTGGTTCAGCCAACGGTGCGGACACCGGACGCGCCAGCAGCGTATTCATGCGAATATGTAGGTGGTGGCGTTCGGTTTCGATTTCGATTAGTTCGTTATGCATGCTGGTCTGCTCAAGCTCAGCCCTAATCACATCCTGCTGGGTAGCAAGACCGTTGGCATAACGCACCTGAGCGATTTTCTCGAGCCGGACCATCAGATCGAGGATCTCCTGGGTCAGACGTTGATTGCGGGATAGATAATAAAGTTGGGCGTAGGTTGTTTTTATTTTGGCGGCAACATCATTCCAGACCCCTAAGGCCCGTCCTCTGGCGCTTTCCGCCTCAAGTTCGGCCATCTCGCGTTTCAGGTCACGCTTGCCGAACCAGGGCACATCCTGCATGAATAGGTAACGGGTATTGCCGACTCGGCGGGGATCGAGGGTTGGATCCTGCTCGCCCATGCGGGTAAGGTCGCGCAATTCTATTTGGAACTTGGGATCGGGCAAGGCCCCTGCAGGTACAATACGTTCGCCGGCGGCCTCCGCTTCGTAGCGCATCCCAGCGTATTCAGGGTTTCTCTCCCAGGCCAGGGCGAGTAGACTTTCAACACCATCCCCCGGTAGCGGTTCTTGCGCTTGCACTACGAAGCACCAAAGGCCGGCAACGGTGGCGAGCAAAAGGCCCATGGGGTTTTTAAATAGTTTCATACAAGTATCCCCATTATTATTCAGAATCCAACCGGCCATTGGCTTATCAGCAATGGACAGCTTATTTTTCCGGTTCGAATCGGATTACCGTCATGACCCCGTTTACTTCGTCGGCGGCAAAGCGAATCTTCCGGCCTTCCTTCATTTGGTCGAGCCAGAGGGCCTCCTTGACCCGGAAGGCCATGGTCATGCCCGGCATGCCATTGGGCAGCGGGCCATGGGAAAGGGTGACCTTGCCGGCCGGTTTGTCCACTTTTTTTACCAGTCCTTCGACCAGTGGAACATCGACAGGTGCTTGCATCGAACCATGGGTATCATGGTCCGCGGCGATGGTGCCATGTACGGGAACGCCTACAATGGCGAGTGCAAAGAGGGTGGGGGCAATGAGCGTCTTCATCATTTTATTTCCTAATAGTACAATAAACTCATACAGTTACAGAAAATTCACCGACCCTCCTTCCCGCTGCACGGAAGACTGAAGAGGGCGGTGCGGATAGGTCATTTTTACGCCGGATTGCCTTACGGGAAGCTGACCCACGGATTACATCCTTGTAATCTTTGCTGCCTGCCCGTCAGGTGTGTGTCTGGAGATGAGCAGCCGAAAGTGAGGTGATGAAGAGCCGCAGGTAGGAATGCGTGGTATTTATTGGTATTATGAAAAATAGTTGGAGAATCCATGTCATGAATACATTGCAAACTCGGAAACAATTACATAAGCGTATCGATAATTTGCCGGACGATGTGATTGAGCAGCTTGCAGAGTTTACCCTATTCATTATGAAAAGAAAAAAAATAATCCCGCTTTATGAAGAATGGGCAGAACATCAATGGCGGGATTTTGCTCTAGATCAGTTTTTCCGTGAAGCAGACGATATAGAATATTCGTTGGCAGACGCCCAGGAGATCTATGAAAAATTATGAAACCGGGCGACATTGTTCTTATTCGCTTTCCCCAGGCAGATTTACTCTCTGGAAAACTTCGTCCTGCGTTGACGCTAGCGGTTGCTCCCGGAAAACATGCCGATTTGTTGCTTGCGCTCATCACCTCTCGTGACTATCAGGCGGTACCACAGTTCGATGAAATTCTCGATCCAACAGAAATTGATTTTAAATTGACCGGACTGAAAACCCGCTCGGTCATTCGTTTGGCGCGGCTGGCAAGTGTTGAATCATCCGTCATCAGTGCACGTTTGGGATGCATTTCATCAGAGCGATTGTTAATCATTAAGAGCAGAATTATCAACTGGTTGCAAGAGATGCCGACGGTTTGAGCAAACGGAAGTTTAAAATATGCCAAAATTCAATTCGGGATCTATATTGAGTAGTAAACCATTGACCAAATTGGGCAGTTAGATATGATATGATCATTCCCTCTTTCTCTATTTCTCGTCTGCCACGCCTAGTGGTTGGTCGCGAGACGTTTTCCGGACTTCCTGATCTCATTACCCGCTATGGTCGGCGGGCGTTATTGGTTACCGGCGCGCGCGCCTTTCAGGCGACTCCTTATTGGCAGACCCTCCAGGAAGGGTTGCGTACCCGCGATATTACCTGGGAACAATATACGGTGGCTGGCGAGCCCTCACCGGTGGTGGTAGACGACGCGGTACGTGACTATGCCGGGGCGGGCATCCAGGTGGTGGTAGGTATCGGTGGCGGTAGCGCCTTGGATGCCGCCAAGGCCATTGCTGGTTTACTGCGAGTGGAGCGCCCGGTGGGTGACTATCTCGAAGGGGTAGGGCCGGAGTTGCCCTACCTTGGCCCAACGGTACCCTTCATTGCCGTACCTACCACCGCCGGTACCGGCAGTGAGGCGACCAAAAACGCCGTGTTGAGCCTGCAAGGACCCAAGGGCTATAAAAAATCGTTTCGGGACGAGCGGTTGGTGGCTGAGTATGCCGTGGTGGATCCGGCTCTGCTCACCTCCTGCCCACCACCACTAATTGCCGCCAATGGGATGGATGCCCTTACTCAGCTCCTCGAATCCTATGTCTCCACCCGAGCCAATCCCTTTACCGATGCGCTCGTTGAGAGTGGTTTGGCCGCTGTCCGTGATGGCCTGATTCCTTGGTATGAAGAAGGACCTACCGCGCTGTTGGCCCAAGACCGCATGGCCTACGCTGCATTGCTTTCAGGGATCACGCTGGCACAAACTGGTCTGGGCTCGGTCCATGGCCTAGCCGCGCCGCTCGGAGCATTTTTTCCCATCCCTCACGGGGTGGCCTGCGGTACCCTGTTGGCAACCGCGACGGAGATCAACCTGCGCGTCCTTGCCGAACGTTCCCCACATTCCCCTGCGCGGGTCAAATACGCTACGGCTGCCGAGATCCTGTGCGGGTGCGCCTATCCTAACCTCAAATTTGCCGGTACCGCCTTGGTGAAGTTACTAGCCGATTGGTCCGCCCGTCTGGATCTGCCGCTGCTGTCTCGTTATGGGGTGAACTCTGAGGATGTGGCCCGGATTGTGACTCATTCTCGGGGTAGCTCAATGCAGACCAATCCGATTATCCTCACCGATGCCGAGGTGGCTGAAGTGGTGGAACGACATCTCTGACCGGTTCGGTACTGTTCCTGCTATTCGGTTATGCTGATGGGGTAAGGTGGTGAAGTGCCAAGTGATGCGCAGTTACCTTGAACGCAGATACCATGTACAGAGAACGGCTGTAGCTTGCTGATTTTCCCAATAATATTTGGTGTTTCCTGAGTAAGGATGAGGCTACCTGCGATGAAGACCATCCGAACGGTTTGGCTTCCCTTTCTAGTCGGCATCATTTTTTTGACTGCCGGATATCCCACCTCGGGAGAGAATGCGGAACGCTTCGCTACCGATCGTCTTGAGCAGTTGGTAGCCCCTATCGCCCTCTATCCGGATACCTTATTGGCCCAGATTTTGATGGCCTCCACGTATCCCCTAGAAGTCGTCCAAGCGGCTCGCTGGACCCGACAGCACCCTGGTTTAACCGGAGAAAGGCTGCAAGATGCTTTAGCGGAGGAACCCTGGGATCCCAGCGTCAAGTCCTTGGTCGCTTTCCCTGAGGTGATTGGACGCATGGAAGAGGAACTGGACTGGATGGAGGACCTGGGAAATGCCTTTCTAAGCCGACAAGAGGACATCATGGACGTTGTGCAGCGCATGCGTGCCCGCGCCCAGGCTGCCGGCTATCTGGAAAGTACTCCCCAGCAGGAGGTGGTGGAGAGGGCAGGGGAGATCATTATCGAGCCGGTACAATCTGACGTGGTCTACGTACCTGTCTATAACCCTCCCCAAGTCTTTGTTGAGGATTGGAACTATCCCACGATCTACTATCCCGGTCTCTATGCCCGAGAGCCTCCTCCTTCCCTCCATAAACCTTGGAGTTACGACCGGGGTAATCTGCTTACCTTTGGTATCGGGGTAGCCATCGGCGCCGTCCTCTTCAGTCAGCTCGACTGGCATCACCACGATGTCATCGTGAACCATCGGCAGGATCGCCATCACCCTGGGGAGGCAATGGGTCCAATTCAGTGGAGGCATGACCCTTGGCATCGACATAACGTTTCCTATCATGACCCCGCCCTGGAGCAACGTTACCAGCGCGTGCCGTCACAGCAGGAAAGACCCCGCGATGACATGAGTAATCCTTCCGCTCACCGCCCTTCTCCTTCACAGGACCGGCCTGTCCACTATCCTTCCGCCCAAAATACCAATCAGGGAGATGGTGGGGGTTTCTCTACCCACCGACCGACTTCAGAGGATCCTAGGCGGCGTCCACCGCTTTCGACTCGCCCATCGACCGCTTTTGGCTCGACTCAGGAAGATAACGGCGAAGAACGACCACACCATGGACGTCCCGGCACCGCTCGGCCACCTTCGGAGACTTCCCAACCTAGGGAGCGTCCATCGGTTGTTCCGGGTTCGATGGGTCAGGACAACGGCAATAGTGGTAGCGGCAGACCTTCCCACGAATCGTCTACCATCCTTCGTTTCCCGGAAACTTCTCGGCCAGTAGAGCGACCTGTAACACGGCCAGTGGAGCGGCCTGTAGAACGACCACCTGTGACACGGCCTGTGGAACGACCAGCAGAGCGGCCAATAGAACGGCCATCGGTTGTCCCTAGCAGCGGTGGTGGTAGACCTTCCCATCCTGTCCAGGAGACCCCCCGGCCAGTAGCCCGCCCATCACCTACCCCGGATACCGGCACCTCCCGCGAACCGCCCGCTCGACCTGCGGGGAAGCCCCAGCCTGCGTCTTCAGACCCCGTTCATCCACAACACCGATCACGGGGACGAGATGAGACTCCCTAACGAAGAAGGCACTACTACTTTCGGCACGTGACCTCCAACATGTCCATGTATATTGCACAAAGTGAAATTTCGTCTCTATCGGATATCAAGAACGCAAGCAGGGCCGGCCTGATCTTTGTGTTTGTGGGGGTGGGCTCGGCCTTTGCAAAAAAGAATAGCCAGACCTCTCTTATCATCGCCAAGGATGGTGTAGTCCTTCTGGTCGATATTGGAACCACGATACCGACCGCCCTTGCTAAAAAGGGCATCAAGGTGACTGACTTCGATTATTACCATATCACCCATTCCCATGCCGACCATATCGGCGGGGTAGAGGAATTGCTGCTATTATCCCGATACATGACCCATCGGAAACCAAAAATCATTATTACCGAGATTTACCAACACCTCCTTTGGGAAAACTCACTCAAAGGGGGGAGTGGGTATAATGAAGTGGGGCCCCTAAATTTTCCAGATCTTGCTGAACCCATTCGCCCCGTATGGGTGAAAGCACAGCCCCGTGAAACCTATCGGATTGATCTGGCGGGGCTCCAGTTGGCCATTTATCGCACGATGCATATCCCCAGCAGCGCAAGGGGATGGGAAAATTCATTTTGGTCAACCGGATTATTGGTTGATAATAAAGTATTGTTTACGGCAGATACACGATTCGATGAGCGTCTTTTTGAGGACATCGATATTACTGGGGTTGAAACCATCTTTCACGATTGTCAGTTATTTGCTCCAGAAACGGTTCATGCGACTTACGACCAGCTCAAGACTTTGCCGGTTACGTTACGAAATAAAATGGTATTGACGCACTATGGAGACAATTCTACAGACTATGACCCGGTTGCTGATGGGTTTGTAGGCTTCGCCCAACCTTGGATCTGTTATTCTTGGTAGAATTGCGTTTAGGCGTGGGGTTGGCGAAGTGTCAATGGGTTATGCTGGTTTATGTACATTTCTTGAGGGTTAGAGTGAATGGCATTTAGTGTCTCTACAAACCGTGCGCCCGAGTCCACCAATAATGTATCAAGCGGTGGTATGCCTCCCACTGCACCATTGGATAACCTGTATGACCTGACAACGATCAGGAAGCGTTTCCTCCGGATCAATCAGGAACGCTTAAATCGTACCCAGGAATCGCTACGCCAGCGCCAAAAAGATTTTATCGACCTCCTGCCGCTGTTGTTTCATGTCAATCATCCGATGTTGCCCGGCTACCTCTCTAAAGCTACGCCCTGCGGCATCTCGGATTATCAACCGAGCCAAGAGAGTATCAAGGCAGCGCGACGGTTTGCCAAGATTTCGGGATTTGGGCATCAACTCTTACCCAGTTACGCCGTTTATTCGATTTTTATTATGGGGAGTGCTGGTACCGTTGCCCACTCCGATAAAAGTGACCTGGATATTTGGTTATGCCACAATCCGGACCTCACTGCCGAAGAACTTCTTGAGCTTGGCAAAAAAGCAACGGCCATTGAAGAATGGGCAAAGACCATTGAACTGGAAGTCCATTTCTTTTTGATGGATGCCGTTAAGTTTAAAGCCGGCGAGTCCGGCCACCTCGATAGTGAAAGTAGCGGTACCGCCCAGCATCATCTACTTTTGGAAGAATTTTATCGTACTGGCCTGTTTGTAGCAGGGCGCTACCCTGCTTGGTGGTTAATCCCCCCCGAATTCGAGAAGGACTACGAGTATTGTCTCCAGTCACTTATCGAAAAGCGTTTCATCGCTTCCGACGATATCATTGATTTTGGCGGAATGGCGCATATCCCTGCCGAGGAATTCTTCGGGGCCGGCCTCTGGCAGGTCTATAAAGGTATCGACTCCCCTTACAAATCCGTCCTCAAAATCCTGTTGATGGAGACCTACGCCAGAGACTATCCGAATATCGACCTGCTTTGTCTGCGCTACAAAAAGGCGGTCTATTCCGGCATCACTGAATTGGACCAACTCGATCCTTACGTGATGCTGATCAATAAACTTGAGGAATATTTGGAACGGCGCCGCGAGCTACTGCGCCTTGATTTGGTGCGGCGTTGCTTTTATCTAAAAATAAACGTTCCCCTCAGTACCGAGGGGGCCATCCGTGTTGTCGCTTGGCGGCGTGAATTGATGTGGTTATTGGTCCGCGCCTGGGGATGGACCCAGGTACAACTCAGTCTGCTCGATTCACATGATACCTGGAAGGTTGGCCAGGTATTGAAGGAACGTAAAATCTTGGTCGAGGAATTGACCAACAGTTACCTCCTGCTGTCCAACTTTGGGCGTGAGCATGCCCAACTGTCGAGCATCAGCCAGAATGATCTCAATATTCTCGGTCGGAAGTTGTATGCTGCCTTCGAGCGTAAAGTAGAGAAGATTGATATTGTTTACCGCGGAATTGTCCAGGACTTATTTGAGACCCATATCACCATCCAACAACTCCCCGAACAAGAAAACTGGTTGCTGCTCAATAGTGCGCCCACGACCCAAAAGAAAGAGCCCATCCGACAGGCCCCCAGCGTAATTACGTTGATTGCCTGGGCTTATTTTAATAAGATCATCGGTCTCCGCACTATGATTGCGTTGCAGTCTCGCGGCAGTATCTTTGATACCAAGGAAGTGAATGCCATCATTAGGTGTTTACGCGAATTTGCCCCTGATGGAAAATTGCCGCCGCTGGAAACCAGTAATCTCACCAAGCCACCCCTGCTCGTCGGTGCGATGTTGTTTGTCAATATCGGTATCGATCCCATGGGGCGCTATAATCGTTCTGGGAGCGATCTTATCAGTAATCGCGGCGATGTCCTCAGTTACGGCAATGCCGCACTCAATTTGGCCGCGACACTCGATCTCCTGCTGATGACCAGTTGGCAGGAGGTATTAAACTTTTCGTATAAGGAGACCCACGGTCTGGTAGATAGTCTATGTCAATATTTATACTGGAACCTATCCAATGAAGGGGTAGCGCCGCCCCCCCTCCCCAAGGTCTATAGCTTTTCCTCAAGCTATGCGATCTCGCTTGCGCGGCGCATCGAAGACCTCTATACGGAGGCACGCACTTTCTTCTTAGAGGAGCGCACAAATCAAACGTTGCGTTATCTGCTGGTCTGTGGAAATGTATATTATCTATTATATATAGAGGGCGGCGCGCTCCGCTATGTGAGCAAAGAATTGTTTTCAGAAATCCAACGGTTACTGGCTGAACCAAGCCCGCAATTTGTAAATCTCCATATCGATCAACATGCGTTGACGGATACCCCGCTACCGTTACTTTATCGAACCAACCAGGAGAATACGGTACAGTTGTTTTATCAGACGGTTGGTAAAAACGTAAATATTTATGTGCTGGACGAGCGTGGCTCGCTATTCTATCAGCGTACCTTATTTTATGATGAAGAGGTATTGATTAATCATTTTGATGAGTTCTTCGAGGCGGCGCTGGGAGAGCGATCAATTTATTCTCGGGCCGAATCCAGCAAATCGCAGCGGGTCGGGGTAATGTTCTACCAAATACGGAACGAGAATGGGAGTTTTGTTATTTTCAACAAAATATGCTCGCGTTCCTCGCAACCGAAGCATTATTTCAGCGTGCAGGTGAGTAGTAACGTTGAGGAAAATAATACCACTTTTACCTTCTGTTGCGAGGGGCGTGAATTTTCCTCGTATCAATATGGAAACACATTATTTCAAGAGGTTGCCAACCATATTCTGTCGCAACGCCGTAAAGGGTTGCGCTATCCGATTTATATCACCAGCGTTGCGCTACCACCGGCACTGGCTAACAGCCGACTCCCGGATACGTTACAAATGGTTGATTTTCTCAGCTATAAGAAACGTATTGAAGACAAGCTCAATGAGAAACTTAATTTAGAACTGGAATGATCCCGCTGGCGTTGGCGTTGTCAACCCGGGGGGCAATGTGCTGTTCATGGTAAACTCAACAATTGGTTGTTCAACCACATAGCATAAGAAAATGAAGGAGACACGGTGATGCGTATTGCTATCCACGGGGTTGCCGGTCGCATGGGGCGAACCCTCATTGAGGCGAGTCGGAAGGTTCCCGGTGCGCAGTTGACGGCGGCATTGGAACATCCGGGCCATGAGGTTGTGGGGAAAGACGCCGGTATCCTTACGGGTACGGAGCCGCTCGGAGTTCTGGTAACAGACAATCCTGCGATGGTCAGTGCAAATTTTGATGTCCTGGTGGATTTTACCCGCCCGGAACCAAGCCTTTCTGCTCTGGCGGCCTGTCGTACTGCGGGTCGGGCGATGGTTATCGGTACTACTGGTTTTAATGCCGCCCAACAAGCTACCATTGCTGCCGCAGCACAGGAAATCCCTGTAGTTTTATCCCCCAATATGAGTGTGGGGGTTAATCTCTGTTTTAGGCTCCTGGATCTGGCGGCCCAGGTTTTGGGGGATGAGGTAGACGTGGAGATTATTGAGGCCCACCACCGTCTCAAGGTAGATGCCCCTTCGGGCACGGCCCTGCGGATGGGGGAAGTGGTCGCCGCAGCGTTGGGACGAGATCTGAGGCAATGTGCTATTTATGGACGCGAGGGACATACCGGGATACGCGAGCACGCGACCATTGGATTCTCCACCATCCGTGCCGGCGATATCGTCGGTGAACACACGGTAATGTTTGCCAGTGCTGGTGAGCGCATTGAGATCACCCATCGTGCCTCCAGCCGTATGACTTTTGCAGCGGGCGCCATGCGCGCTGCGGTCTGGTTGGCAGGACAATCACCAGGGCTCTACGATATGCAGGACGTATTGGCACTGCGTTAAAATTCTTCGGTACATGGTTAAATGTAGAATTAAATCGTTGGGACTTTCCTCAGGTAGTATTCAAAAGCTCTGACTTTAATTCCAACCGAGGGGATGGGGGGGTAATCACATGGATCTCTATTCAAGAATTAGAAAGGCTCGCGAGCGGTCTGGATATAATAAAGCGGATGTTGCCAGAATACTGGATGTGACCGGATCTTCCTGTTTTGGTTGGGAGCTTCATCCGTCTCAGGATGGCGCTACACGCCCTTCTGTAGAAAATCTACTCAAACTTGCGGTGATTTTTGATGTACGTTTGGAATGGTTGGCAACCGGGCGCGGCGAGATGTGCTTTCCATCACATCCACAAATACGAATGCAAATACCCAAAGCGAGACCGAAACCGACAGAGGAATCCTTGGATACAGAAAATGAACTCCCCCCCCTTTTGTCTCGCGAGATAGTTTTGCAGCAGCGCCTACTCGAAGGTTACCGTGCCTTATCTACCGACAAGCGTCGCGCGTTGTTGCGACTTTTTGTGATTGCCGAATAAAATACAACTGACTCCCTATAGTAAAACACCATGCAAACTGAACGCTTTACTGTACGCAATGTTAAATGCAATGGTTGCGTTACCACTATCCGCAAGAATTTACTCGCCTTATCGGGGATAGATTTCGTAGAAGTAACTCTTTCCGCTCCTTCTCCGGGTTCCCCAACCGAAAGTTCTCGGGGAAGCACGGTGGCGGTGCAGGGCTTGGAATTGTCTCGCGAGGTGATCACCAAGCGTTTGGCCGAACTCGGCTATCCGGTGCTGGGATGAGAGTCGTGAACCGTAGGGTTTGCTCTTCCCCGGCAGCGCCACCAAACCTGGCAATGAGGGGAAACGAGGCTGATAAATTACGCCGCCTCGGGCTCGCTGTCATTGAGACCGAGGCGGCTGCTGTGGCACGCTTGGCACAGCGTATCGACGATGCCTTCGTGAATGCCTGTTTTCATCTGCTCGCTTGTCAAGGACGTATCGTCGTCATCGGTATCGGAAAATCGGGCCACATCGGTGGCAAAATCGCCGCTACCCTGGCAAGTACCGGCAGCCCCGCCTTTTTCGTCCATCCAGGGGAGGCGAGCCACGGCGATTTGGGTATGATCACCGCTGGCGATGTCGTCCTCGCTTTATCCAATTCTGGGGATACCGAGGAAATTCTCACCATTCTGCCCCTGATTAAACGCCTCGGGATACCTCTAATCACCCTCACCGGCAAACCGGATTCTCCCCTAGCCCGTGCCGCCACCGTGAATATTGACGTGGGCGTTGAGCAAGAGGCTTGCCCTTTGGGGCTCGCCCCGACCGCCAGTACTACGGCCGCGTTGGCGATGGGAGATGCGCTGGCGATATCGCTGTTGGAAGCCCGCGGGTTTACCACGGAAGATTTCGCACGCTCCCATCCCGCGGGTCGCTTGGGGCGGCGGTTGCTGTTGCGGATCAATGATCTGATGCACACTGCGGACGGAATTCCGCGCGTTGCACAAGAGGTGCGAGTAAGCGAGGCCCTGGTCGAAATGACCCGTAAGGGTCTGGGAATGACGGCGGTGGTGGACTCAGCGGGGATAGTGGTGGGCATTTTCACCGATGGAGATCTCCGCCGGACCCTGGACCATGAACTGGATGTCCACACTGTGGGGATTGCCGAGGTCATGACGCGCAATTTCCGGCATATCACCCCAGATCTCCTTGCCGCCGAAGCGTTGCAATTGATGGAGACCCACAAGATCAACGCATTATTGGTGATCGAGGAAAGCGGTCTACTGGTTGGTGCCATCAATATGCACGATTTATTGCGGGCCAGGGTGGTCTGATATCTCCCCGTCCAACCTCCGCTCGACGTACGATTTCCCATTGCTGCCGATGGCGATGATGACCAATGGACCTTTCTCCTGAAGATTCCCTGCGTCTCCATGTTCTGCTCGCCAATGAGCTTCAGGCCGTGCGTATCGATGAGTCCAGCCTGACGGTCTATGGCCTCACCCTGCAGGGCGAGAACGCAGTGGTGCTTAATCCGACGGGACGCGACGATCGTTATTTGCGGGTCGTGCGCGAGTTGATCTCTGGTCAGGTGTTGGGTTCTCCGGGTGGTTATCCGGTGTTTTTACAACGTTGGACGCGCATGGGGCAGACCCGCGATCTGCACTTGGAACAACTTTTGTTGTTGGGCGAACCGGAGGCTGTGGTCGCGGTGGTCCACGCCGCTGGGCTTACCGATGAATTGGCCCATCGGGCATGGTGGGCTTTTCCCAATGCCGACAATGCCCGGCATATGTTGGAGCGGGAATGTGTGGTGCAGGGGACGATGGGGCCGATATTGGCAGAGTATCTGGTCGAGCACCTCCCTTTTGAGGAAGACCCGACCGCAGTAACGGCCTCGGTACGGCTGGTGTTGCAACCGGGGCTCTTGGATGCCGCCCGACAGGCGCGCCTCTGGTCGCAGGCGCAACGCAACGCCGCCTATCTTCTGGGTTTTTTGCAGGCACTGCCCAATGCGTTGCCCGCCCCCCTGCCGCCACGGGCGGATCGGGTCACCCTCGCTCCGGTATTGGAGTCCCTGGCAACCAAAGGCAATCCCTACGCCACAGTGCTCCTGCGCGTATTGTCCGGCCCTGGTCAGAGTTGGTTACGAGCTGCGGAAGAAGTTCTGCGCCGACCTCCCAATCAGGAGGTGGTTAATGCGTGGTTGGAGACGGTCGCCGCCTATTTTTCCCTAGTGCGCCCAACCTTACCCGAAGCCGAAATAGAGAATCTATTGGCCGAAGGACAAGCCCTATGCGCGGGTACTGGTCCAATAGACGCAGCCCCTGCCGGTCTGACCGAACTATGCGCCGTCATGCCTGGGCTAATCCCCGAATTGTGTGCCCTGCTCTGTTTTTCCCGTCTCGGTTATACCGCGGTACGTCCAATCTTTTCCCGCACTACTGCCATCGGTACCCTCATGCATCGGAAGCTGGAACCGGTGAGTACGCTGCTTTTGCAACAAATCGCGGTATTACGTCGGGCAATGTGAATACTTGCGCAAGGAGTGCAAGGTTTACCTTGCACCTGCAAACCCTCAACTGTGGGTTGAAACCCACGGCTAAATTCATTACGCCGCTACGCGGCGGTTGGTTCCTGCTAGTTTTTTAACCGGGACTTGCCTAAGCCGTCAGCCGCAAATATCTAAGGGCGTGCCAAACGTAAGTAATCGGTATAAAGGTTACGACTATGGAGTGGGCGATTTCCTAAATGGAGGGCCAACGCCGCCCGGATTAGACGTTTGGCTTCAAAATGGGCAATGGCATTGGACAACTCGCCCCGGCCTAACCCCAGGAGGGTACTACCCTGTACCGTCAAGTCTCCAGTATCTTCCGGGGAGGTAGGAAATGGACCGCGATCTAGGACATAGCGGTAGCGTGTCCGTGGCTCCAAGGGTTTCTCCCCCTCGGCCTCCCGTTCCAGATGGAGGCCATAGCCCAACTCCCGCAATAGCGATACCTCGAACAGCCGCAGTACCTGGGACTCTTCCTCTCGTCGTGCTAGGCGGGTCAGCGCATCATGGTAAAAGTGAAACAGATCAGTGTGTGCGGCTTGGCGCGGAAGTAGGCGTATCAGCAGCTCGTTCAGGTAGAAACCGCACAACAAGGCGCCTCCCGTCAGAGGGAGGGGTGGGCCTTCCGGTTCGTAGTTCCCCAGCGTGGCCAATTCACCTCGCCCCGAAGAAAAAGACAGCAACAGCGGCCAGAAAGGTTGTAGTACCACCGTTGTCCCACCGCCTCGAATCCCCCCGCGTCCAATCATACCCACCCTCCCATGGTTGGCGGTAAATGCCTCAATCAACAGACTGGTGTCGCGGTAAGGACGGCGATGGAGGAGATAGGCAGGTTCCAGTTGAACGGGCAGGTTCATCGACCGGGACGAATCGTACCGGAGAGTTGTAAAGATCCACTCATTGAACTGGTTTGTCTTGGGTTGGGGTGGAATGCAGGTCGCGGAATCGTCGCCACCATGCACCACTCTTGAGTACCTCAGGGGGCAAGGCAGCGCGCGCCTTATTGGCCGTAGCAGTGTTCTTGTAGGAACCGTAAATGAGATTATACCACATCCGTCCTTGCCGCAGTTCCGAGACCATCGCCAACTCTCCCTTCAAATCATGTCGGCGGACGAAAGTACGAATATCCTTTTCCAACGGGCTGGTTAAAATTTGAAGGGTGTAATAGGTCGGTTTCTGCGTTCGAACCCAATCCTCTCCGAGAAGCTCGGCAGTGGTGGTTGGAGTGGGCGCAACGATGGGTTCAACCGCAGGTGATGACGGTGGTGGTACCGCTGTTTTAAGAGCTGGCGTTGGCTCGGTGACAGGTTCGACCGTTGCAACAGGAGGGGGCGATGTTGGTTCAACGGTTCCTGCTCCTGTCGCTACCGGTGGGTGAGGAGACGGCAGGCTTGGGGTTGTGGATTCAGCGGCCAGTCCTTTGGCTGGGCTTGGTTCCTTCGCTGCTGTCGCCGGTGAGGGAGGAGGGGGTAGGGGAGGGGCATGTAGTGTGGTCTGCTCTGTTGCTACCACAGGCACTTTGGCTGGAGTTTGTCCCTCTCCGCTACGTTGTGCCAAACGCATCTGACAGCGCGGGTCCGCCTGCTCTGCACAACGCTGGTACCAATAGATGGCTTGGTCCTGGGAGAGTGAGGTTCCCCAACCCTGCTCATAGAGTCGAGCCAGGAAATACGCCGCGTCCCGATGGCCTTGCGTAGCCGCCAACGTAAACCAGTGCGCGGCCTGGTATTCATCAAGTTCTATGCCATTGCCACTGCTGTACATCATTGCCAAGGTGAATTGGGCCTGCGCCTCACCTCCTCCGGCAAGGGGTTCGAGTAAGGCGTAGGCGCGGCGGAACTGTCCAAGCCGGTAGGCCTCCAGACCGTCTTTTAGGGATTGTTGGGCAGTGGATGAAGAGGGCTGGAGGGGAAGAGAATCAGCGGCTAGTCCTGGGATAGCCCACGACCAAACGATGAAGGCGAGAAGATGGCGCAGTTTCATGGGGCCTTTGGGTTCCGTAATGTAAGGGTCTGCCGGGTATATTTTCAGTCCCATAGCCGCCTAAGCGTCAACCTTGCGCACCGCCCCTTGGGGACGAAAGGCCTCCAGTACCTGGGGGTCAGTCTCCAGGTAGGGACCACCAATGAGGTCGATGCAATAGGGAATGGCGGGGAATACTGCTCGCAAACACTCGGCGATGGCGGAGGGTTTACCTGGGAGGTTGATGATGAGGGAACGGCCCCGTATTCCTGCCGTCTGGCGCGACAAGATGGCGGTGGGGACATGGCGTAGGGATACCACACGCATCTGTTCTCCAAATCCATCCAATATTTTCTCACACACCGCCGTTGTTGCTTCCGGCGTGATGTCACGTAAGGCAGGGCCAGTGCCGCCTGTTGTGACCACCAGACAACAATCCTCAACATCGCACAACGCACGCAAGGTCGCTTCCACTTGGTCGCGTTCGTCGGGGATGACCTGGGGCACGACCTCCCAGATGGTAGTGAGGATGCGCGAGAGTTCTTCTTGGATGGCAGGGCCGCCGAGGTCCTGGTATTCACCACGACTGGCACGGTCGGACACCGTCACAATACCAATCCGTACTCGCTCTTGCATGGTTGGTCCTGGTTATGCGGAAACCGTTACATTATATCGATCTTGATGGCCATTTAGATCCCCTGCCATCTGAAGCTTTCTAGTGGCGAACCTCCGCCGGTTATGCGAAATAGTCCACCAAGCCACGCGATGAAACCGGACGTAGGACTGGCGCATTGACCGCTTCTTTACCACGACGCCCTTCGTTTCGCGATAATTCCTGCTGTTGCCACCATCCTTTTGAGGTATTTCCGGATCCCTGCTGATGTACTCCGGCACCGGCGAGCTGGAGACCTTGTGTTTCCAACATCTCCCTTAACTGTGGTAAGGAGTTTTCGATGGTCTGCCGAACTGACGCATGTGGTGTGCTGAAGCTCACCAACGTTTGACCATCTTTGATTTCGATCTGGAGATTGAGGGGACCTAAATGCTCCGGCGTTATTTGCAGTTCAGCTCGCTGGAGTTGGTGCTGCACCGCCCAGTTTACCCGCTGCCCCAGGTCCGTCTCCCAGTGTGGGGTATCTAAGGCCAAGGGGACCTCCGGCGATTGCCCGACTTCTTTTCCAAGAAGGGGCGGCGGGGCTACGGACGATGATAGCATTGACGAATCGCCGGCATTGGGGGCATCTACTATCGATTGCGACGCTGAATCTTTGGTGGCAGTCAAAACATCATTAAAATCATTCTCTATAGATAAAGCGTTTCCCTCTGTTATGCTTGCCACCCCTCCAGGGGTATCAATAGATCCGTTGATAAGGGGCGACTGATCTACGGAAGACAAAGTGATCGCCGCGTTTCCGCTCGTTCCAGTCAGGGTGCTAGAGGAAGATTGGCCCAATCGGGTAATGGTCTGACCAGTACCGATCCCGTTGGATAAGCGTTGCGCCGATAGGGCGCTGGACAAAAAACCTGACAGGGCGATTGGTATCGAGGGAGCAGTATCAACAGCATTAGAGGAGGCTGTCCCAAAGCTAGTTACCTCCCCACTGGCTCTCGTTGATGCAGTGGCGGGCGATACTGCCGACAAGCGCGACAGGATTAGCTTTGCAAGCCCCGTATCCCCAGTCGATGAGTCTTGAGGAGTTATCGATAGTGTGGAGGGAATGTCAGCGGGAATATCAGAAGGGGTCGCGCCCCGGTTGGGAGGAGGAGGCGTCACAAGGGTAGAGATCGTCCCTGAGGTGGCTTTTATCTCATCGGTCGGCCCTCCCGCATTTTCCAGTAGTGATAATTGGGCGCGAACATCAGTAAGGATCGTTTCAACAGGGATAGGCGTCCCGGAGGCGGCTACGGTGATTCCTCCCATGCCTCCCGCATCTTCAAGGAGTGATAGTTGGGTGCGAATATTAGCAAGGATTGTCCCGACAGTAGGGGAGGGTGTCCCTGATGTAGATTTTTCTGTTACGGTGGTTCCTCTCCTTCCTCCAGCATTTTCTTGAACCGATACGGGATCGGCAAGGACCGTTCCAACGGTAAGTTGGGGCGTGTCCGGGGTGGGTTTTACCGCTGCGGTAGCTCTTCCCGTTCCTCCCGTCTTTTCCAGAAGCGATAGTTGGGTACGGATATCAGCAAGGATCGTCCCAGCGGTAAGTTGGGGCGTGTCCAGGGTGGGTTTTGCTGCTACGGTGGTCTCTCCCGTTCCTTTCGTCCCTTCTAAAATCGATAACTGGGTAC
>CAUYUB010000143.1:0-4252 GCA_963575685.1 Gammaproteobacteria bacterium | reverse complement strand
AAAACTTGGCGGTAGCCTGTCGCTTGACCAGCCATTTCGTCCGCTCCAAGCGGGATCTGACCGGACTGCTGCCCTTAACGGCAAAGGCGGTAACGAACATCGCTACGTACGACATAGACCGAATCGATCTATTTCTCAGCCGATTCGCCAAACTTCAGGATTTTCTGACCACCAAACTGTTCCGCTCCCTGGCGAGGGCAGCATTAGAGGGTGTGGATCAGGACGTATCGGTGTTTGATACCCTAACTCGCATGGAAAAATTCGGGGTGATCAGCTCGCTGGAGGAGTGGGTGACATTACGCCAGTTGCGTAATTCCTTTAGCCACGAATATCTGGTGAATGAGAAGGAAATCGCCGACAACATCAATCGAGCCTATGCCGGAGCGGAAGTATTACTCGCGACCTTAGTGCAGGTGCACCGATTCGGTGTAGCGCACTTGGGGCTGGACCTTCTCCCTTGCCCCGTTGGCGACGAGGAAAGGGAAAAGGGGACAGAATCATAAACCTCAGAAATTTCTGTTCGCAATTGCCGCGGCATGCGCAGCGAATCCCTCATATTCGGCAAAGCGTCGCGCCGTCTCGGCGATGCGTCCGTACCCCTCCTTGGTCAGGTAGCCAATCGAGGAACGCTTGAGGAAATCGTGTACCGTCACGCAGGAGAATGTCTTCGCAAACCCGCCGGTGGGAAGGATGGCGTTGACCCCAAGTGAGAAATTTCCAATCGTGATTGGCGAATATTTCCCAAGGAGGATTTCGCCGGCATTCACAATTTTCTGCAAGGCCGCAAAGGGTTCTTCCACCAGCACTTCGAGATGCTCGGGGGCGAAGTCGTTCACGAATTTAATCGCAGCCTCGTCATCCGACGCAATAACGATTCCACCATAGCCGGACAGTACCTTTTGGCAGAAATTTTGGCGCTCCGGCGGCAGGGCTTTTATCAATTCTGGCAGGCGCTTTTCCACCTCATCGGCAACCTCTATCGAACTGGTCACCAGCAAGGCACAGGAATCCGGCCCGTGCTCCGCTTCGATCAGCAGATCAATGGCCGCCAGCCGCGGATCGGTAGTATGGTCGCAAAGAATGATCGATTCACTGGGTCCAGCCGGCGTACCGACATCCACCTGCCCAAAGAGGATCCGCTTCGCGGCTGAGACATAAGAATTGCCTGGGCCGAGAATCTTTCGAACGGCAGGAACAGTCTGCGTGCCATAAGCAAAAGCAGCAATCGCCTGAGCACCGCCCATCTTATAAACGTTGTCAACGCCGCATACTTTTGCTGCAAACAACGAGGCATCATCAGCACTACCCGAAGAGGTCGGGGGAGTGCATACCTGAATATTTGGAACCTTCGCCACGACAGCCGGGATGCAAAGCATCAACATCACGGAAGGAAACGATCCCTTGCCGCGCGGGACATAAAGGCCTACGGAGGGAATCGGGGTACTCTTTTCTCCCGCCAACATTCCCGGCTCGATCTCGTGAAACCACATCTCCTGCGGCATCTGTGCCTCATGAAACTTCCGAATGTTATTGGCCGAGCGTACAATCACCTGTTTGAGTTCATCGGTAAGTGCATTCTCCGCCGCCACAAACTCTTTTTCCGTTGCCTTGATGGCATCGTCACTAAGTTTCGCCCCATCAAAACGAGCGGCGTAGTCAATTAATGCCTGATCACCCCGAACCCGGACATCTTCGATAATCGGCTGAACCGTCCCCTGAAAAGCCAGGATATCCGTCTCAGAACGACGTAGCAGTGCTGCGACCTCTTTGTCGCTCATCTGCGCGAGAGTAAATCTATTTATCTTCATCGGACATTATCTCAATCTTTAGATGGTTACACTGGGTGTATCGGCATAAAGCGGCACAACCACTGATTCAATAATCATCATATCCCATTTTTCCCCTGAAGAAAAGCAGTAATAACCTTTTCGACCCTGTGCATCTCCGCCAGTGTCCCAAAGCTCATACGCACCAAACCATCCAATCTCGGACCGCGCAATGGACGCACCAGAATCCCTTGGGATTTAAGATATGCGACCATTGCGTCCAGATCCGGCATGGCGACCAAGAAGAAATTTGCCGCTCCCTCAATGAACTTGATGCCATTCGCCGCAAGGAATTTTCTGGTAAATGGTTTGGAGAGTTTCATCACCTCATCCACCTGCGCCCGCATCTGTTCCGAATGTTCCAATTGGGCAGCAGCGGCCTCCATAGCAACGCTGTTGACGGCAAATGGTCCCCGAATCTTCTCGAAGTGGGCTATCAACTCCGATCGAGCGATGATATAGCCGAGCCGCAACCCTGCCATGGCAAATGCCTTGGAGAAAGTACGCAAGAGGATCAAGTTATCGTAGCGTCGAAGAAAATCCAGCGCGGTGCTTTCCGTATACTCGTAATAGGCCTCATCAACCAAAATCGGCACCTCCGGGAATTGCTGGAGCAGCCCTTCGATATACTCCAAGGATACTGGAGTACCCGTGGGATTGTTCGGATTGATGATGACGATGAGGCGGGTTGCCGGTGAAACCGCGCCGTGAAAGGTCTCGTACGGAAACCGGAACTCGTCCTCGTAAGGTACCCCGGCGATCTTGGCATCCAGCAAGTGGGCGATGTTGCCGAACATCGCAAATTCCGGACGGGCAACCACCATCTCATCGCCCGGAGCGAGAAAGGCACGGAGGATGACATCAATCCCCTGGTCGGAGCCATTCGTCACCAATACCAGATCTGCCGGGACACCACAGTAGGAAGATAGCTTGGCAACAAATTCGGCATAGTCAGGATAGCATTGCACACCTACTTGGCGAATAAACCTCACCATTCGTTCAATCGCATGGTCAGGCAGTGCCTGGGTGTTCTCGTTTAGGTCCAACCGCAAATAGTTACTGCGCTCAAGACCAGCCCAAGGCGTGGTATATGCGCTAATCGTGGTAAGGTTGGCGTTGACTTGGATCAAGGCTCACTTCCCATCAGAAAAGTTAATTGAACATTAAAAAAGAGAAGGCATTCAGCTAGGCCAGCGTAGCCTTTACCCCAGGAGGAACGCCCTTTCGCGCTGGATTTGGTGCCAGGGCATCAGCAATGGCCTTACCGAGACCACGAAAGATCAGCGGCCAACCTTCTTGAGGAGAAACGGGACGGCGCACATGTACCACAATGCTGCCGCTGACTCCGCCCGCGAAGCCATCAATAAAATCATCGAGGTCCTCGGAGAATAGGCCACGGCCGATGGTGTGACCGATGAGAAACTGGCGACGAAATTCGTCATGACTCGCATAAAAGGGAACAAACGTCCAGAATTTTCTACCCTCAATGCTCAGACCAACCCCAACCGGAGATTGGTCGAAATCGTCCGGGGTAGCTATGCTGCTGCCGGCACCGTTGATGCCGGAACGCCACATCCGCTGGACCAGAATCGTCTTCAGCGCCCGTCCAATAACCATTCCGGTATCCTCCATGACCACATGGCTGGAGTTGATTCGAGTCGCTTTGAATTCAATCTCTAGTTGGCAATGGGCGCTATGTGTAAGTTCTCCCAGCAATTCGTTCAGCCCGTCCACCTGGATCGAATCCGCAACCTCAAAACGGCAGAGGGGCGGACCGCAACGGGAGAAATCCAACACTACCCGCACCTCGCTTTCAGCGGTCTTTCGTAACAACTCAACCGCCATTGGCGATTCATGCAGCAGTGTCCAGTGGTTCTCTCCCGAACCGGCATCTTGCGGTATTTCGCCAATACTGCCGGCTTCCACTTCTGGTAGATCCGTCAGGAGTAGGCGCTTAAGCGCGATACCAACCGAGCGGAAGATGCCTTCCCAGGTGTGATGAGGGTCCTCGAAGCTGCAAACAGTAATTTCAATGCACAGGGGAAACGCCGCGGCAATCCCTTCCAACAACGCGACCAGCGGCTTGCCCGAAGACAGTTGCTCGCAACGGCTCGCTAGGAACCAATCAAGGTCGATCCGCGCCGTACCTTTGAGGGATACTGTGCTTTTCTCGGCAGCCGTGATCCGAATCTCGGCGCTGCCGTCATCAATCATACCGATGACCGCCGCAGAATCGGTTCTCCGCGGAAAGTCGGCAAGGGCATTTCCTACCGCTCGCCCTAGAGCTACCCAATCGGAATTATTCCAGCACACCGTGACGGAGCAGCCAAGTCGCCATGCCAAATGTTCGATCATATGGCTGACGAATTCATTCGGTGTGGTAATACTCTTCTCGGTCACGGCACCCAGGGTAAAACGTACGACCA
>CAUYUB010000142.1:0-4282 GCA_963575685.1 Gammaproteobacteria bacterium | reverse complement strand
AAGCTGCGTCTTGACCAGAAAGAAGCTACTGAAATTTTTGGGGGCGGAATTAATTCTTTTTCGCGTTACGAGAATGGTAAGGCTAAACCACCATTAGCACTGATAAAACTGCTCAAGTTGCTTGATCGTCATCCCGATCTGCTAAATGAAATTAGAACGGCATGATAAGTGACCGACGACAAAACGAAAAGCTAAACAATGTCAAGGATGGCGCAACAATATCCTATTGGAGTAACACAGTTTCACCCATATTTCCAATATTCGCTGATTTTAATTCAAACGCATTCGACCCAATAAACGATAGGTAAGACGATGGCTTATACCGGTCTCGCCCTAGAGCAGGCACCGCCGCTTCAGGTCCCACTACGTTTTTTTCTCACTGCGCCACTGTTTGGTGTCATCGCGGTCTTGGCCGCTGCCGCTACGGGTGCCCTCGACCATCGCTGGACATCCTCCCTGTTGGCGGTCACTCATTTGTTTACGCTGGGATGTCTGGCCATGGTCATGATGGGGGCGATGATGCAGATGCTGCCGGTGGTGGCCGGTACACCCGTGGTACAACCGTTGCGAGTGAGTGCCACGCTTCATGCCCTGTTGACGGGAGGAGTGATTCTACTGGCGGCGGGATTGGCCGGGGTGCACTCGGTGCTCCCCCTCGGTCTAGGGTTGCTGGCGGGGGCAATTGCCTTGTTTCTGATTGCTGCGGGGTGGAGCCTCATTCGTGCCCCAGGGGCGCCGGATACGGTGCAGGCCATGAGATTGGCGTTGATTTCACTGGCGCTCACCGCAGGTCTGGGCCTGTGGTTGGGCGCAGGACACGCCTATCCGACCTTGGGTCTACGACGCGACCTTACCGACCTTCATCTGATCTGGGGGGGCGTGGGCTGGATAGGACTCTTGGTGGTAGGGGTGGCCTATCAGGTGGTCCCCATGTTTCAGATGACTTTACCCTATCCACAGTTCTTGCGGCGTGCGTTGGCACCACTCCTATTCCTGGGGCTGGCCATGGCCTCAATACCTTATCTGGCGGCAGGTCCGGCGGCGCAATGGTTGGGCGTGATGGGTATCGCGCTGTTATGGGCAGGACTTGCCACCTTTGCGGTGACTACCCTCGTGCTCCAAGCCCGGCGGCGGCGGAGGGTGAGTGATGCCACCCTGTGGCATTGGCGTATCGCCATGGGAATGCTGCTGGCAACCCTGGTCCTGTGGGCAGCCGGACAGGCGTGGCCGGCGTTGCATTACCATCGGGTTTGGTCCTTGCTGTTGGGGGTGCTGTACCTGCAAGGTTTCACCCTGGGGGTCATGACGGGGATGCTCTACAAGATCTTACCTTTCCTGGTGTGGTTCCATCTCCAGGCGCGGCTATTGGCGCAGGGGGCTGGTCCTACGCAGGTCCGGGTGCCCCACATGCGGGAAGTGATACCAGACCGCCAGGCGCGTCGCCAATTATTGATCCACGTGGTGGCGCTGGTCCTGACCGTGGGGGCGGTACTGTGGCCCAATCCACAATCGTGGGTCGTCTCCCTTTCCCTTTGTTCTCTGGCTTTCTCTTGTCTGTGGTTAAGCAGGGATCTGTGGGGAGCTGCTCGGCGCTACCGTGAGATCCTCCGCCGTATGGATGAGGCTTGAAATCCATCCCTTAGGATCGGGATACGAGTACCTTTCTTCCGGCTAAATTAAAAGAGACTCAAATTAAATGCCATCACCAACCTCAATACTTCATATCCGGGTGGACACGGAAGTAAAGACGCAAGCGGCACATACTTTGGCAGCCATGGGACTTTCTGTTGCCGACGCAGTACGTTTATTCCTCAAACGTGTAGTCACCGATCAGAATTTTTCCCAGGAACTTAAAACACCAAATGCCATAACGCGTAGCGCAATGGAAGAATCGCGGGAAATCATGAAAGCTCGCTGCCCTCGTTTTGACACTGCCGACGCCCTATTCAATGACCTCGAAGAAAACGGCACGCGATAAACGGACAACCTTGCCACGCGCTTCCGATTATTCTAAAACCTTCCGCAAAGATTGGCAGCGTCTGTTACACTCCGGCCGCTACGACATGCGACGATTAAAGGAAGTGATGCTGCTGCTGATTTCCAACGAAGAACCTCTCGGACCGGAATGGCTCGACCACCCACTCAAGGGCGATTGGGCAGATCATCGAGAATGCCTATTGGTGGCGATTTCTTGCTGATTTACCAGATCGAAGATAACTTGATCAACTTTGTACGAACCGGTTCACACGCTGATTTGTTTGAGGAGTGAGTGTCCGATTTCCGCTTTTTTGCATATTCCTGGAGACCCCGAGGTGCATGTTCAAGGTCGATTCGACGTCATTGTGGTAGGAGGCGGTCACGCTGGCTGCGAGGCGGCCTTGGCGGCAGCACGGGTGGGGGCAAAAACGCTGCTGATTACCCACAACATCGAGACCCTCGGCCAGATGTCCTGCAACCCTGCTATTGGCGGTATCGGTAAGGGCCATTTGGTGAGGGAGATCGACGCACTGGGGGGATGGATGGCGATTGCTGCCGACCGCGCCGGTATCCAGTTCCGCACCTTGAATGCGAGTCGTGGACCCGCGGTACGTGCCACCCGTTGTCAGGCAGACCGCCAACTCTATCGGCAGGCGGTACGCATGGCCTTGGAACGTCAAGAGAATTTGCTACTGTTCCAGCAGGCGGTGGATGACCTGATCCTGGAAGGGGAGCGGGTCAGCGGGGTGGTCACCCAAGCGGGGTTACGCTTTGCAGCGCGTGCGGTGGTCCTTACCGTCGGGACCTTCCTGGCTGGGCGTATCCATGTAGGCATGAGCCATTATCCGGGCGGACGCGCCGGCGACCCACCGGCGTTGGCACTGGCGCAACGACTCCGAGAATTACCGCTACGGGTGGGACGTCTCAAGACCGGCACGCCCCCCCGGATCGATGGGCGTACCATCGACTATACCGTCCTGACCGAACAACCCGGTGATGAGCCTCGGCCGGTGTTTTCCTTCCTGGGTCACCGTGCCGACCATCCGGCCCAGGTCTGCTGCCACATCACGCATACCAACCCGCGCACCCACGCGCTGATTCGCGCCGCACTGGACCGTTCGCCGCTCTATGCGGGGGTAATCGAGGGGGTAGGACCGCGCTATTGCCCTTCCGTGGAAGATAAGGTGGTACGTTTCGCCGACCGGGATCACCACCAGATCTTCCTAGAGCCCGAGGGACTTTCCACCCACGAGGTCTATCCCAATGGGATCTCGACCTCGCTGCCTTTTGATGTCCAGTGGGAGATGGTGCGCTCCCTGCGTGGTTTGGAACAGGCGCATCTGACCCGTCCCGGCTATGCCATTGAATACGACTACTTCGACCCGCGTGATCTCCAACCCTCTTTAGAGACCCGAACGGTCGGCGGGCTCTTTCTTGCTGGTCAGATCAACGGTACCACCGGTTACGAAGAAGCGGCGGCCCAAGGATTGATCGCCGGCCTCAATGCCGCCCGTGCGGCCCGCGACCTCCCACCCTGGACGCCGTGCCGAGAGGAGGCCTATCTCGGGGTGATGATCGACGACCTCATCACGCAGGGCACCAATGAACCCTACCGGATGTTCACCAGCCGTGCGGAATACCGTTTAAGTCTGCGGGAGGACAATGCCGACTTGCGACTTACCCCGCGTGGCCGGGAATTAGGGCTGATCGATGATCGACGTTGGCGAGCCTTTGAAGACAAGCAGGAGGCCATCGCCCGCGAACAGGCACGGCTCACGTCCGCCCGGATTCGTCCAGAGGACTTGGCGTCCGCAGCTATGACCATTGGTCAACCGCTCACCCGAGAAGCGAGTCTCATGGATCTTTTGCGTCGTCCCGAGATTAGCTACCGCGACCTAATGTCTCTTCCTGGGATGGGACCCGGCCTGGAAGACCCGGTGGCCGCCGAACAAGTGGAGATTCAAGCCAAATACTCTGGGTACCTAGCGCGCCAGACTGCGGAGATTGAACGCCACCGCCGTCACAGCGAATTATCCATCCCTACGGATCTGGATTATGGTCAAGTGCGAGGACTTTCTCATGAGGTTCGCCAAAAGCTCATCGCGCACCGTCCCTTTACGGTGGGTCAAGCTGCGCGCATTCCTGGGGTAACTCCGGCGGCGATCTCGCTCCTGCTCATTTATCTCAAGCGGGAAACTGCACGGCTATCGGCTGGGAGTCGATATAATTCAGAATGAGTGACTGGCGTATGGCAAGTCCCGGTTAAAAAACTACCAGGAGCCAACCGCCGCGTAGCGGCGTAATG
>CAUYUB010000141.1:0-4303 GCA_963575685.1 Gammaproteobacteria bacterium | reverse complement strand
AGAGTGACACTGCTACGGTGAACAACGTTCTGAACGTGATCAAAGAGCCGCAGAACCGAGACAAGGTGATCGCGCAGGCAGCAGATGCCATCAAGCCGGAAGGCAAGGCATATTTCCTGATTTACGAGGGAGACAGAAAAGGAAACCCGAAAGACACTAGCAAAGGGCACCAACAGAACAGGCCAGCGGCTAGCTACATTACAGAGATTCAAGCACACTTCGGCAAGGTCACACAGAAGGGAAGCATGCTAGTTGCTGAACAGCCGATAAAGAGCAAGTCGGCTGGTATTTGGGAAGGATTCGAAACACGGTTTTTCATTCTCCGTTGGAACAGCGGGTCAAAATAGTTGTTGACAGAATTCCACGAAACGTGTTATCGCAGCAATCGTGCAACGAAAACTGACATCGAACGGATAGGCCAAATGAGCAAGCAAGCCTGGAACTTATCGTCTGAAGCGCACAGCCAAACCTCCAAAGCGTTCTTCCCCGAAACAGAAGCACCGGACGCCAATCCGAAGCCCCCCGAGGACGAAGAAGCTGCTGAAGAAGGCGGCGAGACCGAAGAAGACGATGAGGGAGCCAAGCCATCGCCCAAGCCTGGGAAGCCCGGTTCCAAACCGCCAGTCAAGCCGGGCCAGGGTGACGCCAATGACGAGTCCGCCGAAGATAGCGACGACTCCGAGGATGCTGAAGACTCTGAAGCCGAAGCGGACGATGAAGAAAAGGACGACGCCAAGCCGCCAAAGCGCGGCAAGAAGGCGTTCGACATCAATAACACCGCCAACCATGCTTTCGCCGCCGAGGCGCACATCAACGCACGCGGCGAGCATTGGAAGGCTTACGGGGAGGCGAAGGCCCAAGGCGACGGCCAACGCGCCTACATCCACGAACGGATGGCGGCACACCACGACGAATTGGCCATGTGCCACAAGAGCCGGATGTGCAGCGAAGAAGACGCGTGCAAGCCTTCTGCCCCCCCTGTCGGTTATTCGAAGCTGGTTTGATCTTTCAATTTCCTGACCGCCTGAAGGCGGCAGGCCAAAGGCTGACTCCTGAGTGCAGGGAGCACGGCCACTGTTTACAAACGTCGAAGCGGCTACGGAGCCGGGGAAACCATGCGGGACTACCCAACACTCTGAGAGCACGGGAGACGTGATCGCATAGCACGAAACCCGCCAGCAAATGCTGGCACTCTGAGAAAGGTAATCACGCATGAACAAACGCCAACTGGCCGAACAGGCCAAGAGCCTATACGAGGTCGAGCTCGCCAAAGGACGGAACGCCGACGCCACCAAGCTGAAGAGCTTGAAGGCTGATTGGGACGCGAAGCAGGCTGAAGCCGATTCCGATGACTCCAACGTCCTCGACGAAGCCGACCTGAAGAACATCATCTCCGCCCAGATGAAGTCCGCGCTGGCCGACAGTGGAATCCCCGAAGCGATCCAGAACGCCATCAAGCCGTCCGACATCGAGGCCATTGTCACCAAGACCCTCGGCGAGTATGCCGGGAAGGCCAAGACCCAGACCGAGATCAGCGACATCGCCACGAAGTCGATGAAGGAGGTTCTGCTTGGCGTCAAAGTGCCCAGCAAGTTCGGTGTCACCCAGAGCCGGGAGACGGTTAACATGTCCATGCGCGACGGCAGCTCCAGCGCTGGCGAGATCACGCGCGGCAACATTGAGTTCCCGCTTTCCCTCCACGGCGATCGGAACAACCTGCCCGTCCACATGAAGCAGCTTCTCAACGTGATGAAGACTGCCGACTTTGGCCGGATGAACGAAGGCATCGACGACGCCACCATCCGGTCCGCTGAAGAGCGCGGCCAGAAGATGCTGGAGTCGCCCGCTTCGTTCGCGAAGTCGGCCAGAAGCTGGGCGGCTGGTGTCGAATACGGCATGAAAGCCCTCGACACGGTGACTGCCGGTCACGGCCTGGAATATGTGGCGGTGGAGCTTTCGAGCATCCTCCAGCGGCGGCTCTATCTGGAGTCTGCTGTTGCCACTTTGTTCTCTGCCCGCGAGATCGATCAGCCGGTCGAGAATTACTTGATCCCTGTCCGCCTCGCCCTGCCTGAATTCCGGGTCGGTGCGTTGCAGAACACCGAGTATGACAAGAGCGACCCTGGCTCAAGCCAGCCGACGCTCGCGGCGGTCAAGCTCATCGGTGAGACCCAGTATAGCTATGAAGCCGACGAGGCGAGCATCATCCCGATGCTGCCGTTCGTCCAAGAGGCGTTGAGCCAAGGTGCCGCGCACGGCCTGGAGCGGGCGCTCATATCCGGTCATGCTTGCGGCGCTGGCGCTGCTGGCACGCACCAAGACTACGACGTGGTGGACACGGCCGTCACGACTGCCGGTTCGCAGCCTGCCGAGAAGCTGTTCAACGGACTCCGCCGCTATGCCCTGACCGTTGCTGGCCTGAAGGTCAACAACAGTGGTGCCGCTGCCAACTTCGACATGTTTGCGCTGATGCAGCAGACCATGGGTATCTACGGCATGAAGCCTGAAGCCCTGGTTTGGATTGTTGGCCCGAAGGCCATGCGCCGGATGAAGAGCATCCCGCAGGTCCAGACTGCTTATGCCTACGGCGAGTCTCGCGCCACGATCATCACTGGCAAGCTGAACGAATTCGACGGCATCCCGGTCATCCCCTCGCAGTGGATGCGCGAAGACGTTGCCGCCACTGGTGTTAACACCCAGGCAGGTCCGAACACCTTCGGTTCTTGCTTGCTAGTCCGGCCCGAACGGTTCCTCATGGGCCGCCGCCGGAACTTCACCACCGAAATCTTCCGCCAGCCCTGGACGCAGACCAACCGGATCATCGCCTCGTTCCGCCGAGCCTTCGTGCCGATCGAGACCCCGAGCGCCACGATCCCGTCTGTCATTGCCGGTATCAACTGGATTTAATCCATTGTATGGGTGGGCCGGGGGAGACTAACGGCCCACCATCCTAACCACCAACAAACCAAAATCCGCAGTTATGGCTGAAGGCAAAATGAAACTGAAATGGCTGGGTGAACCGTCCGTCGTGGTCGGTTTCCAAGACCCAGCCCGCATGTTCCCCGGCAAGTTCATCAAGACAGGCGATGAGATCACCGTGCCTGCCTCGACGGGCGAAATCCTCAAGGCCAACGATGCCCATTGGGAAGTCGTCGGCAAGAAAGAGGACAAGCCTGAAGAACCCCCGGTTGAAGCACCTGCCGCCCCGTTGAAACCGAAGGGGCCAGCTAAGTAAGCCTCCAGCCGTCCACCAACGAAACCATCTCCAAGAAAGGATACCACCAGCATGAAAGACCGCCTCAAGACTCAGTTCAGCAATTCCGTGAAAGCACTCCTGTGCTTTTGCGGACTCATCACGTTCGCTTTGCCCCCGGTGGCGAAGGCAGACGTTTACCCGACGTCGATGAACGTTTACAGCGTTCAGTTCCCGTCCAACAACCTCATGGGGAAGATGAGCAACATGACGTTCGTCTATGTGCCCATCGACACTTGGAAGAACCCGTTCTCCATCACCATGACGGCCACCCCGACGAACAACATGGGGAGCGATGGTGCGACCAACGATCTCGCGCTCTACATCGTGCCTGTCACTGCAAGCGACATCCCGATTGAACGGCTTGGAAGACCACAACTGTTGGCTGCAACCAACAAGTTGATCTTGTCGGTCATGTCCAGCAATTATGCTGCTGGCCCATTCTCGTGGGAGACCAACCAGTGCGTGCAGACGAACTGCGATTGGCGGGCTTTCGCTTACCAAGGGCTCTGGGTGGCGCTCCAGAACACCGGCAGCAACGGCCTGAACGGAATCTCAGTCGTGCTTCGGCACAAGCCGTAAGCGGACGCAATCGAAAATCCTCCAGAGTCGGTGCGTTCGCGTGCCGACTCTTTTTCTCTTATGGGACGCTACCAAGAAACAGCCGCTGGTGCCCAAGTTTACATTCCTGAGAACCCTTACGCCACGGTGGAAGAGGTTCTGATCGAGTTGCGGAAGCCCACGCGGGAAGCCCTGGAAGGCAGCGTCCTCTACAACGAAATCCAGATCGCCATTGAGCACGCTTCAAGGTTCATTGACCGCTGGATGGGACGGGATTACTACCAGCATGACTTCACCGTGACCCCGCTTGAGTTCGACGAGAACAGCGAAGAGGTCATCATGCTCGACGTGTTCCTGCCTTACTCTCCGCTCATTTCGGGACTCGTGGTGTCGCAGTCTGGAAGGACGTTGTCGGACGGGGTTGATTACCACCTTGACCAGAAAGTGCGGGCAGATCGGACTTACCAATGCACGCTCCGAAGGCTGAAA
>CAUYUB010000140.1:0-4313 GCA_963575685.1 Gammaproteobacteria bacterium | reverse complement strand
GTAGGATTTGGACAGGGCGTTACTCAGGTAGCAGACGACCGGATTAAAATGTACAACGAGCAAGAATTGTTGAACATGAAGAATCAGGCCGAGATTGCACGCGAACAGCGCATTAGCGAGAGTCGCCGCCAGGATATGGGCATCGAGAACCAGTATAAGATTGATGCTGAAAAGCGCGGGCTTGATAACGAGAAAACCAGGGCGCAGCAAGATATTGATATTGCGACCAATCCCGACAATGTTAGCAAAATGACAGAGGCAGACATTGCCAAGCTAAGGGCCAAGGATGAATACGGCGACAGTCGATTTACTACCGAGCTAAATCAATCCGTTCAAAAAGCATCGGCCATCGACAGAGCCACAGACCACACCGATTACGCTGGTCGGGCATTGTCGCACCAGGCGGCGCAGCTTGAAATTGATGCTAAAAAAGCTGAAAGCAAATTACCGGCAGCAGTTAGGGAGCAAATGAAGTCTCTCGAAAGCGATATTAAATACGACGCAGAACTGCTTAAACTGGGCAGCATGGATGATGCTCATGCGCAAGCCGCGCAAGAGCGCATTCAAACAGCCAGGCAGTCTAAAGACGCATTATTGCAGCGCTACCTGTCGCCAGAAGATGTTAAAGCAGTCAATGCAGGCAAAGAGGCGACAGCCAAGCAGGATCAAGCTATTGCTGATTTGCTGACTGGCGCGGCCAAGAAAAAAGAAGATCCTTCTACATCGCAAGATAAAAGACTAGGGCCGATTGGAGCTGAATTAAAAACCAGAGAGGAATTGGTAGCTGATCAGCAAGCGAAATACAAGGCTAATGCTGACCGCAGAAACCAATCTAAAGCCGCCAGCGAGAACGATGGTAACTTGGCGAGTTCTATTCAGCGTATTCAGCGCGATAAAACTTTAACGCCTGCACAAAAACAGGCGCAAATATCAGCGCTTACAAAAGGCGCAAGGTAATCTATCTGCCGTACAGGTATCGTGCATCCAGTGGCGCAACGCCACCGGGCGCATTAGATAGCGTAGATTGCGGCGCTAAGTAATCGTCAGAATATCGGCTTTGGCGCGATGACTCATAACGCTGTTCGTTTTGTAACTGCTTTATCTGTCTATCCTGCTGGTCAAGCCTATCCTGCACCTCTTGATTAGCACGCCATTCGGGTGTGCCGTAGTCATAAGCCAGGGCCGGCATGGATGCAATCACTAACGCGGCTATCAGTAAGGTTTTCATTTCAATTCCCATTGGTTTGGTTCACAAAAAAAGCATAGCACAAGCCGCTATCGTTATTTAATTAAACGCTGTTCAATTATGCGGTAAAATCAATCATCTAATTCAAACCGATAGGCCGTCGCAATGTCCGACATTCTTGAACAAATCCGCGCAATCAAGCCGCAATACAAAGATGTTCCAGACGATGAGCTTATTCCGTTGCTGCATCAGCGATACGCACCAAACGCGCCTATTGGATCGATCTATAAAAACCTTGGTGTTGATGACCCGAACGCAGACGGCGACATAGTGCGCGGCGCAAAGGACACATTCCGGCAGATACCGCAGCTAGGTTACGGCATGTTGGCGGCAGGCGGCGCGACAGCAGAGCATTTAGTGGGCGATGGTGGCATTGCTACCGGGATTAAAAACGCAGGCTTAAAAGGCTACCAGGCGGCGTCCGACGACATGGCGAAGGACTCTAAGGACTCTGACTCGCTAACCTATTCATGGGATAAGGCCAAGCAGGGCGATTTAGGCGCATTGGCCGACTGGCTGCAATACGGTATCGGTTACGCAGGTGGTCAAGGCTTGCAGATGTTGGCGACTGCTGGCATTGGTAGCGCGGTTGCAAAAGCAGGCGCAGGCACGATAGCCAAAGAACTAGCCGAGAAGATGGTGACAGCGGAAGTCGGCAAGATTGCGGCGTCCGAAGGTGCGAGAGCATTAACAGCAGATGCCATTCAAGCGGCGGCAGTAGCCAACGTAACCGATAAGATAGCGAAAATAGGCGCAACGTCAGCAATGGGCGCGGCAGCGTTCGGCATGGAAGGCGGCGAGATTGGCGGCGACATGGTATCGCAAGCCCAAAAAGAAGGTCGCACGCTAACCGGCGAGGACTTGGCTAAAGGCTTTGGTGCTACGCTGGGCGCGGGTACGTTAGAATTTGTGGGCGATAAGTTTGGTCTTGATGTGCTTACCGGCAAATCCGGCTTGTTCAAAATGGGCGATGCTATACCGGGCTTTAAAGGTAAGGCGGCGCGGGGATTATTAGCCGGCGCAGCAGCAGCTCCAGCAGAGGGCGGCACAGAATACGGTCAAACGCTGATTGAGGAATACGGCAAAGGCAATGACCCATTCAGCGAAGAATCCAAGCAGCAAGCGTTTGACGCGGCGGGCCTGGGCGCATTGGGTGGCGGCGCGATGGGCGTTGGTGGCGGTATGCTTTCAAAGGCACGCCAAGCGCCACCAGTAGACGACACACTGGACGTTACCGACATTGCGCAAGCTGGCAGCGTAGACGAGGCTATTCAGGCGGCAGGCCAATCAGTCAGCAGGCCAATTAATTATCAAGCCACTATCGACGCACAGTTCGCCCAATCCGGTATTGGCGATGGCGATCTAAGGACGGTCAACGCTTGGGAGAAGCCAGGCTACTGGGAAAAGCCCAACACTGAATCCGTACAGAGACAAGCCGAAGCAAACCGGGCGTTTTACGATAGAGAGCAGGCCGGATTGCAGCAAAAGCAAAACGAGTTGCTATCAATGGAAATGAAACCGGACGCTACACCGGATCAAGTCAAGCAGTACCGCAAGGCGCGCGCTGAAATCGAGCAGCAAAAACGAATCAAGGCCGATCAGTTTAGGTCGGCGCTTGGATTCAATGTCGTACCAAACAGAGCAGGACAACTTGATAACAGCATGGGCGCTAAGTTTGGCGGCTTGTTATCGCAAGTAAGGCCAATGGACCCAGAAGCACTAGCAGAGCGCCAGGCTATCCAGGGTGAATCAAGTTTGCCGGCAGACCGTTACGACGGATCAATTCCATACAATGAATCGCCAGGGATGGGCGATGAAATCCAATCAGAGTGGGATGCTGTTAATTCGCTTAACGCTACACCAGAAACCAATCAGTCAACTTTACGCAAACAATTATTAAATGCTAGACAAGATCAACCGACTACTACGACCCAAGCGACACAACAAGAAGATGAAGCAACTCCAAGCGTACCACCAGCGCAAAGCGGCGTTTCAAGCGAAGCTGATGCAACTGCATCAGGCTTTGTAGCGACTCACACGACAAGCGACGGTACGCCAGTTATTGCAACCGATGAGCCTAATATCTGGTTCGACGGAAAAGGCGAAATCGAGGATGAATACGCAGCACCAATCAAAGGGGTAAGCAATGCCAACGATAACGGCGGAAGCGGCAGCGAAACTAATCCAACAGCAGCAGCAGGAAATCAGACTGTTGCTGGAGAAAGTAGCGCAAATGGAGTTACTACTAAACGGCCAGATGCAGGACTTACTGATGGAGGAACTACAGGAAATGCTAACGGAGTACCCGGAAGCGCTGATCAACCTAATAATATCGTCGATAGAGGAACATTAAATGACGAAAGCCAGAACGCAGCCACGCAAGAAAGTGCCACCGAAGAAACGGTAGTCAATGAGCAGCCCAGCGCCAATCAAACCAGCACAGTACCGCTGGACGCCGGAACAAATCCAAGCGGAAATGAAGCGCCAGCAGGAACAGGTGGCCAATCTGCCGGAGTATCAGATACCCAAACCGAAAGGCAGCTAAAGGTAAAAATTACCCGCGCCAAAAACAAGCTGAAAAACAGCAATGGCAATCTTGAAGAAAAGATCCAGTTAAAGGCCGAAGTCAAAAAGGCTGAGAAGGATTTGCGCGATCATCGGTTGACGCAGTTTGATGAGCCAGTCAAGCAATCATCAAGCACGCAAGCCACGAACGACGCGACACCGGCTGAAAATTCCGAATCTCAGTTAAATAAGTACCAAGCAAGCGAGCCGGAAAACGACAAAGGATTCAAGAAATTCTTAGGACTGCACTCGGACGAGTTCATTGACGTAGACGGCCACAAAGAAACCATGACCTATGCCAAGGCGCTTAGCGATGTGCGCAAGAAAATAGCCGACTATCAAAGTTTCATCGATTGCATGAAGGGGTAAGCAATGGCCGTTCAATTAAAATCAAGATCCAATCTAAAGCCGATCGAAGCGCCAAAGCCGGAGGCTATCAAAGCGCCAGAACCTATAACCTCGGAGATTGACGCCAAGACGATGAACGCTTTGGCCGAGCACG
>CAUYUB010000139.1:0-4315 GCA_963575685.1 Gammaproteobacteria bacterium | reverse complement strand
AGTCCGCCCAGGGTCAGGTCCGTAGCGCCGTCCATATCTCCGAAACTATGAACGTCATCCAGGAGATCACGACCCAGACCTCTGCGGGTACTCAAGATACCGCTGCTTCCATCGGCCACCTGGCCGACCTTTCCAATGAATTGCGACGGTCCGTGGCTGGTTTCAAATTACCGGCACGAGTATAGAAATGTGTGGGAAATGGTAACCGTGTGAGAAACCGATAGAGGGTCTAAGCCTTACGTCCCACTTGAATGAAATGCTCACGGATTCCTATTTGGACGCCCGTTTGATCGCCGCCCGTGAAACCGGTCTTGAGAAAAATACGTTTTCCGTGGATTGCCCGTATTCCATCGAACAGGTATTCGATCCTGGATACTATCCCGATTGATGGGAGATCGTAAGAAAGAGGCGACGTAATATGAACGTATTTCTCAGTTATAGTCAAAAAGACCGTGAATGGGCCAAAGCGGTTGCGGAACGCCTTCAGTCCGCAGACTTCATGGTATGGGACTCTGAAACGGACTTATATCCAGGCGACAACTTCGCATTAAAAATAGCTGAAGCTCTTGAAAATGCTGATGCAATGGTGGTTTTTATATCACCTGATTCTTTAGCCTCTGAATGGGTGAAACATGAGATCGAATTTGCCCTCGGCTCTACGCGTTTATCTGGTCGTCTGATTCCCGTGGTGGTACGGCCAACGGAAAAATTACCGTGGATACTTCAAAAACTGAAAACAATCACCCCCGGAGGTGGACCATGGGTTGCGGCGGATAGCGTTGTACAAGTATTACGGCAAGCCGATTGAGGGTGTCTATTCATGAGACCTTCCGAAGTGTTCCTCTCGCACTCGGACAAGGATCGGGCTTTCGCCACGAAAATCCGTGACTGTTTGGTTGAACACGATATCCCGGTATGGTACAGCCGAACAAGCATTGTTGGAGCGCGCCAGTGGCATGATGAAATTGGATCTGCCCTATCCAGATGTGAAGCCTTCGTAGTTATACTGTCTCCAGCATCCGTGGAATCCAAATGGGTAAAAAGAGAGTTGCTCTTCGCCCTTCAGGCAGACCGTTATGAAAACAACCTTGTCCCTCTGCTGTATAAACCTTGCGAATATTCTAAGTTGTCTTGGACATTGCCACAGTTCGGGTTTGTAGATTTTTTAAAAGATTACCAACGTGGTTGCCAAGAACTGCTTCGTATTTGGGGAATCCGATACCGAGAAGATTCGTAATGGAATCTTTCTATCCTAACACAACGATGTTTGCTCTTTATTTTGCATTCAATCTTCCGCACGTATCTTTTCCAGAGGGGAATGGAGCGCTATGAACGTAAGTTCCGGGGCCACAGAGCGTACCCCCCTGAGCTGGGTCAAGGGTGAAATCGACCAGACCCTCAACCGGGCGCAGGCGGCGCTTGAAGCCTACGCGGAAAATCCCACAGCAGTTCATTCCCTGCGGACCTGCGGTAGTCATCTCCATGAGGTGACCGGTACCTTGCGCATGGTCGAGGTACAGGGAGGCATTCTCCTTGCTGAAGAGATGGAGCAACTCGTCACTGCCCTGAGCGAAGGCCGTGCCGAACCCAGTACGGCAGAGGCCCTGATGCGGGTCCTCCTCCAGCTCCCGGACTATCTGGAACGCCTACAAGGTGGTGCCCGCGACCTCCCGATTGCCCTCCTGCCTCTCCTCAATGAACTACGTGCCGCCCGTCATGAGGCGCTGCTGTCCGAAGACCTCGTATTCTTCCCCGACCTTACAGCCGTTCCCGCGTCACCCCTCCCCGCCCTTGCTTTCGGTGGGGTGGAAGGCATCGCTCGACGGGCACGCTCCCTGTTCCAATCCGGATTGGTGGCGTGGTACCGCAACACTGAAGATCGGGAAGCACTGCGCCGGCTAGCCCAGGCCATGGAACAACTCCGCGCTACGGCAATCCATCCCGAAGCCGCACGGCTGTGGTGGGTGGGAGCGGGATTGATCGAAGCCACGCAAGACGGTGGCCTAGAGGTAGCACCGGCGCGGGCATTGCTCGGCAAGTTGGAACGCCTGCTCAAACGCCTCATTGACGGCGGTGAAGCAGGACTCATTGCGGCGCTACCGTCGCCACTGATTCGACAAGTTCTTTACTACATCGCCGGCGCGCGTTCCCACGGACCGTTGGTAACGGAACTACGCGCATCCTTTCACCTCAGCGACGCCCTACCGAATGAAGCGGACCTCGCGGCGATCCGGAGCAGCCTAGGAGGAGCCAACCGCGCCGTCATGGCCACTGTCTCCGCCGCCCTGCATGAAGACCTCACCGGAGTAATGGACTCCCTGGACCTCTTCGTTCGACGGCGTGACTACAACCTGGCGAGCCTGCAACCGGTCGTCGAACGGCTCCACCAGATCGCGGGAACCCTGGCGGTGATCGACCAGGAAACAGCCCGTAGCGAACTCTTGGTGGTGTCGGAGACCCTGACCCGTCTAATGGAAGGCGCCCAGCCCCAATCAGTGATCGATGAAACCCTCTTACACCTGGCGGGTCGCCTAGTACAAGTAGAATCCATCCTGGCCGGCCTCGGCGGTACCACCCGCTCTCCGGCTGCGGAGGGTACTCCCACAAGTTTTTCCATAGATGATCGGCATCTACATCAGGCTGTGGTCCAACAGTCCCTCGCCAGTCTGACCCGAGCTAAGGAGGTCATTGCTACTTTCGCGCAGGAACCTACCCCGGAAGGTTTAGAGATCGCCCATGCCGCACTGGCGGAAGTGTCGGGAGGTCTGACCATTCTGGGCTTGGATCGTCCCAGTCGGCTGGCAGCCGCTTGTGCCCAGGTACTGAAATCTCTCCCACAGTCTGATTCTTCCCTAGATAGTGAGGAAATGGATAGGCTGGAGCATTTGGCGGAAGCCATTGCTGCCCTGGAGTTCTACCTGGAAGAACAGACGCGTGAACGGACAGGCGAATCATTCCTGGCCCAGGGAGAGGCCGCGCTTGCTGCTCTGCCACCGTTGGAAACCGCCCCCGTCCCCCTCCGTGAGGATCAACCATCCCAATTCGAAGAAGCCAGTGCGTGGTCACTGAACGAATTGGAACCCTCTTATCCCCTCTCCTTTCCCACGGAAGATGTGGAAGAAGAAGAGGAGGAGGCGATTGAGTTGGCGCCACTTCCCCCTTATTCCGAGCCTTCTTCTCCGTGGGAGAACGAGGACTGGGGGATCTCGACCATGCTCAACGAGGAACCTTCCCCTTCTCCGTCTTCCGCCTCGGATTCAACCCCTGCTATGCAGGAATCGGACGCAGACAGTGAAGTAGACGATGAAATGGTGGAGGTATTTTCGGAGGAAACCGCCGAGGAGATGGCAAGCCTTGATCTCCACCTCCCTCGACTACGAGCGGCCTTGTCCACCCCGGAGGGTTTCGGGAGTAGGGAAAACGAAGAATCCTTGCGTACGGTGCGCCGTTCCTTCCATACCCTCAAGGGTAGCGGCCGGATGGTAGGTGCTAAACGCCTGGGTGAATTGGCTTGGGCCGTGGAAAATTTGATCAATCGCATCATTGACGGCACGGTTGCCGCTTCTCCTTTCCTTTTACATGTGGTGGAAGACGCCCGTCTGGTCCTGCCTGCCTTGATCGAAGATTTCCGTACCGGTAGAACCACGGCCCAGGGGGTGGAGGAAATCGCCGAGCAGGCGTGGCGGCTCGCCCATGCAGGACCGCCCATAGCCGAAAAACCGTCAACTACGGAGGAATGCGCCGAACCTATGGAAGAGGGGCCATCATCCCCGCCTTCCCTGCCGATGGATCTGGACCTAGACCTGGACTTGGACTTGGACCTGAACCTGGAGCCGGTAGCAACCGCAACCGAGGCCGTAGCAGACACTGAGGAAGGAAGCCTATCTGTCACAGACGCGGCACTTCCCTCGTCAGAGCCTCCCACGAGCGATCTCGCCCTTCTGTCGGAGGAGGAGCGTCCGGTTGATGTGAGTCTGCCGGCCATGGATCCAATGCTGCTGGAACTTTTCAGCACCGAGACCCAAGGCCACTTGACCGCGGTAGAGGCTGCTTTGGCCACCTGCCGTAATACCGGAAGCTGTACCATCACCGATTCTCTGCTCCGCGCCCTCCATACCCTTCAAGGTAGCGCGCGCATGGCCCAGATTGACGGCGTTGCCGTCCTCGGTCGAGCCCTGGAGCAGTACGTCAGGGCGCGCGCGGCTGCAGCTCTCCCTCTGGATGCGTCCAATCTTGAGATGATCGAGGCGGGGGTGGTCCTGATCCACACTTGGCTCGCCGCTCTTGCCGGTACCGCACCGGTCCCGGACATTAC
>CAUYUB010000138.1:0-4322 GCA_963575685.1 Gammaproteobacteria bacterium | reverse complement strand
GTGGGTTGAAACCCACGGCTAAATTCATTACGCCGCTACGCGGCGGTTGGCTCCTAGTAGTTTTTTAACCGGGACTTGCCTTACGCTACGTAATAAAACGAATTTTCACGGTAATCACCGTGGGGGGATAGAAATGTCCGTTATCGCCACACCCACACCAATGCCAAAAATCGTGCCGCGGCATCGGGTCGCCATCACGTATCCTACGCCTGAAATGGTCTATCCTGATAGCGATGGTAACCCCATGGCTGATAATACCCTTCAATTCGAAATCATCACCACCCTCCATGGAAATCTTACCGAATTGTTTTCGGACCGGAAGGATGTCTTCGTGGCCGGTGATCTACTTTGGTATCCAGTGGAAGGAGACAACTCGATTCGAGCGGCACCCGACGTAATGGTGGCGTTCGGACGTCCTCCCGGATACCGTGGTTCGTATAAACAGTGGTGCGAAGGACGGATAGCTCCTCAAGTGGTGTTCGAAATTCTTTCGCCTGGCAATCGTGCAGGGGAGATGTCTGCGAAGTTTTATTTTTATCAAAAATATGGCGTCGAAGAATACTATGTCCATGATCCGGATCGAGGACTGCTCAACGGTTGGCTTCGTCGTGCCGATCAGTTAGTGGAAATACCAAAGATGGAAGGCTGGGTCAGTCCGCGCTTGGGAATACGCTTTCACTTGGACGGTACCACGCTTGTGGTATATCACCCGGATGGCAATCGCTTCGAGACGTTTCTAAAAGTGAAAAAACTCGCCAAGGAGCATCTTGAGATTGAACGCCAGCTTACCGAAGCCGAACGTCAACGCGCCACACACGCGGAACAACGTGCCGAGTCCGAACACCAACGTGCCGAATCCGAACACCAACGTGCTGAAGCCGAACACCAACGGGCACAACGCCTAGCGGAACGGTTACAGGCATTAGGAATTGATCCCGACGCCTAATCGGTGCCGGAAAAAACCCTCCAGGATTTAACGTGCAGCGTCGGTTAGCATTGCGGGAGATGTCAGACATCAGATGCACCAACCAAACGAACGATCGAATACCGGCCGTGGAATCTCGTCGCGTTGTTGGATTGGTATCGATACGCGGAGCGCATCGTCAGCGTTAATACCCATTTCGCTGGCCTTTTCCTGTAATTCTCTACTATCGAGAACCAACCAGTCATTATCGTGCCGTTTAATGACAGTCAAATCCTTATTAATTTTTAGTAGGCTACCATCTGCCTGATATTCAGCCAGATAAATATATTCGCTATCTGCTATCCATTCTACCAACCAAATTATCTCGCCGACATGTTCGCGAAGCGGCGCTGCGAGGTAGGTTTTATCGATAATCCACTGGGTTGCTCTGCTCTGCTCGGAAATCTCCTCGGAAAGCGCAGCATTCAAGTGATTGCTCATTGCCTTAATGATGGATTGGTCGTCAAATTTTGCAAAATTGTGGCATGTGTCGAAACGTAGGCGAGCGTCGATCTGCTCGATGTGGTTCCAGTCTAATAATTCTCTCAGATCGTGGGTCGGGTGGCTTTCCCCCATTTCAAATCCTGGAGATTGAAATGCGCAGGCGTTATTTCCCTTGGCGAGCATCGTCCTTCGGTTAAATTGGAGCACTGCCACGTTGGGGCGTTCAGCCGAAATTGGGAGTAATCGATGACGATTGACGCGGCCAGCGGTCTGAACAATGGATTGGACGCTGGATGGTTCGATCACGGCCCAATCGAAATCATGGTCGCGGCCGATCTCCTCCACCGGGGTTGCTACGACAATGAACGCCACGGTAGGACCAGGGCAACGCTCAATAGCGGTGCGTACCTCAGGGTCGTGAAGAATATGTTCGTCACCGTTCTTACGCGTGAGCAAGCGATCCAAAATAGTCTCGATATAATACCGTTGCAGGGTCAATAACCGCGAATGGTAGCATACCACCCGCGCCCCGGAAATATTGGCCAATTCGCGCGCCAGCGGAATTGCGCCACTGATATTAGCGACACGTACCAAACCAAAAGAGATACGCTTGCCGGAGATCGGATCGAGCCAGCCATGGTTTTTATGCAGCCGTGCCACCGCTTGTTTGATTGCCTGATACCAAGGTTTGATTTCACCGGGTGCGCTGCGCTCCACTGTGGCCAAATAAGGTACCCGGAACCGTCGTCCAACTAAACGCGGCAACATCCTGCCTACCTGTCCCTCGTAAGCGGACATGAACGCTTTTCGGGTGGCGAAGATCCCGGTGAGTGGCTCGATCAAATCGTCGATGATGGCAGTAACGAAGCGGCCTTCTCCTCCCATTACCTTGGCGCGCATTTCGCTACCTTTGGCATAAGCACGCCATAGGGCCTCCGCTACCGGGCGCGACAAGGTAGCGGAAGAGGCCACCACATTGTGCCCCCAAAAGGCCACCATCATTACCAAACGCAATACCGCTACCAGCGGTTTTGGATCATAACCGTCGATCTCGTCGAGGATTAGGTCGCTGGTCATGACCCGCAACATGGCAAGGGCATGGTGCGCCTGCCGCTGTGGTTCGCCGGCGGCAATCAGGAAGTCAATAGTCGATACCACCACCGGTGCACCGATTACCGCAGCCACATTCGGTTTACGCTCTAAAAAACGCTGTAGCCATTCCGGGGCTGAGGTATAGATGAAAAATCTGCCCTCCCTATCGCTGGCGGTATCGACCTCATCCTGGGCGACATTCTCATCTTCGTCGATTAGCGCTCCTTGTCCGGCACTCAATTGTTTTTGCCACTCATGCAACTTGCGGGTCACCCGGTCGCCAATAACGCACGCCAGCTCGTCGGCGCCGATTCGCAACTGTTGGGCGTAGGCATCGGCGGTCTGGAGAGTCAGCGTACGTAAATTAAGTGCGGTTGCCACCCGTAATTTGCGGTCCGCCGCCAACACAGCAAGGGCACGCATATTCATGCGCGTTTTTCCAGAACCGGTACCGGCCATATTCAGCACCAGATGGGGGAGTGCATGATTCTCAACCGAGCGGCGCAGGGTATCGGCTGCTACGTTCTGCCAGGAAAAACGATCCGCGGCCGGACGGTCCAATTCGTCCAAGGTATCGCCCGACAGCCAAGGTGGTGAAAATTCCAACAGCCGAGAAATCATGCGGCCGGCCTCCCGTCCGACCTGCTCCAGATGCCAATCAAGAGACTGATTGAGGATTGGCGTAAGTTGGCCGGCTTTGCGTTGGGTGTTGGCGTAGGCCAAGACATCTTTGGCGATGGCGGTTTCCGCGGATACCGCATGATCAGCCAGAATCAGCGTTAGGCGTGCTATCGTGGCGATGCCGCGCCAATAGAGTGGGTCAGAATTATTAGGCAGCTTGCGTACCTTGCCCAAGCGTTTTTCGATACGTTCCCAAGTCGCCGGCGTGGGGGTTGTAACCGGAATCGGAATATGACCCGGTCCATCGTCCGCTCGGATATGGTTTTTGGTACCAGCCAGGGCACCATCCGATGCCAAAAGTCGGTGGTGGGTGGCGATGAGAAAAAGCAGGACCTCAAAGGCACCTTTCAATGGAGCATTGAAAGGGGAAATGTCCCTGAACCGTTTGCTCTTCGTCGGCAGTGCTTGCCACGCTGCTGCCCAGGCGGAATTTATTTTTGTAGTATCCGCCGCCAACTCCTTTACCAGTAGAAAAGAAAGCCACTCATGCCGTACTGGATCGGCGCGTGGTTCAGGGCTACGTAATTTGTCCTGAAAGGTTTTTCCAAATTTCCCGAGGTCATGCATTTCGCCGGCGGCTGCGGCAAGTAGAGCGCAAACCCGTGCCCACTCAGGAAATCGCGGCGAACCTTTGCGGAGGCGGCTACCAATGGGTGACACGCCAAAACGGTCGAAACGCTGCGAATTTCCTACAACCCACAACAGCCGCATACGTTTGCGTCCATCGTTTATAAAACAAGCAACTGCGGTTTGACGGGTTGCATTGCGTCGCAATAGTCCACGCATTTCCTGTAATCCCTCCAAGGTGATTGGCGTCATCCAAGTGTAGTCACCATGGCGCAAGGCGTAGCTGTCCAGTACTGCGCGCGTTCTTTTAATGGCGCGTTTTTCACAGGCGGAGATAAGTACTACGTGCAAGTTGATTACTCCTTTCAATGCTAGAGAAGCAGAGCATCACACGCCCTACGTGAGAAGCCCAACATACAATAAATTGCTCAATCGTAACATTTTTCTCTCCAGCCATAGATTGTATCGTTCTTGTTCACCAGATGATGAGAATATCAGATTGCATCGTAATAACTCGATCATAGCCATCGTATCCTATTGCTTCAGGACCGAATCGGCAATATAGTGCGTCGGA
>CAUYUB010000137.1:0-4337 GCA_963575685.1 Gammaproteobacteria bacterium | reverse complement strand
ACGTTTGGCATTAATGGATGGATCGTCTGTACCCACAAAAAACAGGCGAACGAAATTGATGTAGGGAGAATGGAACTATTTGTAGGAAAAAGATGACTGAGAGTAGGAATTTCCTTACACGAGCCAGCACTATTGCCTTTCATCAGCGGCTTCCCACTTTCGCACAACTCCAATATTTGATCGAAACGAAATTCCTGGATTAGGCTGGCGATGTGTACCATATCTTCCAGCTTGCGTTGCAAGCGATAAAGGTTCAGATGCGTAGGCACCTTGGCCAGAACCTCTTCCGACTGAAATGGTTTGGTAATGTAATCGATAACGCCAGCTGGAATGCGGCTACTTTATCTGCCATATCTTGTAGGGCACTGATAAAAATGATGGAGATATCTTCACCACTAATCTGATAGGATGACGAAAAATTTGGGGGCGAGTCAGGTGAGCCGCTTCCCTAAAAAATCTCTTTTTTCGAAAAAACTGGCATCAATGATCTGTTGGAACTATCTAATACTCAGGAAGAACCACAAATTTTTCTGGAGGCTTGGTTATGAAAAGCAGAAATTTCTTGAATAGGCTTCAAGGTGCTTTCCTACAGATGCTTCCCGCTCTTGTTCTCGTTTTTAGTCTGTTGATAACCTTTATTGTGAGTATTAACCAACGCCAAACTTCATATGATGTTTTAAATAGGGAGTTTCAAACCCGTTCACAGGATATTTTTGATCGATTCAGAAATCGACTGAACGATTATGGGCAGGTCCTACGCGGCGGTGCCGGACTCTTCGCAAGTAACAAAGTTGGTCGGGATGAATGGCACAGATACGTTAACGTGCTCAATATTGATCAGAACCTTCCCGGCATCCAAGGACTGGGATTTTCCCTGGCAATTAAGCCGGAAGAAAAGGCAGCGCATATCGATAACATTCGACGCGAAGGTTTCCCAAGTTACATTATCAATCCGGATGGACAAAGGGAATTATATACCTCAATTATTTACCTCGAACCATTCTTCGGGCGCAATCTGCGAGCCTTTGGTTACGATATGTATTCGGAACCAGTTCGCCGTGCGGCGATGAGTGCCGCTTGTGACGAAAACCGCATTGCGTTGTCAGGCAAGGTCAAGCTCGTCCAAGAAACCGAAACCGATGTTCAGGCTGGATTTTTAATGTATCTTCCCGTCTACAAAAACAATGGGTCTTACGATACCGTAAAAGAACGATGGGAAAATCTTCTGGGTTGGGTGTATGCACCGTTCCGCATGAATGACTTCATGAAAAATCTAGTCGAAAAAGGATTTTCATTAAATCAATACTATTTGGATATCATTATTTTCGACGGAAGTAGTATCAATAAAAATTCTGTAATGTACCACTATGACAAGGATATCGATCCAATTATTGAAGGAGGCCGGCTGCCACTGCTGATGTTCAAACAAATAATAACGTTTGGCGGACATTCATGGACCGTTGTCATTCACTCCCCCTATGTGTTCGATACGGAATATTTTGATAACAAGGCTGTCTTAATTGAAATATTTGGTGGCCTCATTACTAACCTGCGCGTTGGTTAGGGGACAGGTGCTAAATAGCACCCTCCCGACCCCAGGCCTCCGATTCCCCACCCCTTGCTTGCAATACGTCAACTAATTGATCTTGCTTGGTTTGTGCTCCAAGTTCGTTGCGAGCTGGCAGGAGAGCGGCAAAGCGCCATTAGCACCTGTCCCCTAACCAACGCGCAGGTTAGTAGCCTGTTAATGACCATTATTATTTGGTTGCTGGTGTCAAACATCGCCAACAAGCGAAAAGAAAGGCAAAACAATACCGAAAGAGTGTTGTTTCCTTTTTATGTAGGGCAGGGATGGCTGATCCGAGCGATACCTTATGTACTGGCAACGGTTTTGTCACTGACGGCCGGTTTTGTCGTCGTGAGGATGTATGAAAGCGAAAGACAAACTCGAAACTACGCGGAACGCATTGAAGTCGAAAACCAATTAAACATTATTCGACTGCAATTGGAACGGACGTTGACGGTACCGATGGTGCGAACTCGTGGCATGGCTGCACAAATCATTGCCCATGGCGATGTTACTCCCGCGGAGTTCAATAAGGTCGCAGAAGTATTGCTCCGCGGACATCCCACCATTCGCGATATCGCGGTCATTCATGGAACGATCCTAGATTTAGTCTACCCATTGACCGGTAATGAAAACATAATTGGTGTCAATTTTAGGAACGTTGAGAAGGATTGGCCTGCATTAAGTCGTGCCATTGAGACCCACTCGCCGATTGTTCAAGGTCCGGTAACGCTACTCCAGGGTGGTACTGGCCTGATTGTACGTGACCCCATCTACCTTCCTGACGCCCTCAATAGGAATAATCACTTCTTTGGATTAGTCAGCATCGTTCTTGACATCTCTACCATTTATACTGAGGTCGGTCTAGATCGCGAAGATCTGCCGATCAAGATCGCTATCCGCGGTCGAGATGGTTTAGGTGAAAAAGGTGAGGTAATCAAGGGTGAACCTTCAATATTTATGGAACAACCGATCGAAATGGATGTCGAGTTCCCCTATGGGAGTTGGAGAATGGCGGCCATACCCAAGAATGGCTGGGGAGGCGCAAAGTCGCTATTCACAATTTCACGAGTGATGGAGGGTGGTTTCTTCCTGTTTGTCGTTTTTGTTAGTTTTGGCACTGCTCACCATGTTGTTGAGCGGCATCGCTTGCTCTACCAGATTGGAATATCAGAAGAACGCTTTCGATGCCTACTCCAGATTGCCAGCGACGGCGTGCATATTCTTGACGAAGATGGCAACCTCGTCCTATGGAGTCACTCGTTCCTCCAGATGCTGGGCTACTCCGAAGCGGAAGGAAAAACCCTCAATGTCACCCAATGGTATGCAGTCTTTCCTCGGGAGGAGGTGCTAGCCAAGGTTCGGGAATTGATCAAGACCCCTGCGATATTTGAGACCCGACATCGCCGCCGCGATGGATCAGAGTTTGAGGTTGAGATTAATGCTGGCGGTATTGAATTGGCCGGCAAGGCTTACCTCTACGCTTCATCGCGCGATATTTCAGAACGTAAGGCCCATGAAAAGGAACTCAGACAGGCAAAGCTTGCTGCGGAAGATGCGGTAAGAACCAAGAGTGCCTTTCTCGCCATGATGAGCCATGAGATCCGGACGCCGATTACCAGCGTTCTGGGCATGGCTGATCTCATATACCAGACGCCGCTCACCGAGGAACAGGCCAACTACCTCAACATTCTACGGTCGTCAACCAAGACTCTACTCACAATTCTCAATGATATTCTCGACCTTTCGAAAATTGAAGCCAGCAAGCTGGCCATCGAGACCATGGCATTTCGTCTCCATGACGCGGTCCGCGAAGTTGTTGAACTTGGGAAAGGGATTGCATCGGCCAAAAGCTTGAGACTCGACCTAACCATATCAAAGGATGTTCCTATTGCCGTGACTGGTGATCCGACCCGATTGAGGCAGGTACTTTTCAATCTGGTCAGCAATGCCATCAAATTCACGGAGCGTGGAGTCGTTAGCATCCGGGTGGGGGTTAAGCAGAAAATGGATCAAGGAGCTATTGTCCTGATCGAGGTCGAAGATAGTGGTATCGGGATTCCTCCTGAACAGATGGATCAGTTGTTCACAACTTTCTCTCAGGGGGATCGAACCACCACCCGACGGTTCGGCGGTACCGGGCTTGGATTGGCCATTTCAAAGAAATTGGTGGGATTAATGGGCGGTGAGATCGGGGTCGAAAGCAGAACGGGCGTTGGGACAACCTTTTGGTTCACGCTTCCTTTCAAATACGCCGCCTCAACCATACTGTCGTCAGAGGTTTGCCGAAACGCACCACCGCCTCCCGAACAGCCTCAACATCAGCACTCTCTTCGCATTTTGCTGGCCGAGGACAATCGGACCAACCAGATGCTGGTGCGTTCGATGCTTGACAAGCTCGGTTTTGGTCATGCCCTTCAGGTGGTGGAAAATGGTCGCCAGGCTTTGGACGTCGTGATCGCTGGCGATATCGACGTTGTGCTAATGGATATCCAGATGCCGGAAATGGATGGCGAGGAGGCGACGAAGGCGATTCGTGCCCTTCCCCCCCCCAAGAGCCAGATCTCAGTGCTGGCACTTACTGCTGATGTCATGACTGAAGATCGGGAACGCTACCTTCGAATCGGTTTCAACGAATTGGTGCCAAAACCCATAGATTGGAATATTTTGTCCAATGCTCTGAGTAACGTCGCAGCACATAAAAACGGGCCACCACCCTCTGTGCCAATATGCCCGAGACACAAACTACCTAAACAATTAATGAAGGTAC
>CAUYUB010000136.1:0-4349 GCA_963575685.1 Gammaproteobacteria bacterium | reverse complement strand
TTCAGTTTGGGCCCAAGAACCAATAACTAACAGATTATCCGGCGTTTTTCAACACAGCTCTTTTAAGTTGTCCAAAGTCCAACCTTGCGCTTCAAGGCGAAGCAAGAAGGAGTGCAGGGTGGAGGTATTCAGAAGGGGGCTATCTATATTGTTCTAAATGGTCAGCCCGGCGTGTTTTACCATTTCCGTCGCGCGGGGAGTACCGATGATTTGGGATTGCCGGTCTATTTCCACAAAACCGGAAAAGGCATCGGCCAATTACAGATACAGATTGATTTCGCCATTACCGGTAGTTTGCCCACCCCGCCGCCGGAATGGGATTGCCCAATCGATTTGGGTGCCAACGAAAAGCTATCGATCTGGGCGGTGAAGGCCCAAACCGGTCTGGAGATTGTATTCGAGCGCACGGTTGGCGCGCTGTTCACAACCGTTTAACGCGATTCGCCATGAGTCCGCAACGCCATGTCATCTTGCGACAGACGGTGGAACTGACCATTGCTGCCGGCGAAGATGCTTGGCCGCTACAACAGGAAACGAGCCGCATCTTACGTAAGGCCCAACCGTTAATCGAACGTTGTTGTGACGAGGTAAGTTCACCCGACCATCTGTATCGAATCGAACGTCTGGAACTGGATTTGGGGACGCTTGATCGACGCCATCTGGAAGAAGAACTGTTGGCCAAATTCGGTGAGGCCTTGCGTCGGGGTCTAGCTGAACAGGTCAATCAACAGGAATCTGCCGATCTTTCCCCGATCACGGCCTCGCAATTAGAGTTATTCTCCCAATTTATTCGCCATGGCAGTTTACCCTGGTGGGCGGATCTCACCCAAACAGATCAACCAGAAAAAAGCCTCGACCGACTTTTGTACGATGCTCCTGAACGATTGCGGCGGCTATTGTTGGAACTGGTAGGAGACCCTCGTGCCTTACAGCGTCTCACCGGATATTTCGATGATCGCCGATTGGCTAGGCTAGTATTTTTAACTGCGCCCGCTTTGGCGGATTTCCCCTTGGCATTATTCGAGGCATTGCGCGTTCTCTCCGAATATCGGCCTACCTTGACTATACTACCGTCTCAATTTAGGAATCATCTTTGGCAAAGCATCTTGGAGACTGCGGCTCGGTCTATACACTCCTCCACGGACCGATTTACTTTCAGTCGGGCAGTAGTGATGCGCCTCGCCCATCGCCAAGCCATCCATTATCGCGATATGATTCAGCAGTTTTCTCAAATCGCCGTTATGGATCGGTTTCCATTGATGGTAAAAGAAATAGCCATCGCCTTGGGAGAGGAACTCCCATTTCAATTCGCGCCATACCCACAAAAACTTCCACAAGAACCCATTACTACCCCATACCAGAGAAATCTTTCTGTTCAGTCTTTGCAAAGTGAATCTGGCCTAACGATGCGGACAGAATTACTGCGTTGGATTGAGAATGGCGTACTGGACCCGCTACCACCATGGTTGGAATCATGGCCATCGGCATTTCGTGAAGAGTTTCTGCACGAATCCGGGAGTTGACTGATAATGGTGGTGTAGCACTGAAAGAATTCCAGCATTGGCTTATAGATTGGGCCGACGCGGGGGGCTCAAATTTACCACCGCTCCCGGAAATCACTCTCGACATCACCACCGACGATGTTGGGCCTCCTACGTCGGCCCAACCTACGCACCTCCCTCCTGCACAACTTTATGCTGATAGCCAAACACCGCATTGGTTGCGATCTTGGTCTCCTGCGTTGCGAGAAGCGTTTCTAAAAATAGGCTGGAGCATCCGTGCGCTGCGGGATGAACCGCCTACTCGGCGCAATAAGAACACTCAGTCCGCTATTCACCGAGCGAAGGAAGAACGCTTAGATGCTCTCTCTACACCCATTGAACAGGCTATATCAGATATTTCTTTCCCAACGACCGATTCATCTCAGAAAGATTGGGAAGAGACACCAGATCAATCGTATTTCACCGATATCGAAAAGATCTACTAACCTGCGCGTTGGTTAGGGGACAGGTGCTAAATAGCACCCTCCCGACCCCAGGCCTCCGATTCCCCACCCCTTGCTTGCAATACGTCAACTAATTGATCTTGCTTGGTTTGTGCTCCAAGTTCGTTGCGAGCTGGCAGGAGAGCGGCAAAGCGCCATTAGCACCTGTCCCCTAACCAACGCGCAGGTTAGTATTTGGGCAATGCCGGCTTGGTGATCCTCTGGCCATTTCTTGTTCAATTCTTTGGACGGTTGAGTTTGTTGGAGAAAAATCATTTTATTGATGAGGTCACGCGGCAACGTGGTGTGGTTTTGCTGCAATATCTGGCCAGTGCCGATGACTCACCTCCTGAATATCTGCTACCGTTAAATAAGTTATTATGCGGCATGGCACAGGAGGCGGTGTTTGAAGCCGAAAAACTACTATCCGAGGAAGAAATCAGCGAATGTGATACTTTTTTGGAAGCGGTGATCGCGCAGGCACCGATTTTAAACCAGATGTCGATTCAAGGTTTTCGCGGCAGCTTCCTACTCCGTGCCGGTATTCTGGAAGTCAGGGATGGTGCTTGGCTGCTGCGGGTCGAACGGGAGACCTATGATTTGGTACTGGATCGTTTCCCCTGGAGCTTTACCTGGGTAAAGCTGCCCTGGATGGAAACCCCATTGCAGGTGGAATGGTAATGAATGCCCTACAAGCCAATGCTCACGACCTGGAGCAAGAATTGACCTGGCTGTCCAAACTGTTGGACGCCCGTTTCAAACTATTTTTCCAACAGGAGGGAGCCCAACCCAATGTATTGGGAATCGCGCCGCCCGCTCTGGGTCAATCTAATTCTCCCTATGCAGGTTTTATTCGGCATTACCAATTGACTTCAGTCGAACGGGCAACGTTGGTACTCAGTTTGGCGGCGCTGATCAAACCGCAATTGTTGGACATCTTCTTTCTGAAAAACCAACAATTCGACCGCAAGTTCACCGAGTTTGGCGGTCTGCGTGGCGGACCGGATGGCGATTTCGTCCCAACGGTAGAAACGCTGCTGTTCCTGCTCGCCGATAATCTGGAAACACGTTTTTCCTTACAGTCCTTATTCGGCGCGGAACACTTCTTTATCAAGCACCATATCCTCCGCTTGGTTCCTGCCGACGCCGATGAGTCAATACTGAAGGCACCTTTACGCCTAGCGGAAGATTATCTTGCTTTATTTACGACCGGACAACCCCACCAGCCCGCATTTGGTGCCCATTTCCCCGCCCACCTGATTGAAACCCGACTAGAATGGGGTGACCTAGTTCTGCATCCCGGTACCCGTCGGCAGATCGAAGAGATTGAAACTTGGATACGCCACGGCAACACCCTAATGGAAGATTGGGGCATGGCCGCCAAACTGCGTCCTGGTTTTCGTAGTTTATTTTATGGTCCACCTGGTACCGGAAAAACGATGACCGCTTGTCTGCTGGGTAAGGCTACCGGCCGCCCGGTTTATAAGGTTGATTTGTCGCTGGTGGTTTCTAAATATATCGGCGAGACCGAGAAGAATCTTGCCAAGGTATTCGATCAAGCCGAGCATCGCGGTTGGATTCTATTCTTCGACGAGGCCGATGCCCTGTTCGGCAAGCGTAGTGAGACCAAAGACGCACATGATCGCTATGCCAACCAGGAAACCGCTTTTCTGCTGCAACGCCTGGAAACCTTCGACGGCATCGCCATCCTTGCCTCAAATTTCCGCGACAATTTGGACGAAGCCTTTTCGCGGCGCTTTGAATCGGTTATCTATTTCCCACTGCCGCGCCCTGAAGAACGACTACGCCTGTGGCGGCAGGGCATTTCACCAAAGGCACGGTTGGAAGAAAGTATCGATTTGGACAAAATCGCCCGCGAACACGAACTATCCGGCAGTGCCATTATGAATGCCATTCGTTATGCCTCATTGCAAGCTTTGCGGCGCGACAGCGAAACGATCAGTTTTGACGAGGTACAACAGGGAATTCGGCGAGAATATGTAAAAGAGCGCAAAGGCACGTAATTAATTACCAATGCTTACCTTGATGAGGGGTGTGTGATATGAAAGATCAAACCATCCAGACGCGAGCCGATCGCACCAGTGATACCGGTTCTAAACAACAGGCAGCCGCTGGGCCAAATGCCCTATCCGTCGCCCCACCCAGCTATGGTATCGACTTCCTTGATCGGCCGAGGGAAACAGTGAACCGTACCGGCTTGCCGGACCAACTCAAAATCGGCATTGAAAACCTTTCTGGTTTATCCATGAATAACGTTAAAGTCCACTACTAACCTGCGCGTTGGTTAGGGGAGTGCGCTCTTTAACGAGATAAGATATTGGTTCCAAAGGAACCTGCGTTTGGA
>CAUYUB010000135.1:0-4364 GCA_963575685.1 Gammaproteobacteria bacterium | reverse complement strand
GAAATGTTTTGCCCTCCTTATCTCCAATGATCACAATCACATCAACAAGTTTGCATGTAGCGATAATGTATCCGCGCGGAACATTGCAGTAATTCCACCACATTTTCCTTTCTTTTCTGGGATATTTCACCAGGGCAGAATAGAACGGTTCACTATCGAGCAAATAATACTTCCCCCCCATTGTGATAAATTTTGTTGATAAACTGGCATGGATTGCCAAAGGTCCTCGGTAATCTGTTCTCCACGACCGAGTTTCGATTTGCTTTTCGCCGATGGCCACCATCGATGCCCACGGCTGATATAAACTGATTGTCTTTATTCGAACGGTATCTTCACTCATACCTCCCATCCTTCCACACCGGATCGAACCTCTCCCGCTTGATCCCAACCACCAAAAACTGGTTCGCGGGTACCCACTTCCCTTCCTCGATCGTCAACCTCGCCATCGACCGGTTACACGTGTGCTCGGTCAACAACATCGTCGGATTACTCCCAACATCCTGAACGGAAACCTGATCATGCCCGGCAGGCGGCTCAGCCATCCACAACATCTCCGGCATCCGCCCGAACTTGCGGAAATACAGCGTCGCCGCGCAGTCCGCCGCAAAACTCACCGACTCGCCCGCCCCGATCCACCACATCACCCCATACCGCACCGGCGCGAACGTGATCTCGCTCAAATGCTCCTCCACATACTCCGCCGCCGCCCCCGTGAAATAATCCCGCTGTAAGAACTCCGTCACCTCCCGCGCGTTCCACCATAGATACAGATGCCAGATCCCCAGCCCCTTCTCGAAATTGAACATCCGCCGCACCAGCTCCTGGGCATAATCCGGACACACCGCATCCATCCACTCATCCGCGTCAGGCTGCGCCCCGTGCCGCATCACATGTACCTCCCGCAGCCCCATATTCGAATTCCTATTCCAGACCAGCTCACCGGAGGCCATCAATCACCTCTGCAATGTTTTGTAGGGGCAGGTGCGTCACCTGCCCACTTCCTATCACCCTCAGATCCTTCACATACCACCATCCCCGGTACCCAGCGCCAGTCTCCAGCTGCGCCAACCGCCCGTCGCAATCAAACTTCAAGATCTTCCCATCCAGGCGCTGATCAATCACCCGCACCATATCCCCCACATGCAGCTCTTCCCGCGCCCGCAGATCATTGATCCGCATGTGATCCAGTGTAAAAATGGACGAATTCGTCCCGCCTCGTTGGTGTCTCATAATTCGCTGCCTTTGCCGCTCGTAGGGGCGAATGGTGCGGGTTTTGCATCCCCGAGCTTATTTCGCGAGAGGGACTGGCGCCCCGTTCCATCCGGATACTCATTCCATTGCTTATCATCCAGCACCCGCCCCGAACGTTCCTTTCCAACTTTCACCATCATCCCGCCCCAAAACGCCCATTCTCCCCACCCTTTGAAGAAGAACGGCACGCCTGCCTCAACACATTGATTTTTGAGCGCGCTTGGCCACAACGGATCCATCACTCGCCCGTTCAACCCGCTCTCCCCTCCGCAGATCACCCAATCAATACCTTCACGCATAGGAGCGCCCACGCCAAATCCATCATCGCCATAATCGAATCGGCTTCTCTCCAGTACGTTATAGTTGACGTGATCGCCTTTTATTTTTCGCAATTCCACCGGCCCCAGCATCGGCTCCACGCTCACGAACCTCACCGCCGCTGGCGTCTTCAACAACCACGGGATCCGCTCATCTGCCGTCTTCTGATCCTCCACACTCACCCCCAGCCACAGGTTTTTGAGTGGCCAATTATCCAGCTCACCCCGCATGGCCATTGCGTAATCGCCGGGAAAATATTGATCAACGAACCCAGGGATATCTTCCGTGATTGCCTGGTGCATTTGTTCGGGCCGCTTCGTCAAAACCATGAAAGTATGCCGAACCCAACATTCCTTTTCTGCGTGATCACAATACGGTTCTTTGCAGGTCAACACCCAGGATGCCATTGTCTCGAATAAATTTGCCAGGAATGAAATTGGCACATCGGGATGGAACAGATCGCTCACCGAATTCACAAAGATCCTTTGCGGAGTTTTCCACCCCATGGGATCACCCATTCGCCGATTCATCAGCTGTACTTTATCGAACGGTTCCGCATACTGCACTGGCAGCTCCTTCCCTTCCAGGTACGCCTTATGCCGCATGTCGTGCAGTGACTTCGCATAACAATTCCGGCATCCTTCGCTCACCGGCGTGCATCCCACCACCGGATTCCAAACCCTGTCCGCCCACTCGATCTTCGTTTTTCCGCTCATCATTCCTCCGTGTCTCCGCGCCTCCGCGTGAGAGTGATTACCAAATACCCGTTTACCCATCCAACCGGCCCTTATAGGCCATCCTGACGCGCCATGTGGTACCACCACCCAACTAACAGACGGTACCCCCACCTTATCGCGTCCCTTTTACCGGTGGTACCCCATAAAATAACCATGCGGTACCCCTTGCCGCGGTTTGTGCGGCAACCCCGCGAGATCGCTTTAGCGAACGAGCAGGGGTTTCGATACAGAAACTATTTTTCGTCAAACACCAACTCATACCCGTACCGCGGATTCTTCGGCAGCGCCCTCTTATACTTTGCCAGATCCACTTCACCGAACTGGATCCCCCGCAGCATCAACTGCAGCGCGATCGCCGCCACCTGGCTCGCCGTCGTCTCATTCTCTTCCGCCAGTTGTTTCACCGCGTCGATCAGCTTCTTGTCCAGGTCGTAGACCGCTCGGCTCCCGTTCCGCGCTTCCTGCTTTTGCGCCGCCCGCTTCGACTTCGCCCGCTCAGCCCTCGGCAGCCCCCGTTCCTTCTTCGCCTGCCCTCCCTTGCTGATCAGCGCCGCCACTGCCGGATCCAACCCATTTACAAAACCGTTTGAGTCTTTTAACATCGTGTGCCTCCGTAGGGGCAGGTCCGCGACCTGCCCACCTTATATAATCTTGATCAACCGTTCCAAACACTCCGCGTACCCCGTGATCGCACGGCCGTGCGGCATCTCCCACAGCGTCTTCCCCAGCCTGGATGCCTCCCTGCAGCTCGTATCCTGAGCGATCGGCGGCCACACCAACCCGTTGTACGTCTCCGCCAAATTCATCAGCTGCGCCTGGCTCTCATTCGTCACCTTGTCATAAAACGTCGGAATGATCCCTGCAGGCGCGCACCTGCTTTTCGTCGCCCGCAGCGCCGACTCCAGGCTCTTCAAACTCTCCATCACCCCCTCGGTTGAAAACTGGTCCAGCTTCGTCACCGCGATCAAATAATCGCTCGCCACCAGGCTCGCCATATGCAGTACATCCACCGAAGGAGCCGAGTCCATCACCACCACGTCATAACGCCGCTCATAACCCACCAGCGCATCCGCCAGCACATTCTCTCGAAAGTCCCTCGCCGCCAGGATCTGTTTCACCGTGTACGTGCTCTTATCCGCCCGGATCACATCCAGCCGTGGCCTCGCGTTCACCGCACAGCTCACCAACTCCTTCCCGTCGATCAGCCATTCTTTCAGCGCCGGACCCTTCTCGATCCCCAGCGCGTCGCTCACATTCCCCTGGCTGTCCAGGTCAACCAGCAACACCTCCATCCCCGCCTTCAACGCCAATCCATGCGCCAGCGTTACCGCCGTCGTCGTCTTCCCCACTCCGCCTTTTTGATTTGCGATCGTAATTACGCACATAATTTCGTCTCCTGTAGGGGCGGGTTCAAAACCCGCCCAACACTTAAAATAATTTCTTGTCCTGGCTCTTGATCCAGATCATTTCAGCTCTTTTCCTGCCCATTCCCGTGACCGCTGAATGTGCGTAGGAGGTCCAGCTCGAGAAAAGAGATTCATACAGATCCGACCGGTACCCGCTCAAGATCACATTGCCTTTTACCTGGTTTAAAACATTGGCCAACTCAAGGTGCTGTTCGCGGGTGAATGGATGCGAGTAAGTCACAGCTCGAGAGGAACACACCTCATCCAAATACGGCGGATCCACAAAGAAAAGGGTCTGTTCAGTGTCATACGTCCTGATCACCCTGGACCAGTCCATGTTTTCGATGATCACCGGGCGCATCCTCTCGATGAAGAAGGGAATACAATCCAAATAACTCATAAAAGCGTTGTTGGAATCCAGCTTCCCATTCTTGAACCCGCGCCTGAACCCGTTCCTTCTGAAGATTGAATCCGACCCGATGCCAAGGAACGATCGACAGATCATTTGCCTGGCATCATCAACGTCGTTCAACGGCTCAAGATAACAATCCTCATATTCCTGCATGGCATAGGGCGTCAGCTCGAGAAGACGTGTCAGTTCTTTTCCTTTTACAGGGTCCCTCAGCACCCGGAACACGTTGACAACACGGCC
>CAUYUB010000134.1:0-4364 GCA_963575685.1 Gammaproteobacteria bacterium | reverse complement strand
GCACCGGGCCGAGCGCGCTGCGCAACGCTACTTGACGGCGACGCTGGAGCACCTGCGCCAAGCGGCCGAGGCATTGCCGGAAGGGGTAGTGCTGTTGGATAAGAATCTACGCATCGAGTGGTTGAATCCACAATCCGCACGTGATCTTGGTCTCGATCCGGAACGAGATCGAGGTACCCTCATCACTCACCTGGTTCGAGACCCGGAATTTATCGCTTACCTGCCGGTGGGTGGTGACCCCATCGTACTCCAGCGCTCAGGTAAACCCGCGCGGACCTTGTCGGTGGCGGTGGTGCCCTTCGCGGAACGAGGACGGCTGCTGATCAGCCGCGACATCTCGGCCATTGAGCGCGCGGACACGGTGCGTCGGGATTTCATCGCCAATGTCTCCCATGAGCTACGCACACCGCTGACGGTCATTGTCGGTTTCCTGGAGACCCTGCTGGACGAGGCGCGGGACCATGCCGTCACTTCGCCCGGTTCCGCTGCGGGTGCTCGTCAGTCGGCGCTGACGCTGATGTCGGAGCAGGCGGGACGCATGCAACGCTTGGTAGACGACCTGTTGACGCTCTCCCGCCTTGACGAATACCGCCTCCCCGAGCACGAAGAAACAGTGGATATACCGGCAATGCTGGTCGCACTCACCCAGGAAGGCATCGCTCTATCCGCTGGACGTCACACCATCACTTCGGACACGCGGACGGCAGTGCGTCTGCGCGGCAACCACCAGGAACTGCGTAGTGCCTTCACCAACCTGGTTTCCAATGCGGTGCGCTACACCCCGGAAGGTGGAAAAATTGTCCTACGCTGGAGACTTTTCCGTGGCCTGCCGGCTTTTGAGGTGACCGATACCGGGGTAGGGATTGCCGCCGAGCACATTCCCCGCCTTACCGAACGCTTTTATCGTGTCGATAAGGGCCGTTCTTCCGCCAGCGGTGGTACCGGCCTGGGTCTTGCCATCGTCAAACACGTACTCCTCCGTCATGGGGGCCTATTGGAAGTTCAATCGGAACCATCAAAGGGAAGTACCTTTCGTGCAATATTTTCAGATGATCGGGCGGAGCGCGTTATCGATCCATGAATAGACTGACGTACTCGCTACGCTTGAAATACTCTCGCTCATCAATTCTTGTCACATCCGTGAAATAGTGTATTGATAAGTTGGCAGCCAACCTATTTGTGCCCATTCCCCACCGTGTTCCCCTCTTCCATGGGGGGGGGAAATGAACAGTACCGTTATTTTCCTTGGAGTTTTTGGTATGAGCGATCAGAACAAAATCTACAACGTTCTATTTCTTTGTACTGGCAATTCGGCACGCTCTATTCTCGCCGAGGCGCTACTCAACCATCTCGGCAAGGGACATTTCCGTGCCTACAGTGCTGGAAGCTATCCAACGGGAGCAGTCAATCCGTTTGCTATCGAATTGCTCAAAAAAAGTAAATTGGAGGTGGCGGATTTACGTAGCAAGTCGTGGGACGAATTCACCGTAGCTGGGGCTCCAGTGTTTGATTTTGTCTTCACCGTGTGTGACAACGCTGCCGGGGAAACTTGCCCAGTATGGCTAGGTCAACCGGTGACCGCACACTGGGGCATTGAGGACCCGGCTGCCGTCAAAGGTAATGATAACGAAAAACGTAAGGCTTTTTCAGCAGCCTTCGCACAGCTTAATCGACGCATTTCTCTTTTCATCAGCCTACCAATAGAAAAATTCAACCAATTATTGTTGAAAAAGGAGGTTGACAACATTGGGCGCTTACGCGAAAAAGGGGAATAATCCTATGAGTACCAATGAGAGGAATGCTTATGGCTTTTTTGAACTATTAACTGGTGGTCTGGATGCTTTGTCCAGGTTTCAACTCGGTTATGTTTAACGTTAACTCAAAAAAAGCAGCGCTACTAGGAACCTTCGATCAATTTCGAGGGAGTATGGCAACCATTCTTTCCAGTAGCTCAGTCAAGACCCTGATACGATACATCCCGCCAATCTATCCAGACACCCGTTGTGCTGTAGTGCTGGATATGTTCATTAATGAACAAACATTATTTGTGCTTCCTGTTGTAGATGAACATCATATCCCGGTTGGTCTCGTCAACAGGAATAAGATGCTGGAAACATTTAGTCGGCCGTATACCAGGGAGTTATACGGAAGGAAACCGATCTTGGAATTTATCGAAACTTCCCCGATTATTGTTGAACAAGATAAAAATATCGACGACGTAGCTCGCATTGTTTCTGATACCGGTCCACAATCAATCTCGGATGGTTTTATTATTACCTGTGAAGGGACTTATGTTGGCATGGGTTCTGGATATCATTTGCTTAACGCCATCACCGAACAGAAAAATGCCAACCTATATCAGTTGGCGCATTTCGATGCCCTGACCGGATTACCCAGCCGATTGTTATTTCAAGATCGATTGCTACAATCCTGCTCTCATGCCTTACGTAAAAATGATGGCAGAACACCGCCACGAAGTTCGGTAGCATTGCTGTTTCTCGACTTGGATCGCTTTAAATTGGTGAACGATAGTTTTGGTCACCATATCGGTGATTTACTGCTCAAAGAGGTCGCACAGCGCTTATTATCCTGCGTACGAGTGGATGATACCGTCGCTCGACTCGGGGGCGATGAATTTACGATCATTTTGCCGCGGATAAAAAACACCAAAGATGTGGCGCTGATCGCACAGAAAATAATTTCCACCATTAGCGAACCATTTCAGCTCTGCGAACATAAGGTATTCGTTGGTGTAAGCATTGGTATCGCAATTTTTCCCGCTGACGATGCAGAAATTAATAACCTGATACAGAAGGCCGATACCGCCCTGTACCATGCTAAAGATAGCGGCCGGAATCAATATCAATTCTTTACGGAAGAAATGAATCAGGCGATTTCCAAGAGAATTGCGTTGGAAAGAAATTTGCGCCACGCTTTGGAAAATGACGAATTTTTTCTTCTTTTTCAACCACAAGCGAACATAAAAACCGGATGTCTTGATGGGGTTGAAGCCCTGATCAGATGGCGACACCACGGTAACGAAATTTCTCCGGTCGACTTTATTCCCTTTGCTGAGGAAACAGACCTAATTATCAAAATCGACGAATGGGTATTGCTTACGGCTTGCCGGCAGGGGAAGGCTTGGCAAGCTGCTGGTTTACCTGCCATACCAATCGCGGTTAATTTGTCCATGCGACATCTGCATCAAGCTAATTTTATAGAACGCGTTGTTGAAATTTTAAAAGAAACCGATTTTGACCCTGCATGGTTAGAGTTTGAGTTAACTGAAAGCCTGTTGATGAAAAACGTTGAAGAAACCATTATTCTCCTGGATCGTCTCAAAGCATTAGGCGTGAAATTATCCATAGATGACTTCGGAACTGGTTATTCTTCATTAAGTTACCTGCAACGCTTACCCATTGATACACTAAAAATAGACCGCAGTTTTGTTCTGGGCATTGATACCAACGGAACCAATCTCAATATTATCCGTGCGATTATTGGGTTGGCACATGGCTTAGGTCTTACCGTAATCGCGGAGGGAGTTGAAACCGAGGGACAGCTTAATTTCTTGCGAAAACAACAGTGTGATCGAATTCAGGGCTATCTATGTAGCCGACCGCTGATACCGGCAATGCTGGAACAACTTCTTTCTGATGGATATTGTCTAGACCTTGAACAATAAAAACAAGGTAGCGACATTACAATCATCGAGATTCAGGGCAAGAGTTATCGAAAAACTGAATTCATAAGGAGAACCCAGCAGAGCTGGTTAATACTATTTTTTATGAGGAACATCGGTTAAAGTAATTGTCGCCAACCGGACAAAGTAGTTAACGTTTGACAGTAAACCGCGAGACAGCGATTTCCACCTCCTCACCGTAGGGGCAACCCTTGTAGGGGCAACCCTTGTGGTTGCCCTGAAGCGTGGTTGCCCTGAAGCGGACCGAACACAAGGGGCGGGCCAAGGAGGGCGGGCACAAGGCCCGCCCCTACGTCATTCGGGATAGACGATGCCATGGACGTGACTGAGCCAATCCATGCCCTGGCGGCGTATCACTCAGTAAGGACACACCGAGAACGCCCCCATGAGACCACGATCCATTGATGATTTTCATAGCCATGCCCGCCACTGGCGTGATTTGACGGAAGAAATCCATGACGCCTTAACGGACGCCATACACCATCCTCGGGTGCTGGACTGTACCCAATGGCCCGAATTATGGGTCGAAATCACCCCCAGACTGCTCCCCCGCGACAATCGAGACCCTGACATGCTGGGTCTTCACTATTGGTTGGTGCGTCAGGACTTGGACTTTGGACAACTTAAAAGAGCCGTATTGAAAAACGCCGGATAATCTGTT
>CAUYUB010000133.1:0-32285 GCA_963575685.1 Gammaproteobacteria bacterium | reverse complement strand
CTTCGAAGTTCTTGAAATAGAAGCAGAACCGGCTGCCTCCTGCCTCGCCCGATCCGGAGGGCGGCGCGGCCGCGGCCTGCTTTCCGACTTTGTATTTCCGCTTCGGCTTACCTTCCACGGGTTCGCAGGCTGTTCTCGGGCCTTTCGCCTCACGCTTCAGACACCAGCCGCATAATCCTGTTACTTCGTCCTTCATGGGATGCTTGCCGCACCCGGTGCATACTTTCCCAGTTTTTGCCATAATCTCCTCTGGTTTATCGTCTTTTCCCTTTATCGCCAGCGCCTTACTGGTATTTTTTCCGACTATCTGCCCGCACCCGGTACAAACGTACACCCCGGGATTGGAAGTAAGAGGTTTAAACGTCCCCTCGTTGCAGTCAGTGCATGGCAGGCCGGTTATATCAGGCATTACGCCTCCTCAAAACACCAGGTCCATATCTTCTCGAGCGCTTTCACCAGCTGGATAACCACGTAAATTGTCGAGATAGTAAATATCAGTATCGCCGAGATCAATGCGGCCATTTAGTCCTCTTCGAATATCATCTCTAGGCTCAACACCCGGGCCAGGTGCTCTTCAGCGTCGGCTCCCCTTGACAAACTCCAACCGCGGAGACAGTATATAACCTCAGCCTGCAAGAGTAAGATGATCCCCTGCCGAATATAGTCCTCATACGTTAGTCCCAGTTGCCGGCGGGCCGGATTTAGAACCGTATATTTATCCTGAAGTCTCTTTTCCGCCTTAAAGAAAGCCTCGTCGTTGAGGTTTGAACGCTCACTCATCGGACCGGCAATATAGATCTTCGGCTTTTTCATTTTTTAATCTCTTCCGTTGGGGCGTCGACTATTATCAACTCTCCCCGTGAGGCGTTAAAATCTATCGGCGCGGCAAACCCCGCCGTCCTGTAACTACAAAGGCACCCCTGGCAAGTGATCGCGCCCCTTTCTATCGAGAACATCGTACACCCGCATTCGCACTGATATTGCTTATCCATTCTATTTATCTCCCGGAAGCATTATACAGCCCTGCGCCGCAAACTCTCTTTGAACGTCTTTCCAGCTCTCGGCAAAGAACGCTATGCAACCAAGCGGACGTTTGCCTTCAATAAATATCTCCTGGTTCTGAATAGTCTTCATTCTTTTAATAGGAAGTAACCTCTTACGATACCTTTCCATTTCCCCGGGCTTTTTGACCTCTATATACACAGGCTGAGCTATACCCTCAAACCATTGCTTTGTAGCGTAAAGCGCGGGCATATTTTCTTTTGCTATGTTCTGGTTTTTTTTTCGTATATAACCACTTGGCACGCACCCGGCCAGATCTGGAATGCCGCTTTCGCTCATGCGGTAACCGGTGGGCAAGTTCTCCACAATGCGGAAAATGCTTATCTTCGCCCAGCCCAGGCGCAGCATTATCTCCTGCAGTACGCTTTCCTCGTCAATTTTGGGTTTGTACAGTGATGAAGGGTTCATTTCTTTACGACCTCCTGTTCCAGGAACAAGGTCTTTAATACCGCTTGAACCTCGTCTCCGTTCTTGGCTATATATTGAGCACTTTCTACGTGCGACATGAACCTTGCCATAAAAGCAAACGGATGATCCGGTGGGGGCGGGGGACAATTATTGATTTCCTGATTTATTTCGATTAGGAAACCATTTACGACAGGCCTTATCTCTATCTTCATTCCCCGGCCTCCACGCGCGACTTGACTAAGTTTATAACGTCCAGCACGCTCATCCATTGTTTTATGCCGTCATCCGGCATTTCTATGCCGAACTCTTCCTCGAGCTCGAAACACAGCTCCACCAGGTCAAGGCTGTCGGCGCCCAGGTCGTCCGTCATCTTCGAGTTGTCTTTAACGCTGTCGGGCTCAACGCGAAGGAACTCCGCTATTATCTGCCTTACTTTCTCGATATCCATATTCACTCCGGTTTGCAAAATTAATCTTTGGGCGGCGGCCCGCTTCGGCGTACTTGGTACGGCTTGTTTAAACACTCTGCAGAGATTTAAACACCACCGCCGGCCAACCGGCCACATCTTTGCCGGGGATCACGGACCGCCGCTTCAAAGAACAAAGAAAAAGGCGCAGGCTGGGGGAGCCTACGCCTTGGAAGGCTGTTTTGTAACGCTTTCAACCCATGCGGCGGATTCTACAACCTGCCGCGCGCCCTGGCGGGCTATAAGCATGTAGAGCCCGGCCAGGAACAGAATAAAGAGCACAATCGCCAACATCAAGCTGTACCTCTTCCAGAACCCCCACGCCCACTGGTAGGGCCTGAACTTACGCCTGTGCGACTCTACACCCTGGATGTCTACCGGCATGAGTTTTTTCCTTTTATTGCTGTATTATTTCCACCCGGCACACCAAATAAATTTAACCCTGTTCTCCTACTTCGGACGTATGCACTCCGGCTATCATCGTTGTCAGCTGTTCCCGCAGTTCCCCTTCTGTTCCGCACACCTCTTCGTGCCCGATAAGGAAGAATACAGGTTCTTTGCGCTCTGCGCTTAGCCGACTGTTCTTTATAAAACCTGATGTGCCGTGCTCTCGTGCTTCATCGAACAGATACCTCAACACATCCCTGCCGTAAGGCGCGTTACCGTTCTTTTCAGGCATTGTTCCCTCCCCTTGTCCAGCAATAATACGCTACCGGCGCGAAAGCAACAGCGAAGATTATAAAGCACATAATCCGCCCCCCCCCCTATCTGCAATACTCGCCCTTGAAATATGCCTCAACCACCGGCTTAGGTATGAACCTTTTGTGCGCCACAGGCACGAACGGTATCTTGAATTTTGATATCCACTCATACACCGACGATATATTCGTGACATCCAGCTTGTCCTTCATCTCTTCAAGGTCGTAAAGGTCAACGCCTTCTTTCGTGATCATCGCTTTGTTCCCTCGCTCCCGGGCCGTGTCTTCGTTCTGCCTACCGGCTATCCGAACGCGGCCCGGTGTTCTTTTACTACGCCTTAGGACACTCAAAGTCTTCAGACTTGAACTTAATGTGCAGCCTTTCCTCTATCTTCTTGGCCACTAGGGCGCTTATAAGCCGCCCTTTCTTGATCACGTTGTAGAAATATGACTTCTTTTCGCCTATCTGCTTCCAGAACGTCTCGTAACTCATGCCCACCAGCTCCAGGTGATTCAACAGCTTTTGCGCGTAGGGTAAGGGTTTTTTCATTTTACTAACCTCGTTTCCGTCGATATTATTTCCGCCACGTCCACTATAGTAGAATCGTGTTTTTGGGTGTAATATAATGACCTTGCAACTCAAAAAAAATATGAGATACTATGGACATGAAGAACTTTCCGGCCGGGTATTGCCTTTTGAGGGACGAAGTAGTAAAATGGACGGCGTGGCTTATCGTACCCGCTAGAGTAGTCATAGCCACGCCGTTTTTGAAACAGGCAAAGGCCGCCTCGCGAAAGGTGGGTTTTCCTTTGCCTGGAAATTGAAAGTGTTTTTTTGTGAGCTCGCGAGGCGTCATTATTTGCGTCCTTTCCTTATAGCTTATTAATCTACTTAGTAAGCCTTGTGTGATATAATTATAGATTATTAATCTTTTGGTGTCAATAGGATGGTGAAAAATAATTCCGGAGCCAGATTATCTACCAACATCGACGGAAATAGTAAACAGTCTACTGGAACACGTCAATACTATGAAAAAAATAATTTCAGTTAAACCAGCACAAAAACAGATTTCTGGCGTACGCGAGATAATTGGCAAGAACATCGATACCGCTATCCGGGAGCTGGGAATTACGCAGGCGAAGTTCGCGAATAAAATCGGAATCAAACCCGGCACTCTGTCGTACTGGGTAAACGGCAAGCGCATAGAAACCCTATCCTCTCTCGAAAAGATATCGAAAGTAACCGGGAAGCCTGTTGAGTGGTTCCTACAGGAAAGTCACGAGGACAGCGGATTGTATAAAACAGTGATAGAACTACAACAGCAGGTAGCGGATATCAAGTCGAAATACGGCAAATAGGGGGATTCATGCGGGGAAAGAAGTGGACAACGCTGGTAGTGATGTGTATTCTGGCTTGGCCGGCCTTGTCTCAAGCGGTGATTACAAAACGTTTTTATAGAGCGTCCGAACCTACGACGCAAAAACCTCTTGCCGATTCAAACACTCCGGAAGTCGTCGAGCAACCCCTGCAAACACCCAAAGAGGTATCTATTTTAGCACAAAACAATAAATACACCCTGGGCGCTTTCGTTGAACTGCAGTCGGTCTCGTTGTCTAATTACGGAAAATCCAAAACCGATATCCTTGACGCCTACATATTTCAATTGGACGGAATAACCTCGGCAATGCACGCGAGAGCGCTCACCCGGACCCGAAAGGCGTACTATCCCACGGCTTTCATTAATGGCGGCGTCAACTTCGATTACGCGTTCCACCCCTCATGGGTCATGTCGCTCAGGTACATCGGAGGCGGCGCCTCTTCGAACGATTCCCTTTCGTACCTGGACACCGCGGGAAACTCCCTTTATATTAAGTATGACTGGAAAATGGCTACCACCGACACCGGGGTTGGCATAGGCTACAAAACGGGAAATACGGTAATACGCCTGTACGCCGGCAATATAAGCCTGAAGTACACCGAGAAAGGAACGTTCGTTTCCGACCTCAGGCCGGCCGGAGGCATAGCCACAAATCAGATAATAGACGGCAGTACCGATTTTTCAAAGACTTACCTCGAGCCCGGCATAACTACAACCTTTTACCTCGACACAGCTAAAACCCTCGGCGCAACTGTAAAGCTGGCCTACCTATCGGTTCCTTCCGAAACGTCGGGCGGCTACACCTTCGACATCTCCGGGGCCAAACTCGGCGCCGGCCTGTCTTACACCTGGTAAAACCATGCCCAAACTTTTCAAACACGGGAAACCCTACTGTTGCATCCTCTACAAAAACGGTAAGCCTCAATGGTTCAATACACGCGAATCCGATTATGAACTCGCAAAAATTAAACGGGACCGGAAAATAGGTGAGTTAACCGCAGAGTCAAAAGGCGAGATCGTGGCCAGGGCTACCTGGGAACAGGTTAAGGAAGCGTTCTTTGTTCACCTAGAGGCCAGGCACAGGAGCCCGAGATCCATCCAAACCTATAGGAACGCGTTTAAACAGCTGGAGAGGCATTGCCCCTTAACTTATTTTGACGAACTGGGCGAGCACAAGATAGACGCCCTCTGCCTTAAGAGAAGGGACATTATTAAGGAATCCTCGCTGGATAGATATATCTGCTGCTACAAGAAGATATGCTCGTGGGCGGTAGGCAAGTACGCCGTCAGACATCTATTGAAAGGTTATCCGAAGTTCTGCCCCTCAAATACCGTGGTAAATGATCTTTATTTTACCGTACCGCAGTTGAAAGCCCTGCTGCCCAAGGTTCATGACACCGCCCTCAAAACAGAAATGTACATCTCCGCTTATGCCGGGCTCTCTCCGGCAGACTCCAGGATACTTAAGTGGAGTGCCGTCAACTTCGATAAAGACGAGATAACGTACTCCCGCGCTAAAATAGCCCAGAGGCACCCGCATATCGTCAAGGTGCCGTTAAATACGAAGCTGAAGCGCTATCTGCTCGGCTTGCCCCGATCTGAAAAAAATGATTTTATCTGTGCTTATCCGGACGGCAGGGTAATGACGGCGGGCGATGCGGCGCAGAAAACGAAGAAGTTCATGCGAAGGAACGGCTTCCGGGGATACACGTTAACGACTTTCAGGCATACCTTTATTTCGCACTGTATTATGGCAGGAGTGGACTCAGCGGTGGTCGCGGCCTGGGCGGGCCACCAAAACAATAATCAGATCAGGGCTTATCTTCACCTATCCCCCTCGTTCAAGAAAGACAGTATCAACAAGCTTCCCTATTAACCACCTTTGCAAAACCTTAGCAGCCTCGTCGGTAAAATCACGCGCCCAAGAAGCGTTCGATATATAAACCCCTTACCTCGACGACAACACCATATTTGACCTTTCTTCGTCGACATTCTTTAGGGCGCATTCCGGCAGATTACGGCAGTTTCCAGATTGCTTTGCTGTCCACCTTTGCAAAACCTTTGCAACGGTAAGCCCCTGCTGTTCCCGGCATTCATCATAGCAAAAATACGGCGGGCAGGCAACAGATTTCCCGGGAAGCTGGGAAAGGTGGGTATCGCCGCGCGGGTGCCGAGTCCGCGCTTGCCCGCGTATTTTAGAACTTATACTCTGATACCTTGATAACCCTTAGCATCCAATTATGGCAGTACCGCTCGAGGTTAGGCTTCTTCTGGATAAGGTTCGAATAGTGCCGGAGCCGGTGAAACAGGAACTGCTCCGCGGTGAACGAGACGCTGCCAAACTCCATGAGGATCTCCCGGGCCATACCCGCCCCCTGGTTAACAGCGGTATCGAACACGGCGAGCGCCAGCCTTGGCTCGTACTGGTCGCAGTTCATGGGCGTCCAATAATCCCGGAAATAGATATCTTTCGCCTGCTGTTCCGTAAGGTTTATTATGCTCAGGTTTGGGTATGCTTTACTCGAGATCCCGAATTTCGTGCCGCCGCCCGGGTCGTTAGGATCGTTCTCGTAAACCCTGCCTTCGCGGTCAAGCACAAAGGACATGCACTTCTCGAATTTGTCGTTCATGGCTGTTTACCTTCCTTTTTGAAGTAGGCGGTCCACTGGTGGCCGTCTTCTCATTCCAGGACCGCGGCGTCCTTGTCGCGGCTAAGTATCCGCTTCATCGGCTTCCCGCAGGTCGGGCATATCCGGTTTTCGTTCTCTATTATCTGGCCTTCCATGCGTTACCCCTTTCAAGATGTATTTTATCAGCGCCCGGAACTCAATCCGGGTAAACCGCCAGTCGAGCGCCCAGTAATGAGCCCAATGGTTAAAGAGTTTTTGCCGCATTCTAACCCTCCCGGCTTATTTCCCCTTGCTGCAGCGCGGGCACATAGGCGCCGTATGGAACGTTTATCGTGTGCCGGCATCCCTGGTTCGTGCATAAATACTCGTGGCCCCGGTCATAGTCCCTGCGTTCCATGTTATTGCCGCAGAGCGGACAGATCTTATGATAGACGTCGCGGTGCTGCGGCGCGAACAGGGACATGTCACCAAAGCTTAACGCTGGCCTTCACGCCGGCGCGGGAGTCCTTAAGTTCGAAGTCGTAACCGTACCAGATGCCGAACCTCATGTCGCTGTCGGCGTTCAGGAACCTCAATATATTCGGACTGATATCGGCCAGCCCCCGGTCGAGCGATATAAAGGGCATACCGTTGCCGATAAAGCTGGTTATGGCCCCAAAGTTAAGGCTGAGCTGGCGGATGCCCGTTATCGGGGTTTCCGCGCCCACCAGGCCGACACCGTTCCAGAAGTCGTATAGCGATATGGCCTTGACAGTTGCAGCGGGCCGGTAAACCACCCAGTCTCCCCAGACCCTGAACGCGATCGTGTTGTCTGCCGGAACGTCCACGGCGGGGGCCGGAATGGCCAGCCAGAGCAGGGCCGAGACGAGCAGAAGGCCGAGAAGCATTTTTAAGGAAACGAAGCCTCCCGGGGCTTTCGGTTGCTCCGGTTCGGCCGCCGGCCGGTCCGTGCGCTCGAAGTATTTTGATCCGATCAGCCCCACCAGCGACAGAAAGCCGCCGACCACCAAAAGGATCAACTCTTTAATTTCCGGATACAGTTTGGGGTTTAGAATAACCCCTATTACCAACGACATAAGCACCGCGCACAGCGTAACGATCGAAGCGACTACCATAAACTTACGTCCCGAGAAATTCATACTGCCTCCTTTTTCTTTTCGCCCACCAGCGCCATGAGCGTCTTAATGTTTTCCTGCAGGAACTTAATATATTCCTCCTGGTTCGTTTCCTGCCGGTTGATAAAAGCCATCTTGCGGGCGTCCTCCTTGTTACTCTTGTAGATATAGCGGCTCAATAGAAGTATCAAGAGAATGATAACCCGGGTATTGCCATCACCTGCCTGCTTGAATATCTGGCCCATCAGTGTGCTGTCGTTAACGTTATGGGAACTCTGAGTCATCGTTCCATTATTGTCGGTCGTCTGAACCGTGTTATACGCGCCGGCGGCTCCCTGTACGGTTGCCTCGGCAGTAGCTTTTACGGGGCCTTTCAGGGGGGCGATATCTCCGGTCTTGACTGCCTGAACATCTCCCTTCTGTTCGTGTTTGAACAGGTTGAGGTCCGGAAGTTTAAAAGCCTTCAGGCTGGAACAACCCACCAGCATCACGATAAATAGCAAAGCAATGAAGCGTTTCACTGAACTACCTCCCGATCTTCTTGATCTTCCTGCTTTCCGGTATCAGGAAGTCGTAAAGGATGTTCACCTTGGTCTGCACGTCCTGAAGATCCTTACAGTTCGAAACGTTGCGATCGTCACAGGCTTTCTTTATTTCTCTTGCTTCGGCCGTAACTACCAGGATGTCCCTTGTCATGTTTTGGTGTTCAACCCCGTTGGTTGACAGGCTCACTATGGCCGACACGATCCCCGACAAGACCATGCCCACTATTATGGCGAATATCGGATTGTCCTGCAGCCTCGTCTTGGTCATTCCCCTCTCCTTTTCAGTCGCTCTGCGGTATACAAGGTATTGCCGTACACTCCCTAATTCTTTCCAACTATAAGTCCGTTTTTGATATGCCATACATCTGCGTCTATCGTAAAATTGTCCGTAATGCCTATGGAGCCGCCAACGCTCACGCCACCCCCTTGTGGGTTGAGATTTAATATCTCATATCCCCCTACTGTGGCCTCCTGATAGGTAAAAATATGTCCGCTCACCGGAGAATATTTATCCCCGCTAGACGCAACAGCCGTTCTTATTGAGCCGTCTGAGGACATGGCGGAACTTGACCATAACTGCTCACTTCCAAAGGTGCTCCACGTCATGCCTGTATCATTAGAGTAATAAATCAAACCGTCGGTACACGTCGCCATCATCTTTGTTCCATCTTTAGATATACAAACACTTGTCCAACTCTGTGACACCGCCCTCTCGCCCCACGTTGTCCAATTATCTGTAGACACATAAACGTATCCCGTGCCTTGAGGACCACCACCCACAGAAGCTACTTGGACGCTACCGTCAGCGGACATAGCGATACCATGAAACCTAGTCCAACTCCTAGAAGGCCCGCGCGAGTTCCAAGTAGCCCCGCCGTCTGTAGTTATCGAGATTTGTCCACTCTCGCCAGTAAACACTACCGTGCTACAACTAGATGATGCTGCTACGTTGAAAAAATGAACTCCGGCTTCGCCATAATTGCTCCATGTGGCCCCGTGATCTGTTGATAATTTAGCTGAATAATATGCACTAAATGTCGCTATCTGTTTACTCCCATCGGCAGACATGGCGGCTGAGAGTGGATTACTTATCCAATCTGTATCCGCCCAGCTTGCGCCATAATTCGAACTTATATAGGTCGCTCCATCCGTCGCCAAGGTAATATACTGACCGCTGGAAGACATGGCGGCTCCACAAATAAAACTGAACGATTGACTTTGCGTCCAAGTCAGGCCGCTATCGGACGATTGCCAGATATGACCGCCGCTTTCTGTTAAAATCTGCCGAACACCATTGGAAGATATTGCTAAACTCGTCCAATTATGATTGTAACCTACATCTGACCAGCTACCTAAAATAGATGGTTCCTTCCCTGCCTGTAGATTCAATCCCGAAGTGCTTGTGTAGATACTCAGCGAATTAAGGTCATCGTCTCCGATCTCAGCGTTTACTGCTGTAAAACTCGAAAGGATGAGTTTCCCGGACATACTATCACCGCTTCTCTTAACATATCCCCCTGGAACAGCTTCGGCAATAGTGGCAGTTGTAGTAAGAACTGTTCCATCGCCGTAACGATATGCGTTTGCGGTGATGGTGCTGCTGACCACCAAATCTTCGGTTGTTAGTGTGCCAGCAATAATCGCGTTGGAATCGTTATATCGAGAATTGCCGATAATTACAGTACCTCCGCTGGGGTTTAATAGTAGGGTATCTGAGGCATAGGGAGTTCTTGACCGAACCACCCCGTTGCCCAAAACAACGTATATGTAAGATGTGTCCGGGGCCATATAACTCATGTACGCAATGCCGGACAAAGTGTTAGTGCTCCATGATATTCCCGTATCGGTTGAGACATGCACGATCGCGGCGCTACAGGCAAACATTATTTTTCCGTCTGGAGACATAGATGAACCCAGCCAAGAAGTATTGGTAAGGCGAACATTCCATGATTTTCCGGTGTCTGTAGAGACATAAAGATCGCCGCCCGTCTGCTGGCTCTCGTCAGCAATTATCATAATGCTACCATCATTAGATATACTCGCACCCCTGCTCGTAAAGTGAATATCGGGAAATGTTTTTTGCGTGAACGTTTTTCCGGTATCTGTGGAGATATAGATACCCATATCATCTGTAGTGTAGAGTTGAACACTACCGTCGTAGGAAAATGCAACTCCTTTGCCTCTGTCTCCTCCGCCGGGGATTGAAAATGGCTGTGTCCACGATAGACCTGTATTTGTGGACACAAATATATCGCCATTCTGATTAACGCCGCCTATAACTGACCCGCCTCTGGACATAGCCAAACCATAGATACCGCTCTGAACATATTTGAGGTTCCAACTTTGACCTGTATTCGTAGATACCCAAATTCCCCCGGCCGAGTCAATGTCGCTTCGCGCTTGAACACGTCCGTCGTTAGACATGGCTAAATCGTAACTTGTGCCTCTGGTATCTGAAATAAACCATGTCTTTCCCGTATCTGTCGAAACATACGTTGGCCCGCCATACGTTATAATAGCCTGAACAGCCTCGTCTGTGGATGTTGCAAAACCTTGAAGTTCTTCAGTGGAAAGGGATAGGACATATTCCCAGTTTTTTCCGTAATCATAGTAATGTCCGTGAGTATTTATTTTTACTGACGACACGGGCGCGCTACTAATATCCAATATAGCTGAGCCGCCCCCGGCTCTCCCCTTGAATCCGGCGCCCGCGGCACCGGCAAACAGCAATACGGCCAGTAAGGCCAGGAATATTTTCTTCATTATTCTTTCACCCCCTGAATGAAATAGTCCAGAGTGGCGCCGGGCTGAAGGATCACCTGTATCTTCTTTGCCGTGCCCTTAAGGCTTATAGCCGGGTTAAACGAGGTATCGAACGCGGGGCTGGAGTCCGGGTCCAGGTATATCTCCTGGCTGGCCGTGTTCGTTAAGGGGATGGAGCTCTTAATTACCGCATAGGCCCCTTTAACCGAGAACGAGACGGTCTGGATTGAGAATTGCACCGTTGAAGACGAGAACGTTATGCTGCCGCTCGTCCTTCCGGCAACATAGTCCGGCGTGCCGGCCAACACGTTCGCCGCGACCAGTCCCACAACTAAAAGCGTTACTGCAAGCAATCTCTTCATTTCTTTCCTCCCGTGGTATTTATTTTTTCAAGTTTCAGGGCCCTCGCCTCAAGCGCCGAGATCTTCTTTATAAGGTCCTTGATAACTTCGTTCTGGGCCGAGACGGTGGCCGACAGATCGCGGCCGTATTCGGTTACGTCTTCCTGCTTTTTCAGCGCCGCGTTGTACCGCTTAAAGGTACTTTTCGCCCGCACGAAAGGGTTCAGTTTCGCATGGTCCACGCCGCCGGCGGCTGCCTTCTGCATCGAGTTTACGCTGTCGTAGGCCTCTTTGGTGTCCTTCGGATAGGGTGTCCGGTCGGTGAACGTCTGGGCCGAGCAGTCTCCGACAACATAAACACTGCCCGCGGTACACGTGGTTGTAATAAAGAGATAGGCCGCAGTTCCGCCCGAACTTCTTATGCTGGCGTCGCCTTTATAATGCAACGTAAAACTATTGAGCATTGGAATAACCGAGGGGTCTGTACTTGTGAACGACGATACCAGCGCGAAATACGGGCCCGTCTGGTTAGGGATAGCCGCGCCGTTGGTCAGAGGGAACGAGGCGTTAGTAGCCAGGTTGTACGAGCTGGTTGAAGTAACGCCGTAAAAGCTAATGGTGCTTCCTGCGGGCTGGGTATAGTCTATGTCTATCGTTGACCACAGTTTCCACTCGGAAGTCCCCTCCAAACGCTGGCTTGTGTAAGAGGCGGACGGCGACGGGTAATTTCTTCCCCCGTACATTCTAAATAAAGCCGCCTCTCCGGATATTTCTCTAATACCAGGTTGCCCCGCAGTCGGCGCGCCGTACCCGCTTACGTAACAACGCCCATTGTAAATACTACCCGTAGAAGTTCCAAGAACAAACCCATCTATTGACGTATTGCCAATGTTCGCATAGTAAGTTACCCCGGGAGTTAACGTAAAGGGGGTAATATTCAATCCTACCCAGGCCAATGTCGTTGACGTTATAACTCCTGTTGCTGAGCCTGTAGTTAAGATATTCGTAAAATCGCTTGTTATGTAGATTACAGGGGTAATGTTCGTTACGCTTCCTTTTGCCATGTAGACCGACATTGACGTAATTGTTACGGTATAGGTGGAGCTGAAGCTTTGATATAGCGCATGAAGACCGGCCATATGGTCCACACCGATCTTCCTGTTTTCCGGTAGGGTGTCGTTTTTTGTAATCGTTGAAACCAACACGGAGTTTGCTTTTTGAATTTGATTGTAACCAAAATTCGCGTTTGGCCTGTACCACTCGCCGTATGCACGGAATAATAAATTCTCGCCGTACAGCGGGTTTACGCTTCCATCATAGAGTTGGTTAGCGTACGATTCGTCACCAAACACCATGGGGTAAAGGCTGCCGGTTGTCAGTCCGATACTGTAATCATCCCCCGCGCTTTGGGTGCTAATTTGTATGTAAGCGCATGGTATTGACGTGGAGATAGAAACATAAACAACAACTGGAGTGCTAACATTAAAGGTAACCCATGCCATACTGGTGGAAACGCTGACCGTCTTCGTAAAGGTTACGGGGATGTCTCCGCCTGGGCCCCAACCATCTAAAGGCGCGTTAGCACTCCATAACTGTACCACGGCCGTATCGGTTGTCGCGCCTGCGTTCTTTTTCATATAAACCGATATTGACGATATTTTTATTTGATACGTACAGGTAGACGTTATCCCCTGATAGTAACTGGAAGACACAGATGATTGCATACGCCTTGTGTGATTTACGGAAATATTATCATTACCGGTTAAAGTTAACCCTTGAGAATCGAGATAGAATGTGTCGTTTGTAGCGTTGGCGTTAGCTATAATAACGCTCCCGGGTGCAGTGGTAGTGTCTGCGCTTACACCTGAACCCGCGCCCCAATCGGCGGCGCTGCTTTGCGATAAAGTGATGTCTTCGTTGTCAAGCATAGCGGCCCGCTGGGCATGAACGGCCTCCTGGGCGGTAACACCCACCTGCAGGGCGCCCGGGTTGATCGCGGCCGCCGGGATGTTCGTCAGCCCGGTGCCGGCGCCGTAAAATGATAGGGCCGTTACCGAGCCGTCGTTGCCGTTAAGCGTTATTATGGGGTTGTACGTGGCCGAAGACGGATAAACGCTCAATGCGTTCGTGAGAACCATAACTCCGGCGCTCACCTTTATCGTTGAAGACGAGCCGAAGTTCTTTGTCCAGTCCGACCTCTCAACGCAATAACTGCACCCGGCGAACATCAACAACAGGCTTGAAACTGCTAGAATTTTCTTTAACATACACTCTCCTTATGCCATCGCGAACGTTTGCCACGTTCCGGCTTCCGCATCCCACTGTTGTAATTTATGTATCGTTTTATTGGAGACAATATCGCCATCCGTCCAGTCGGTTTTCGCGTCGCGTTCGGCCTCGGTCATTCTTACGGCGCCGAGAGCGTTCGCGATAACGGAATTGACGGCCGCTACTGCCGCGGCAGCTGATGCCGCTGCCGCCACTGCGGAAGCCTCGGCCACTGCAGTGTTCGCCGCTGATGTGGCAACGGCCGCCTGCGCGGAACTGAGAGCTTCCCGGCACTGAGAAAGAAGGTCGCTTAGTTCCCCGTCCGAAAGCACCTGGTCCACCGGATATTTGATACAGCGGTCGATCTGTTCCTGCAGTTGCTGTATGCACATCATCTGCCTGTCGAAAGAGGCCTCAATTACTTCCGCGCCAAGGTCCCCTTGGTTTGTCAGGTCAACTTCCTGCGTCATCGGTATCTTGCGCAGCAGCGTTATTTTCCAGCCGTCGGGAAGCTTATCTGCGGGCACACCCGAGGCAGGGAAAACAACCTTTTGTCCGTTGACGTCGACGATGTAATTCGACGTAAGCTGGGTTAACCCTCCGAACGGGTCCGTGCGGTATACCAGAATGTCTGACGCGGCGAGTATCTTGAACGTGAACGGCCACTCGGTGGTGTTTCCGTTGCCGTCATAAACGTGTTTGCATAAGCTGGTCGATAAGGTCATCTCTTTGTCCTCCTGTTTAATCGCCCGTTCTATCTCTTTTTGGCCGACGACGATATAAATCTCCAAATTCCGGCGCCATGCCGTTAACCATATAATCGTAGGCGTTAGCAAACCAGGCGTTAAACTGGTCCGGGTATGGGTAAGCGAACGCGGCCACTTTTGACGCCGACTCGGCAAGATCTTGTACGTTCGCCGTCCCCTTTTTAACCTTCATCCCTGTACTGAGGAACTTCAGGCCAGCATCAATGGATCCGGTTACCGGAGACGGCCTATAGCCGAACGAATGGAGCCCTAGTAACTCATCCGCGGCAACCGATCCAAAATCCCTTAAGCCAGGCAAAAGCTGTAAGTTGTAGGTGAGCAGCTGCTTGAGCCACCATTTAACCTTGTCGTCCCCCTCGCCGGGCCCATGTCCGGAAAGAAGCAGCGACGCCACGTTAAACAGGATCACCCGGCTGGCCACAAAACCCAGGTAGCGCGGAAGGTTTTTGGGTTCCTGCTTTACTATGCCGGTTTCGCGCGACCACCTGTTGTATTCGGTGTTCATGAAGGAGTAGAACATCGACATAGATTTTGCCAGTTCGCCCCCGCGCATAATACCCGGGGCATCCATCTTTCGTCCGGAGCCTGTAACGCGGTTAATAAGCTGGTCGGCATATTTTACGGCCTCATACTCATCATTCTTCTCGGCCAGCTTCTTGTTGTATGCCTCAAGCCACATAGGGATATTTGTAAGGTTATCGCTGCCGGACATAAGCCCTATGCCAAGTTCCTGCACTGCTTTATCTTTACCGAATAACCGGGCGTGCGTTTCCATCAGCGAATAGTCCGGTGTTTCCGCCCTGTCGCGCATAAATGCCGATTTCGCGTAAACAAACTCTCTCATAGCTGCGGCCGCTTTCCAGTTAAAGGCCTGTTTGGGAATATAATCCATCATCTCCCGGACAAAGAAACCGTGAAGGGCGTCGCCCACCCCAAAGCCCTCAACGGCCCCAGGGAACAGTATAGGGTTAGCCAGGTTCTGTATGATCACCGAAGGCCTAAAAAATAGCATGGCAACGGATGTCCTGCGCCGAAGAGCCTTAACAACGTGTTCCCACTCCCTGGTTGCTATGTCTCCGGTGGGACTGCCGGACGCAATCGAGCCCAACCACTCGTGCATCGTCGAATACGCCTCCGGGCCCAGGGTGTTCCGAACGGTTTCCTGCAGGTCTTTATTTTCCATTATCCGGCGCAGGTCTATAATTGCAGGGCGAAAGGCTATGTCGTGTACAACGTCGCGCAGGTGTTTATTAATTATCGTTATATCTAGCGCTACGGGGTATTTAGCGGCTTCCGCGCGGGCCTTTGTATAACCGGTTTTAGTTACAGCTTTCCAGCTGGGGTTTTTTTCGGCATACAGGGGATCGTTCATTGTTTCCTGCATCTCGGCGAAAAAGCTTCCGCGACTGTCTTGTTTAAGCGGGAAGTATCCGCCGGCCATCTCTTTGGGTACCCCGTCAACGTTTACAGTAAACGGCACCGCCTCAACCTTACCGGGAGTAAAGCCGGTCAACTCTTTGTGCATTTTCGAGGCGTCCGGCCATAATTTGCCGATTAGATTCCAGGCCGACTGAACAAAGTCCCAGTCTTTTGCCGTAAGGTTGTTTTCAAGCAGGCGCATAGCCGTTTCGCGGCCCCATACCGGGGTTGTGGCTCCTATCGGACGGCTTCCAAACAAGCGCTCGCGGTTACCTTCGTTGCCCAGGTTAAGCGCCATGACGATCAACCGTATTTTTGTGGCGTCCGTTCCGAGTTCGGGATAATATTTTTTATCGTTGATCATCGCAGAGCGTTCTTTGTTGCTGTAAACCGACCATATTTTAGCCAGCCCCTCGTTAACCTTCTTCATCCTGACGCTTTCGTCGTTGCTCGCCTTATAAACGGGCTCCCAAAACGTCTGTTGCCATTTCCCGTTATCTTTCCAGCCGTCGGCCTTTTGCAGGATGGTCTCTATCTTCTTAAGGTTCATCGAATACTTGGCAGCAAGGGATTTAGCATAGTCGAATTTTCCCGGCTCCAGGCTGGGCGTTTTAATTTTCCCAACGTTCTTTTCGACCACCGTTTTGAGTTGGGCCACCAGCGTATCGATATCAACGCTGTTCATTATTCTGAAGGTCCTGTTTTCCATGCTGTCCGCGTGACGCATATTTTTAACCGCGTCAAGAACATCTTTCAACTGGGCGGGGTTAAGGTCCTTGTAATCTTTGCGGATGCTCTCGTCCATGATCCAGTCAGGAATATTGAGTATATTGGTTGACTTATCTAAGCGTTCCGCCCATTGAGAAAGCGACTCGGTTTTCGTTTGGGGAGCATAGTCATTTCTGCTGAAGCCGAAGCGGTCGAGCAGGCTCGCAACCTGGTTAAAGTTCTCTTCTTTTTTGAAGGATTCCTTTTTTAGAGACTGGACATTTTCAAGCGATACTTCCCACTTATCGGTCAACTTCTTAATTTTCATTGACTCCGAGAACAGCGCGTGATTCATCATCTGTTGGCCTTTGTATTTCGCGGCCCGGGCCATGTCGTCCCGGCCCATTGCCTGTACGGCCTTTATAGCAGCGTTGCGCTCCGCAGTAGAATAGGGCAGGTACGCCGTAGCTTCTTTTACCGGCTTGCTATAGAGCATATCCATTGCCTTTTGCCGCGCGGTGCCGGCATTGGTCTTTGACTGTTCGCGCTTCGCTTCGCGCACCCGGAGGCTGACCTCGGCATGAAACAGCAGTTCGTCCAGGATGGCCTTTTCATAAGCCAGAAGCTCCAACTGCTTTTCACTATGCACTATCCGCATCGCCTCGTCCTGTATCTTCGGCATATCGAAGAAATGGGCCATGTTCCGGTCTATGATATATTTTGTGTACTCGGCGTCGTCGCGTTTTTTAAGGATGCCCTGCGCCAATTCGTCGCCGCAGGAATAGCCTTGCTGTTCGGCAAACAATTCGAACTTAGTGGCCTGTTCCTCCGTGAGTTTCTTATCTATGAACTGCCGGGCGGCCGCATGGGGATCCTCGCCGACATTCTTTTCGTATTCCTTTATGGTCTTATTGATGGACTGATTGGCTACATAATCCGTAGCCTCCTGGGTAGCCTTCGCGAGCGCGTCTTTGTACTCCTTCTTTTTGACGGTCATATCCTCTACCTGCTTTTTGTACAGCAGGTCCACCGCCTCGTCGTGCGCCATCACCTGGAACTGCTTTACCTTTTCGGCTATGTCCTTCGGCAGTTTTGAAAAATCAATGTCGTTGGTATACCCCATTTCTCGTTCACTGAACGAGATCTCTTCTTCGGTCGCGAGCATCCTGTCGAACACTCCGCGGATCTCCGGGGATATCTCAGCTTGCAGGTCGCGGCCGTTCTTGTAAATCTGTAGCAGCCAGCGTTTAAATTGACTGAACGCCTTTTCAAGACCCTCACTTGGAGCTTTACCTTCTCTCAGGTAAGCCTCAAAACTCCTGGCGAATTTTTCCTGCTGGCCGTTGGGCCCCTTGGTCAATTCGGTCTGTCCATCCTCTATCTTCAGCCAGTCCTTTATATGGGCCCAATCCTTCAGATAAGCCTCGTCCGCTTTTCCCGAAAGCACGTATTGGAGTTTATCGTCAAGCCACCTATGAGACAATTCGTGCATAAGAGAGGAGGCGTCGGCTTTAAATAAAGAGATTATGTCGCCCTTCCCACCCGAATACATGTCTATTTTGGCCAGTGGGTCGGTTTCGCCCTGGAACAGCTGTCTTAAGTGTTCGGGCCCGTTCTGGATGTCGGCACGTTCGTGAATGTACGATAGGGCCTGTTCTGACTTGGCGATCGCGCCGGGAACGTCGCCGGAATGGTAAAGCCTCTCGGCCTCATCTATAATGCCGGATATCTTTTTCCCGTTCTGCTTTACATCCTTTTCCCCACCCTGTATAAGTTCTGGGTCTTTTGCCGCGTCCCGGAGCTGCGAGAAGTAACTCTTAACCTCTCCCTCAAAAGCGGTACTGAAGCCCTTTGTCCGCGCCGGGTGATTGTGCAACTGGTCCAGACCGCCTTGCATATACGTTTTATCATTCGCCTCAAGAGCCTGTTTGACCTTTTCTGGGGTGAGTTCGGAAAGCGGGACCGTTAAGGTATCGGGCACATCTATGCCCTCGTGCTTTTTCGGGTTATCGAATACCGCAAGGTCCGGGAGTTTCAGATCTGAACTGCCTTTCTGGATACCCTTGAATATTCCACCGGACTGTTCGATTATCGTCTTTGCGTCGGTGTTCCCCACTTTAGGTATATCGAGAGTTAACGGCACATCAGGACGCAGTCCGGACTTAATTTCCAGCGGTCGGCCGGTAAGCAGTTCGTTAACGCTTATTCCGCGTAGCCGCGCCTCAATCACGTCACGTTTGGCGGCCACCTGTGCGTTACTATCTACCAGTTTGCGGAATTCTTTATCTTTCATTCCGGTAGTGTTCCCCGCTTGCTCCTGCCGGGTCTTATAGAAGTTATAAGCCTGGTCGAACTCCTGCGAGTTCTGCGCCTGCTTCTGCGTGGCCTCTTTAGCTTTATCGAACTCGGCGCCCATCTGGTCGCCTATCGCTGCCGTATGTTCCTGCGCCTGGCGAAGCGTAAGGTCTTCCGGGGCGAACTTAACGTCGTCGGCAAGGCCTTTAAGGTGTTCGCTCTTGGCGTAGGTGGTAACAAGTTTTTCATAAGGAACGGAGATGTCGCCGCCGGTGTCGACGGCTGTTTTAAGTTGTTCGGTGGTTACGCCCAGCCGATCGGCCTCAACCGCCGGGTCTATCTTCTTTTCCTGAAAATAGGTAACGAAGTCCTGCGCCGGTATAAAGGCTGTTTCTTTGCCGCTGCCCTCGGCCGCCTGTTTGAACGCGAACTGGTAACCTTCAGGAAGCCGGTCGAGCACTTTCGATTTGCCGGCGGCATCCGCTACAGCCAGGTGAAGGTCCTTGGTCAGTTGCGCGGCTTCGTGGGCTTTTACCATATCGAAACCAAGCTTCGCGGAAGTTCCGGGCAAAGCTATAAGCCCGAACGTCCAGGCCGAATCTTTTGCCGTCTCATATAGTTGGTCAAAAACTTCGCCAGCTGATATATGTTCGAAAGGCTGTCCTGATGCCGCCTTGGCCGCTTCCCCGCCGGCAATACCAAGTCCGGTGATCCCAACCATTGAAGCTGTTCCTTCTGCAACCGATGTCGCAAAAGTTTTGGCAAAATTCCACAGAGCCGCCTTATATCCTGCTGATTCAATGACCTTTGTTCCTACCTGTTTCGTCAAGGCATCAACAACTTCCTGGCTGCCCGGGATGGTTTTTAATATGGCATTAAGTTTAATAAAGCCAAGTCCTGTTTGAGCGGCGCCGGCAAGCGCTGCTGCTATCTTCGCGTTGGTATCGCTTATGGGCTGATTGTTTTTATCCAGCATATGCCTATAGTCATCATAGGCCTGCCCCGTCATTTGACGGAAGTTATACTCTGTTACGCCTGCCGTGAAAGCAACTCCACCCGCGGCGCCGGCAAATGCGATAGCACCAGGTCCTGACTCGGAAGTAACTAAACCAGCAAGCCCAGCAGCCGGTATGCCGTATTTCGCCCCGTTTATCATTGAATCTATAGCCCACGGCCCGAACTGAGCGACGCCATGAATGCTCTTCTGGAACCCCGATTCTGGCGGCTGTTCTATAGCGCGTTGCGCGCGAATAGATTCTATTTGCGAATCCGCCGCGGGATTTACGTTCCCCAAGAACCTGTCAAAACTAAGGTCATTAAGCGTTTCCTGGTTTTTTCCGCTTTTCCACCCGGCAATAGCCGGTTGGGATGCTTCCACTGCCGTAGCCTGCAGGGGCGCTATCGGGTTCCGGGCGAGCCGGCTGAAGCCCTGCAGGATCTTCTCGGTCATCTGAAGGTTGCCGATATCGTCCTTTGCCACCGACATGTTCTGAGGGTCGCGCAGGTACCGCGATGTACCCGGGTAATCGCGTTCCAGTTCGTTCCAGAAGCCGTTGTCGGGCGCCTGGGCGGCCTTCTGCGCTTCAGGAAGGTGCTTGTCTATGAACTCCTGCGGCTGGCTCAACTTCTTCGAAAGGGCTATGACCTGCGCGGCCTGGTCCGGGCTTGAATCCTCGACAGTGGAATAAACGGTTTTAAGCGTGCTTTCCTTGTCGGGCAGAATAAGGCCCTGAGCGCTGCCGCTTATCAATGTGTCGGGAGATTTATCGGGAAGTGTTATCGTTAAGCCCATTTACTTTTTTGCCTCGGGGTTTGTCTTGAAATACTGCATTACCGCTGTGACGTTCGCGGGAGTTACCAGCTCGTGGTTCCGGGTAAGATACTGCATGGCGTCGTTGACCGGCGTGCCCGGCTTAATTTTCTCGTAACCGCCGAACTTGTCGGCGAATTGGCTGACGGTATCTATGCCCCAGGTTTTCGCGCCGCCGGCCAGGGCGCCTTTGCCTATCTCGAGAACCACGTCGCGGCTAAGGTCCTGGTACATCTTTCCCCACGCGGTGTTCTGCGCGTCCAACTGCTTCAGGTCGGTCTGCCACTGCTTATTTTTGAAAATCCAGCCTGAGCGCGGATCGTCCTTCAGTTTGTCGTTCGCTATCTTGAATATCTCCTCGGGAGTTTTCCCCTGGGTTTCCTGATGGAGAACATAGATGAAGCTCGCGTTATCCTCTTTATTGGTCAGCTTCTGGTCCGCCAGTATCTTCACGCGGGCCCAGGCTTCCTTGACGGCCGGGGTAGAGCCTTCCTTTTGTATGCGGTACATCTCTTTGCGAAGCCCTTCCCAGTCTGAGGCCGAGATATTACCGAGCCTCATCTCGTTGTCAACCTGCTTTTCGGTGGCCGTGCCGTCCTGTACGCCCGTCCAGAGGTTCATGTAGGCCACGGGGTTGGTTTCTTTGGGGTTAGAGTACAGGCCTTTAATAGCGTCTCGTTTAACACCCTGGTCGTAGGCGTCCCGGCCGTACTGGCCGACAAGCTTTAAAGCGTCATCCAGGGAAGCGCCGTTCTTCTTAGCGGTATAAAGATCATTCATGAAATCCCGGTCGTTCGCAGCGCGCTGTTGGTGGATCAGCTGGGTAGTTTCGCCGGCCTTGCTTTTAACGTAATCAGCTATCTGTTCTTTCTCAGCCGGCTGAAGGTTCATCGCGTCCACCTTAGCCAGGATAGCGGGAGTGTCCGGAAGACCGTCGGAATCGGTAATCCCCTTAAGAGTGTTCCACGTGGACTGAGCTTTTACCAGCTGCTCTTTGCCCTTCAGCATTTTGTCGATCGAGGCGATGGACTCGCCGCTAAGGCGGGGTTTAAGCTTCTCGAATACGCTCTGCGCCAGGGTGTAATTCTTGTCAAGCAGGGAAGCCACCGACTTCTCCGCCATGTCGCCGGCGAGCTTTTGCGTGGTGTAGTTTATAGTGTTTTCGTCCGTGCCATTATGCCTGAGGCCCCCGGCGGCAACGCTTACGGTATCCTCAACGACTTTATCTATGGCGGCGGGGTCGGCCAACTTTGTAACGTCGGCCACGCGCTGGTTAATGTTCGCGTTAAGGGACTCCCCGAACGAGGCCCGGGTTTGGGTGGCCTCGTGCCGGTCAACCTGGTCGCGTTCCGTTATGTAATAGTTGTCCGACAGCTTTTTGAACATCTCCTGCTGTAACGGGTTATCCAGGCCGTCCTGATACTTTTTGGCTACTTCCTTAAAGCTGTTATCAAAATCCGTGGAAGCGCCGGCGGCCTGGCTGAGCTGGCGGTTGTATATTCCCTTGGGCTTTCCGCTGGTGTCGGTTTCAGGGCTGTAAAGGGTATTCTGCATTTCGAGCCGGAACTTGGTGTCGGCGTCCAGCACGTTCTTCTGGTTGATAGACTCCTGCCACTTAGTAGCGTGTTCGGCTATCTTATCCGCAAGCTGAGTGATGGCCTGTCCCTGTTTTGCCGCTGCCTCGGCAACGTCGCCGCCGAACGCTGCGGCTACCGGGGCCGCCTGGGGAGGAGTATTTATTCCCACTTTCTGCTGATAAACAGGTATTTTAATTGACATTATTTTCCCGCTCCCGTGGCTGCCGCCGGCGCGCTCGATTTATTAAACCAGCCCTTCTGGTTCCCGAAGTTTATCCAGTTGTTCGCCACGCCGGTAGCTGAAGTCAAAAGCGTGGTATCGGCGTTGATGTTCCCGGCCTGGATAGCGTTATCGCCGGCCATGCGGTACTGTCCGGCCTGCTGTTTTTTGGCCAGGGCGCTCATGTTGGCGTTGTAACGGACCGTCATTTTATCGAGTTCGGCCTTATTGAACGTTTCTTTTATAATATCTTCGGCCGTTACGGAGCCTGAACCCACGCCCGCGGCCGCCATGGCCGCCCGCTGGGATGCCTCAACGCTTTTTTCGGATAGAGCGATGGTGTTTTGGTCGCGCATACCGCTTACAATGTCCTGCTTCGCGCCCTGTTCGGACGTGTCCGCCAGGGAATAATAGTATTTCTTGTTAGCTTCGGCCGCTTTGCGGGTATTGTCCGCCGCCTGCAGGCCGCCGTAGACTGAAAGGCCGGTCGAAACTCCCATCAATACTGGCGCCGCCGCCGTGGTACACATCTATTTTCTCCGTAAAACAAAGAATTTGAAGTATTCGCCGTGATCGCCATAAGGAATTGTATCGCCAAACTCCGCCCCGCATAGGGTGAGCCAATCCATAGACTCCACGTTACGGCAGTAAACGAAGTTGTAAAGATACGGGTACAGGCTGTTGAAGAACCTTATCACGCGCAGGCTCATCTTAAAGAATATCTTGGGAACCCGTTTTATTTCGTCCGTGCCCAGCAGCCAGATAACCGCGCGTTCCCCCACTATAGTGTCGGGCGCTATGCCGCACATGGCTATCGGACGTTTGCAATACTCGAGCGTTATACAGATAATGGAGTCTCCCAGGGATTTCCGCAGGCCCTGCTCCGGAGTGTGACCTATAGCCTGAACCTCTTCAACGTCTGAGGCGCGGAGTTTGCCTTTCATTTCCTCAACGTCTTCGCCGGTAGCCGTTCTAAGCACTATGCCCTTGCGTTCGTAATAGATCATTTGCCCCCCACGGATATGGTAGGCATGATCCCAAGAACGGTTATGGGGAGCGGGTCTTTCTGGCGGATGAACACCCTGCCGCCCCCGTTGGAAGCCGGAGGAATGGTTTTCTTGCAGTCTCCGGAGAAAAGAGCGATAGGCGAGCCCATAGGCTCGTTTCTGCGTTGTATCAGCTCTACCAACGTCTTCTCGGTGCTGTTCGGGCCTATCCAGCCTCCGCGCGAGTTCAACAGGCGCATAGTGAACTCGGAAAGCTGTACCATACGGCCCTGCAGGGTGCCGTCCTGCATCTGCAGTTCGATATTAAGCGTTTCAAGGTCGGAAGTGTACGGCAGTCCCGCGTGAACCACCGAGGCCTCGGAAGGAAGCGTTATCGAGCCGTTCACTACGATCTGCTGGGGAACCACGCTGCCGTCCGCGAGTATAGCCACGCTCTTGCCTTCCAGGTGGTCAAGCCCCGTGATAACCTTTGTCGGCTCTCCGCTATAGGTTAAACCGCAGTCAACGAAGAACTGGTCTTTAGGGTCGGTTGACAGGCTGCGCCGCTCCATGCGCTCTACAAACCGGCTTGTACCGCGCTTTACTACTATCCAGAGCTCGTCGTACCCGTCTGCCGGTATGGAGCATATAGATTCCACTTGGCCGTCCGTGTCGTGGTGGGCCCAGGCAAGAACTTCCTGCTCTCTAAGATAGGTAAGGCTAAGCAGTATGCCGTCGTCGCGGACCAGCCAGATGATAGAGTCGGGCTCCTGCTGGTAAACCATGGTAACTACTTTATGTCCTTCCAGAAGATGGCTCGAGAATATTGAAAGGTTGTCTCCGGCGTACCCTGCCGACTGATAATCGTAACCCAGATCGCGCAAAGACGCCCCTGAGGGAAGAACATATATCACCCGGTTGCCTATGATAACCGGCGGCACTTTGGAGCTGCCGCGGTACCCTTGGCAACGGGTTTGAATGGAAGTAGGCGAGAACACGCCGTCGGGGCCCGGGCCCACGGCCCACTCGGCGGAAGACGTCATCATTATAATTTCGCCCAGGGCCACCATGGCGTTTATGCCGTTGACTTTGAACGATGGAAGGTTTACGGAAATCCCATCCGTGTCCAGCAGGTCCGGGTAGCTCCTGGCAAAGCTGGTATAGTTGCCGGTCTGTGTTTCCCAGTTGGCCTGAGGTTCGGCGTATGTGCGGGCAAAGACCAACCTGTCTTGAAAGAAAGCCACAACCGAGGGATAGCCGTTCTCGTCCGACCAGGAACCTTCTGACCAGTCGGCAGTAGCAGCGGTAGAGGCGAGCGTTGATAGAACCGTCACTGTCGCGCTTCTGGGACCGGCAACCGCGGTTACCTTTACTACGCCTTCGCGGGTGTAGGGATCGCTGTTCAGGTCAACGGTAACGGACCCGCTGTCGCGGGTTACAACGTACCTCAGGGAAGTGAACTCCTCTTCCGTGCCGCTGGCCTGAACATCGACATTGGTGTAAGAGCGGTATTCGTTCCAGGTAGAACCGCCATCCCGGGAATACTGAAGCTTTACGGAGCCGACAAAAGAAGTGCCTTTTACGAACAGGCGCCAGGCGCCGAAGCATTTTATCGCGGCCGAGGCGGGCAGGGCAGCGGCGTGCGTTCCGCTTACAGCTTCCCCCTGCATATCGTGAGACACCTGGAACAGCGCGCCTACGTGGTCCTCGGTGAACAGGTCTTTTGATGCCGTTGCCGTTAAGCCCGTTCCAGACACTGCGCTTATGGCCAGGGTGAACGCGGAATCTACGTTCATGGGCATGAAGGGCCCGTCGGTTATCGGGTAGGCTTCCAGCGTCCAGTTGTCGTGATCGAGCCGGGTAAGGGTCTGCGGCGGTACGTCGGGATGAACTATATAGAGAACGTCCGCCGACTGGGCGTGCCGGATGTCCGGCAGGTCAGCTTCGGCATAGGGCGTGGTTATCTCGTAGGGGGTTTGGCTCCCAGGCGCGCCGGTGAGTATAAGGCCGCCGTCCATGTAGAACCGGCAGTAATAGTCTCCGGACTCTAAAACGTAAGACTGTTCCGTCGAATATTCGAAAGGGACGATTATCGCTTTTTTGGATGGGTCTTTGATCGAGTGAACAAGCTTGGTGCCGGGCCTGTTGGATGCCCCGCCGTGAGCGTGTATGATAAAGTTACGGCACGTTCTAAGGGCCGTGGGATACTTCTGAATGTCTACCCTGGAATAAAGGCTGGGGGAGAACTCGCCGCCGGCAAAAGTAGGTTGTATTACGCGCACCGTTTACCTCGCTTCCAGAAATTCGGAGTGGTTGGCTCCCTTGTCGTTCTCGTTGTTCTCGGCTTCGTTAACGCGCCGTGCTTCGTCCAGCTTCATTCCGTACAGTCCGGCAAAGGTTTGAGCCATAGCCTTGTCCCCCGCCAGAGGTACAGAGAGCAGGGCGGCAAGGTGAAGAGCCAGAGCTTCAACGCAAAGGCCGTCCATGAGTGCTATGTCTGAAACGTTCCAGGAGAACTCGGCGTATGCCTTTTCAACATTGGTGGCTATAACCGTTACGTCCGTGTCCGGGGCTATCATAAGGCGGTGCTGGCGCGGCTTGGGTTGGTGAACATCAGCTTCGCTGAACACTTTCCGGACGAACAAACAGCCGGCGGGAACGCCATATAGGTATTTCCACCCCGGAATTGACTGTCCGCTGACAAGCGCAAGGGCCTTAATTCTGGCGGTAAAGTTCCACGGGGCGGCGCGAAGAACAGCTTCCAGGGCTCTGGGATACATGGTATCGCAGGCTTTCGCCTCGACTGAGCCTTCGTCCCTTGACTCTATAGGTGGTTTTCCCATCTGGGTCAGCGCCAAATTGCATATCTCGACTTCGCTTGCCATGGAGATCCTCCGGAAAAAGGTTTGACAGGAGATAGCGCGTTTAAACGCTACCTCCTGCCAAAATTGTTTATTACGCCGCGTCAGCTACGGTGTACGTCACCTGCAGGAGCATCCCCGCGGGGTTGGCCGTAGTGCCGTTTGTTACTGAAAGGCATAGCTTCGCGCCGGCCGCAAGGACCTTGTAAGTCCCGTCAAGCGCGCCGAGGTCTCCCGGAACACCGGCGTCCGGCACGGGAGCGCTGGTGTTGTACGTCTTCGAGGCTATCGCGTCGCTCCCGTTCTTGAGGGCTATAATGCAAGTATTACTGTCGTCCACCCCAGCGGCGGCGCCTTCCGGCACTATCTCCGCCCCGGTAATGGTAAGGTTAAGGCCCGCGGGAACAACAAGCACCACTCGATCGGCTATGTCGGCGTTCGCGGCAAGATCTTCTATCCTGTACGTAAGGATATGTGTCTTTGCCGTGGCCGCCAGGTGCGTCAGCTGGAATATTCCGGCGGCGAATAACGCCCGTGTAGCGGTGTCGGCCGCGAAACAGCTTGCGGCAAACTTAAGCAGAAGCGTGGCCGCGTCGAAAAAGCCCGTGGCTATCTTGCCTCTGCCGGCCGTGCTAGCTGCCAGAGCGTTAGCGGCAAGCTCTGTGGTGCCTACGGCGCCGGCGGCGGGGGTGCCCGTGGTTACCAGTCGCGAGTTTGCGCCGTCGTGGTTGTGTCCGGCGAACAGATCGAATATCTTTGTTAACAGCCCGCGTAATTCTGAAACCTGCCTGAATTTGTAGAATGAAGCCATATTATCCTCCCGGGATAAGTACTACGAGGGCGGCAGGGTCGGCCTTTTGGGCTTCCCTGTCGCCCTCAACAACGTTATTTTCCTTCGTTCTCCTGGCTGCCTTTACCGGCAGCGTTCTTTTTTAGTTCATCATCTTCCGGATTTCCTGCGGACGGCGCGATAGCAGGATCCACTCCCTGGGCTTTGGGTTTGTTCAACTCGACAACCCTGCTCTTTTGAGTCACAGGAGCTGTCGCCTTGAGCACCATTTCCTTTGTTTTGCCGTTGGAGAGCGCGGCGAACACTTTGTCCGCCTTATTCAGGGTTTTAAGATCCTGCGCGTTTGTTATCTCGCCGGTCTCATCACCGCGCCGCCAGTGCTTCCCCTGAAAACCGTAGGTCTCTGTTATCGCGACGTATTTCATGGCTTAACCCCTCACTTCGATCTCGGACGCGAGGAACATGTCCACCGTGCCGGCGTCAAACGTGCCTACGACAGTGCCGTAGCCGCGGATAAACTGCTCGCAGCCTTTCGGGATTCTTACCGCCCAGACGATGTTGTTCTCCGTCAGGTCTGCGGGAAGGAATACCGGGGACATTGCGAGCGTCTTGGGAGCCCCGAAACTGGCGTCATCGTGACACTGCAGAGAGAACTGCAGCGACGTGCCGCTTGTGAACGCATCTTTAACGCGTACCACGAAGTACATCTCGTTGCCTACCGCGTCTCCGGCCGCGCCCTGGTTGATGTGGTCTTCCGACGCTTTCGACGTGTTAGTGAACGCCTGCGCCGTTGATAATCTCAGTTTTGCATCCAATATCATAACTTGCTCCTTTGCGTCATATTTTTACAGCTATCCCGGGAACGTCTCCGCTCCCGGGATATCCAAATTTTGAGAATGCTTAAATGACCACTGCTTCGGTGTCCAGTATCGCATCGCATCTGCGGACGGGATACCCCATCATCTTCGTGACGGGAGCGCCGTTGGCCAGCGTCTCGACCGTAAGGTTGACGTTAGCTTTGTTTATGGCCTTTATGTCCAGGCCCGTTTTGACCGTTCTGTTGCAATACCAGGCCAGTTTGACGTTCTGCGTGTTAGGCAGTTTGTTGATCGCCTGGATCATGTGCTTGATGATATTCGCCGACGTATCCGACTCGTCGCCCGCGGAATTGAGTGCCGCCACATCTATGTTGCAGATGCGGACCGCAAAGCGGAAGTCGCGCACGGCAAGGCCGGCCTGGGTTATGTACTGGTCGACCAGCGCGTAGAACTTCCCGCCCTTGTCGTCAGATACAGGCTCTACGCCCTTGTCGTTGTGCTCGATGCCCGCCTGGGTGTTTTTGGGGAAGAAACCGTGAATGGCGTTCTCGCCCCAGCCTATAAGCCACAGCGACGTCTGGCCAAATGCGGTTTTTCCGCCTGCGTCTATGACGTTAGCGGACGAGTCCACTCCCGAAAGAGCCGAATAGTACGGAGAAAGCCCGGTGAACCTTTCGGGGTTCACGTTGACGTTGCCGTAGAATATCGTGCTGGCGATCTCCTGTGCGAGCGCTTCAAGGAACGGCGCGTTCTCCGAAAGACGGAACGCTTTGCCGTCGGAAGCCATTTTCACCAGCTGCTCGTCAACCTGTCCGCGGCCTTCAAGAAGCCCGGCGGTGAAGGTTATCTGCTTAGTGGTGCTCTTGGAAGGCTGGATGCCCTCGTTGATCTGTCTCCAGGCAACCGTAGGCAACCCGGTGCGGATGGTCGTTTTGTGGCCGACCTCGGTGTTGCCGGGGATCATGATCATGTCGAGCATGATCTCGTTAACCTTGCTCATCATCTCTACGATGAGAGCTATCTTTCCATCTGTCTGGCGCTTGGCCCAGTCGAGCCAAGTTAACATCATGTTCGTTATTTCAGCCATAATAGCTGCTCCTTTGAGTCTTAGTGTGACGTGCTACTTTTTTTTGTCGGGATACATTATCTCTGCTGCCGTCTTCGAGCCTCCCCCTGCCCCTGAACCTTTAGGGAAGTTGTCTTCCGAAACGGCCCTTCCTACCTTTGCGAAGAACCGGATTACTGCCTTATAGTTCCCTGCCCCGGTAGCAAGAAGGAACTTATTCAATTCTTCATCGCCAAACTGGTTACGAGCCTTGGCAACGTAGGCAAGCTCCTCTTCAAACTTCGCGCCCAACTCTTTCTTTGCGTCAGCTGCCCAGCCCGCCTTCATTTGTTTGAACCCTTCTTCTGAAGCCTTTGACATCTTTTCCAGGTTCTTCAAATACAGATTCACCAGGTCCTGCGCCTGATCCTGCGAAAGGTTAAACTTCTTCGCCGTGGCCTTGAACTCTTCGTCCGAGGCCTGGTCGAGGGCTACACCTTCCGGAAGCTTGAAGTCTGTGTACTTTTCCGGAGATCCTTCTTTCTTCTCCGGCGCGGCTGTTTTCGCGGCAAGTATCTCTTTATCCTTCGCGGCCTTCTGTTCCGGAGACAGAGCATCGTAAGCGGTTTTTTCTTCGGGCTTCATCGCGTCATAAGCCGCCTTGACCGTTGCGGTATCCGCTGCGGCTTTGTCAGCCGCTGCTTTTGTTGCAGCTGCCGTCTTCTCGGCGTCTGTCAGTCCCTCTGCACCCTTAGCACCTTCAGCGCCTGCTCCACCGGTTCCGCCCTCTCCCAAGCCCGCAGCTTCTTTCCCCGCTCCGGTTATAAGAGTTTCTTCGGATCCAGCAGCGCCGGCGCCACTTTCTTCTGCACCCGCAGCGCCTGCGCCTGTCCCTTCAACTTTGTCGGCCATTTTACTCCTCCTGTTTACTGCTATTTAGTAAGGGGTCCGTTGTGTATTCTCTTCTCATCTGGGTTAAAGACTCCGGTTTAGCGTCCTCAATGTCGCGCAGCAGCTGCAAACCTATGCTTCGCTGCCCTTCATTGAAGTTCGTTCCGGCGGCTTCGCCCGTAAATGAAATGCGATATACACCCGAATCGCTTAATAGTTTCCATAATACCCTGCGGCCCTCGGCGTTCTTAAGAACCGCTCGCAGGTCCGAGAGCACGCGCTCGCGTATCCTCTTGGCCTTCTGTTCCTGCTTCTTGTTTTCAGCTTCTATATCTATCTCGTCGTTCATCAGTTACCTGCCGGCGCCGGCGCTTCCCCGGGCTTCATAAGGCTGTCCAGAGCCGAGCCTTTGTTCATTCCGGTCTCGGAGAGCTTCTTGCCTGCGTCTACCGCTGTCTGGGCAAGGGCAGCCTGCTGCTGCGCCAGGGCCGCTTTCTGCCGCTGGTCGCGTATCTGCGCCACTTCGTCACTGCTCTTTAAAAGCTTGGGGCTCGTTCCCAGCATGTCCGCCACTTCATCTACTGACTCGTCCGGGTTGAACTTATCCAACACGTCAGGATATACCGCCGCCAGGTTTGTAATGTAGGCGGATAACTGGTTTATAGAGGTTATGCCCACCATCTTCTGCGCCTGGGCAAGCGGCGAGATGTAGTCTATTTTCAGGCTCTGTCCCTGCAGTTCCTGCGGCGGGGGCGGAAGCATCCCGGCGCGAAGCATGACGTTGAAGGTTCTGTCTATCGCGGGATCAAGCAATTCGCTTTCAACTCCGCCGACCACCGGGCCCAGCAGGAGCATCTTCTCTTCGTTCTTGCGAATTATCTCTTCCGCGGTAACGCCGGACTTGTCTATATTGGTCATCATCATAAAGAGGTCGTTATAGAATGCCTCGCGGATATCTTTTTTTGTTTCGCCAATGTCCTGCCTGATCTCGTTAAGCCTCAGCTCTATCTGGTACGCCGGCCGGAAACCCGAGTTCTGGTTTCCCGCGGGCGCCACGGTAACGCCCCCGGGAAGGGTGCTGCTGTGCCCGGTAATGCTGGGGTCCTTTACCATGGGCGGGTCAAGTACCTTATCGAGCCCGATGAACTTGCGGCTGACCATCTTGTGGAGCAGTTTGCAGTCCGGAAGGGCTTCCCACCCGGGCCCGACGCCATAAGCGCTGTCCCCTATCGTAAACCAGCGGGGAGCCATAACCGGGAACTCCTCGTAGCCTGAAACCCGGAGGAACTTATTCTCGGCTCCGCCCTGCTCCCAGTACACCGAACGAAAGGGCATGTTCTTAAAGTCCTGTTTATCCGGGATCCTGTCATCGTTAGGCTCTATCAGGTGGCATACCTTAATAAACGCGTCTACGTTTGTGTTTCCATTAAACTGCGACGCTACCTGGGAAGACACGTTCTCTATACCGAACTCCTGCACCAGCTGGGCCACCGTGAAATTGCAGTACCTGGCGAACGTATTCACCTTGCCGTCCGCGCCGGTCCCCAGCATATACTCGCCGGCCGTGAACGTCTTGACGCGAATAACGTTGTCGTAATCATTGAGGATAATAATAACGCCTGTGCAAAAAGAGCCCAGTTCCGCGTAACACGCGTTGATGGCCTCGTAGAAGTTCGAACGCTGGAATACAGCCTCCATCCGCTTCTGCACCTCGTTAAGCCAAAGCTTGACCGGCTCGAGGTCCATCAGTTCGGGGTTCTGCAACCCAAGCTTGAACCAAGGCCTTGAAGGGCTGGTAAGGCCGGAGGACATACCGGAAGACAGGGTGCGTATGGACTGTGAGGGTGTGTTGTTCAGGAACTTCTTAAAGTCCATGGTCCGGGCCTGGCCGGGTGTACCCGTAAAGAAGCCGTGCGTGGGCAATATGTAGGTCTGTATATCCTGCCAGACAGGAATGTAAGAAGACCGGGCAGTCTCGAGCGAACTAAAGCGCGTTTGAAAAGGTTTAACGTCCATAGTTTTCCTTATATCCCCAATTTCGACTTAAGCATCCCGCTCGCGAGAGTGGGAATGTCTAATGACGGTTTGCCGGCCCCTATGTTGGCCCTCATGGTGTCGAACATGCCGCGCTGCAGCTTGGCCACTGAACGCCGGCGCCGGATATCGGTTTCTGTAAGGTTAGGGTTATTGAAATCCGCAGGTACGGTGCCCACGCCGCCAGTACCACCGTCTCCTTTGCTGTCGGTTGAGCTCGAGCCTCCCGGGTCTTTCTCAAAACCGGGTATCAACGCTCCGCCCTGGGCCCACGTGTTCATCTTAGGAAGCGCGTCTCCCACACTTTCGGCGACCTTTGCGAGAGGGTCTGCCAATATGGTCGCCGCGTTCTCAATCCCGCCTATGGTTGTCTGCATAGGGGCATCGGT
>CAUYUB010000132.1:0-4378 GCA_963575685.1 Gammaproteobacteria bacterium | reverse complement strand
TTATCCCAACGGGAAATTAATGTTTACTGTTCCAGGTATAGCGAATGGAGAGTTACTTCAGTTATCATCAAACCAGATCCACCAGATTACTGCTCGTCACCCGAAGCCGGTGGCTCAATATACGAGAGAGCTTTAGTATGAATTTTACAGCAAGCGTCGGCTTTTCATTTATTAGCGCATTCAGCGTAAACTTCGACATGGTGAGAAGGGTAAGATCGTCCGCGGCAATGACCGTTGCCGAACAGTGGTCACCGTCAATCATGGACATTTCCCCGATCGTTTGGCCAGGCCCAAGACTTGCGATCTTTTTGAGTTGTTTATCGGGGTCCTCTTTGTAGATATCGACAGCCCCACGAATGATAATGGATAAGAAACGTTCACCCGAACCCTCTTTCATGAGAATAGAATCCTTGATGGCATGGGTGAGCCGTAGATAAGAAGCCAGGGTCTCAATCTCCATCCAGGAAAAATCGCTGGCCCACCTGGTTTGATCGAGGATTTCCGCTCGTCGTCTTGCACTTACCCCTGGGTCCTCGACCAGGCTGCCAACCTTAACGTTCTTACTCATGGGGATACACCATAATGGATAGGACTGCGCGGATGATCATATAACAGATGAGGCAAGCATGCCTTTCTATTGATAAGGAATGGTGACAAGAATTGCGATACGCCAATTAGCATCAGGAAGTTGGTGACAGATAGTTTCTCACGCCTACATGAGAAGCCGTAGGAGTGGCACGGGAAGGAGGGGGGCGAATAGGGCTACCGAGAAGACATAAACACAATATATTGTGGTATCGTGCTGGTCGAGACGAGTCTTGATTATCCCTTTGATTCTTTGAGATAACATCGTAACATATTGATATACAATTAAGTATCAGTCTATCGTCGATTGACAGAAGTCTGGGGAGTAGCTTATCGTCTCCAGAATCAGACACAATATATTGTGTCTGGTTCCGTATCTGCTCACGATTCGGATACCCCCAGCCAGAAAACCAGGTTCCCGGAGGGAATCAGCCTCATGAAGTCCGCCCACCTCAAGGCCGTACCCAATGCCATCACCGATATCCCGTTCCAGAATGCCTCCATGGATATTTGGGACAAAAAATACCGCCTCAAAGCCAAGGATGGAACCGTCATCGACCGCAACATGGACGATACCTTCAAACGGGTGGCACGGGCGTTAGCCGAGGTAGAGCAGACCCCGGAGCAGCGTGAGGAGTGGTTCGAGAAGTTCCTATGGGCACTCCGCCGCGGCGCCATCCCGGCCGGACGCATCATCTCCAACGCCGGCGCCTGGGAGCACAAGCCCGCCACTTCTACGATCAACTGTACGGTGTCCGGTACCATTCACGACTCCATGGACGACATCCTAGCCAAGGTCCACGAGGCAGGACTGACGCTTAAGGCCGGATCGGGTACGGGCTATGAGTTTTCTACTCTGCGCCCACGCGGGGCCTACGCCTCCGGGGCTGGATCCTATACCTCCGGCCCACTGTCTTTCATGGATATCTACGACAAGATGTGTTTCACGGTGTCTTCCGCCGGAGGGCGGCGTGGGGCACAGATGGCCACCTTCGATGTAGGCCATCCCGACGTCATGGATTTCGTCCGCGCCAAACGCGAGGCCGGTCGGTTGCGTCAGTTCAACCTATCGCTGCTCATCACTGCGGAATTCATGGAGGCGGTGCGTGCCAACGGTCCTTGGAAGCTCGCTTTCCCCATCAGTGCCAAGGAACTTCCTCCCGACTCGCCCGACCTCCAGGACCCTACCAAGGTGGTCTGGCGCTCTTGGCCCGATACGGTTGGCTATATCACCGATGCGGCAGGACGGGTGGCTTGCCGCGTCTATCGTACCATTCCGGCACGAAATCTGTGGGACCTCATTATGGCGTCCACCTACGACTATGCTGAGCCCGGATTCATTCTCATCGATCAATATAATGAGATGAATAATAACTGGTGGTGTGAATGTATCCGGGCGACTAACCCCTGTGGTGAGCAAGGTCTTCCTCCTTATGGTAGTTGCCTCCTTGGCTCCATTGACCTCACCAAATTCGTTCTTCATCCGTTTACCGATCGCGCCGTCTTTGATTGGGCGCAGTTCCGAAAAGTGGTGGCCATTTTTACCCGCCTGTTGGACAACGTCGTGGAGATCAACGGTCTGCCGCTCCCAGGGCAGCGTGCGGAGATCTTTCGTAAACGTCGTCACGGGATGGGCTATCTGGGCCTGGGGTCGACACTTACCCTGTTGTGCCTCCGCTACGGTAGCCCAGAATCGCTGGAATTCACCGAAGAAGTTACCCGCGAAATGGCCCTGACCGGCTGGCGTACCGGTTTGGAATTGGCCAATGAGAAAGGAGCGGCTCCTATCATGGAGGAGCATTTCGTGGTCACCGAAGAAATGCTGCGTCACCGCCCGGAGATGGCAGAGGATGGTTACCAGGTGGGTGACAGTATCACGGGTAAGGTCCTCCATGCCCGCTATAGCCGTTATATGCAGCGGGTGCGCGAGGTTGACCCGGAACTGGTGGCAGGACTGGAGCGGATGGGCTGCCGTTTTACCCACCATACTTCGATTGCCCCAACCGGGACCATCTCCCTATCGCTCGCCAATAATGCCAGCAACGGCATTGAACCAAGTTTCGCCCACCACTACGCACGTAATGTCATCCGCGAGGGTAAGAAGAGCAAGGAGAAGGTGGATGTCTATTCCTTTGAGCTGTTGGCCTACCGCTTTCTCATCAACCCAAAGGCCATGCCCTATGCCGAGGACGCGGTATTACAGCTCCCGGATTATTTTGTTACCGCCGAGGACATCACCCCCCACGAACACGTAGAGGTTCAGGCCGCGGCCCAGCGTTGGATCGATTCATCGATTTCCAAAACGGTCAACGTCCCTTCTGATTTTCCCTTTGAGGACTTTAAAGATGTCTATCTTCATGCCTATCGGAAAGGCCTCAAGGGGTGTACCACCTTCCGTTACAACCCTGAAGCCTTCCAGGGCGTACTGGTCAAGGAAAAGGACTTGGCGGCAACCCTCTATCGCTTCGTTCTGAATGACGGGACGGTGGTCGAGGCAAAGGGCAACGAGGAGATTGAATACGACGGTGAGATCCATAGCGCTGCCAATCTTTATGATGCCCTCAAAGAGGGTTATTACGGAAAGTGGTAAACTAATCATTTCCCCCAAAGGCTGAATATAAAATCAACCTCATAAAGATTAAAAAATTTCTTTTAAGTGCAAAAGAGAGATCTTTTAATCTTTTGGGGTTGGTCTTACTCTCTGGATTAGTCCTTCGAGAACCTGTCCCATGGCCATCCGCATCGACAAAAAAATTGTTAAATACAGCGTAGTAAAAGAAGAGGAAGCGGCGTCGGCAGCAGTTGTTCCGATACCTACCCCCCCGATGCAGATGCACGAAAACGTTGAGCGACCTACCATTCTGTTGGGCGCTACCTACAAAATTCGTACCCCCCTCTCCGAGCACGCCCTCTACGTTACGATCAATGATATTGTGCTCAATGAAGATACGCCCCATGAACAGCGCCAGCCCTTCGAGATTTTTATCAATTCAAAAAACATGGACCACTTCCAATGGATCGTGGCGTTAACCCGCATCATCTCTTCCGTCTTCCGTAAAGGGGGTGATGTTACCTTCCTGGTCGAGGAATTGCGCTCAGTCTTCGATCCAAAGGGAGGGTATTTCAAACGTGGGGGGAAATATATGCCCTCGTTGGTGGCGGAGCTGGGGGATGTCATCGAATCCCATCTGCGTTCCATTGGCCTTATTCGAGGCGATGGATTGGATGATCCGCAACGAGAGTTTATTGCCAAGAAACGTGCGGAATACGACTCGGCGACCAAGGCCAGCAACACACCCGACAATGATTCTCCCTTTCCCCCAGGCGCCAAACTCTGTCATAAATGTCAGACCAAGGCCATGATCGTAATGGATGGCTGTCTTACCTGTCTGAGCTGTGGAGAATCCAAATTTGGGTGAGTCATTTTTACCTGCCAAGTTATAATCCCCATGACTGATCACACCCCACCAGCCTGGGGGCCGGAACGTTCCCGCGCGTTGTACCATATTTCCCATTGGGGAGACGGCTATTTTGATGTGGATGGACGTGGCCATTTGGTGGCACGCCCTGACCGTCGCCCCGAAGGTCCCGCCGTAGATCTCTATGAGCTGGTCACCGGCATCCGTGCGGCGGGTTTATCCCTGCCGGTACTGGTACGTTTTACCGACATCTTGCGTGACCGCGCCCAACGTCTGATCGCTGCCTTTGGTTCAGCCATGGCGGTAGCCTCCTATCGCGGTGGCTACACCGCGGTGTATCCGATTAAAGTCAACCAACAACGTCGGGTGGTGGA
>CAUYUB010000131.1:0-4459 GCA_963575685.1 Gammaproteobacteria bacterium | reverse complement strand
AGCACCAGGAGAAGGAAAGTCGGTAGCCAGTATCCGATCCAAGGCATTGTGAAGGGGAATCTGTTCACTACACGCAATGGGTCGTATCGTGTCCATGATACGTGCTGATGCCTCAGTAACGGAGAGGGCAGCGAAATCGAATTCGCTGTGCGGGGAGGGCGCATAGATGGTCATTGAATCGCTTTCCAATCGCTACGGTGTGATGCGTTTTCTCAGGGGGTTACCTGTTTCACCCCGGAAGCCAACAGATCGGCCAGGGCAATGATATTGGTGGGATGGGCAACACTGTCAGTGCTCCAGAGTCCTTTTATCCCCGCATGTTTCAAGCGCTCCAGACTGCCCATACCAAATAGGGCGTGGGTCACCAGCACCTCGACCCTTGCCGCACCGCGTGCGTACAAAACCTGCGCGGTCTCGGCCAGAGTGCAACCGGTGCTCGCCACATCATCTACGACTACTACGATCTGGTCTTGGTAGTTGCCATCAGGGAGGGTAACGCTTACCGCGCAATCGCCATCCCGATGTTTGGTCGCCACGGCACAGCGTAAGCCGCGGGAATTGGCAATCGCCTCTACCCACTGGGCCGATTCCTGGTCGGGTCCCAGTAATAGGGCATTTTCATAGTGAGGATGACTCTCCAGGAATTTTCCCATGAGCGAGGCAGCGGAAAGGGCGAGGACGGAACGGGCAGGGACAACCTCCTCTAGGCGGCGAATGCGGTGTAGATGGGGATCTACGGTAATTAACGCATCAAACGACTCTGCCAATATTTCTCCAATCACCCGCTGACTCACTACCTCGCCGGGATGAAAGGCCATATCCTGGCGCATGTAACACAGATAAGGGGCCACCAGCGTAAGGTGGCGAGCCCCTAATTGTCGAGCGGTACGAGCGGTGAACAACAGCTCAATGAGCTTATGGTTGGGGTGATCTAGGCTGCGGCACAGTACCACGTCATTCGGAAGCGCCGGTGGTAATCGTATTCGACTTTCTCCATCGGGGAAATGATGGATCTCTACCTCTGCCCAAGGGGCAGATAACGCTGCCGCCAGGGCACGGCCTTGCAAGGCATAATCCGGGAAACCAAGAACAAGCATTACCACCTCAGCAATAAAAACTGAAAACAGTTGAAAGATAAAACATCAAACATTAAAATATTTTTCTTTCAATATTAAAAGAAAAATATTTTAATGTTTTATGCTTTGTTCTTTTGTGGTTATCTTCTGGTTTTTTCTTTTCTTGTCTCATCTCAACGCTGCCTTTCCCAGGGTTACCCGTTCGCGGCCTTCCAGGTCAGGCAGTGTCTCCAGCCCGTCGTAGTGTAGTCCGGTGAGCAAATGACGCACGGATGCCCCCTGATCGTAGCCGTGCTCTAGCAGTAGCGTGCCGCCGGGGTAGAGATAATCACAGGCGGTTGCGGCAATGCGGCGGATGGCTGCCAGACCATCCGGGCCGGCGGTGAGGGCGATTTCGGGCTCGAAACGTAGGTCATTGAGGTGTGGGTCATTGCTGGCTACGTAGGGGGGATTGGCGAGGATCAGGTGGAAACGCCGTTCGGCCAGGGGAGTACACCAATCCCCGACGAGAAATTCTACATTCGTCAACCCCAAATGGCGGGCATTGGTTTCGGCGATGGCAAGGGCAGCAGGACAGCAATCGGTAGCGGTCACCCGACAGGCGGGGCGTTCGCCGGCTACGGCTAGGGCAACGGCACCACTCCCTGTCCCCAGATCGGCTACTGCCTGGGAGGTCCCGGTAGGGATGCGCGCTAGGGCCAATTCCACCAGCAATTCGGTTTCCGGGCGAGGGATAAGTACCGCTGGCCCCACGTTCAATTCGAGAGACCAGAACTCCCAGCGCCCCAGGAGATAGGCCAATGGTTCCCCTTGGATACGACGCATCAGCAGCGCCTCATAGCGGGCCTGTTGGTCGGTGGTCAGAAACTGTTTGGCGTGGGTGAACAGGTTGGCGCGGGACCAATCAAGGACATGACTGAGCAACCATTCCGCCTCCCGCCGTTCGCCCCGAAGGCAGGCACTTCCCTGCGTCAATGCCTCGGCTACGGTCATCGCGGACACTCAATCCCCCAGCGCCGCGAGCAGGTCTGCCTGATATTCCTGGATCAGTGGCCCGATGACCAGGTCGAGGCTGCCCTCCATCACCGTATCCAGACGGTAAAGGGTTAGATTGACACGGTGGTCGGTGATTCGGTTCTGGGGATAATTGTAGGTACGGATCTTTTCGGAACGATCGCCGCTGCCCACCAACAGGCGACGCGTTGCCGACTGTTCCGATTGTTGGCGTTCCTGCTCAATGGTAAGCAGTTTGGCCTGGAGGACGGACATGGCGCGGGCGCGGTTCTTATGTTGGGAGCGTTCTTCCTGGCATTCCACCACGATACCGCTGGGCAGGTGGGTGATGCGGATCGCGGACTCGGTCTTGTTCACATGCTGCCCGCCTGCCCCGCTGGAACGGAAGGTATCCACCTTGAGGTCGGTAGGATTGATGGATACCTCTTCCACGGCGTCCAGCTCCGGCATGACTGCCACGGTACAGGCGGAGGTGTGGATACGACCCTGGGCCTCGGTGGCCGGGACACGTTGTACCCGATGGGCGCCGGATTCGAATTTGAGCTGGGAATAGGCACTCTGGCCCACGACTCGGGTAATCGCCTCTTTGTAGCCTCCGGCTTCGCCAAGGCTTGCACTCAATATCTCAACCTGCCAGCCCCGCCCTTCCGCATAGCGGGTATACATGCGCAACAGGTCTCCCGCGAATAGGGCAGCCTCGTTGCCGCCGGTCCCGGCCCGGATCTCCAGAAAGATATTGCTGTCGTCATGGGGGTCGCGGGGCAACATGAGGAGTTGCAATTCTTTTTCCAACACCACGAGGCGCTCCTTGGCGGAGAGTAACTCGTCACCGGCGAGGGAACGGAGATCCGGGTCATCATCATGGAGCAAGGCTTGCGCCGCTTCTTGGTCGGCGAGCGCGGTACGCCACCGGCCATAAGCCTCCACCACTGGCCCAAGCTGGGCATATTCCACAGACAGGGCGCGGAAACGCTCCGGTTTAGAGATGGTCTCGGCATCGGCAAGGAGGGCGGCAAGTTCTTCGCGGCGCTCGGTCAGGCTATCGAGTTTGGTTTGGATCGAAGGATTCACGGTGATGGACGCAGGAAATTAGTCAAAGGCCGTCCCTATGGTAACTGCTCAGGAGGTGATGTGGTGAACAGTCACCAGGGTAAAGAGGTAGACAACGGTCGGTACCGTCTGCACAATAGCCTGTTTCCTCCGTCCAGCATCCAGGAGTCACCCCTTTGGCCAACACTGTCCAAGCTAAGAAGCGCGCGCGTCAAGCCGAAACCCGCCGTCAGCAGAACGTCAACCATCGTTCCAAGCTGCGGACCTATATCAAGAAGGTGGTCAAGGCCATCAGCAGCGGAGACCTTACCCAGGCCCAAACCGCCTACAAGGAAGCAGTGCCCATCATCGACAGCATGGCCTGCAAGGGTATTATCCATACCAATAAGGCTGCTCGGCACAAGAGCCGTCTTAACCACCACATCCATGGGATGGCGAATGCGGCAGCGGCTGGTTGATAAAACCCGCGATCCGTAGGATTTATTTTCCCTTCGCAGTATCTCTCCCACCGTCCCGGTATCGGTTTTGAACCGGCGGGTTGTTCCAACAATCCCGTGAGATATTCCGCTGCTTCCTCCGCACCACTGGGGTGCGGGGGTGCGGGGGGTGCCGGCAAGGAAGCGAGTACCTCCAATGCCTCACCGATCTCTCCCCCTTCCAGGGCGGAACGGGTCAGCTCTCGAGCGCGACCATGGCGTTCGAGCCATTCCATTAGATACTCCGTGTTTTCACCCTTCCCATGTCTCAACCAGTCATTGCCGTCAGTGAGGTCGTCAAGCGCTATGGCGAGTGTCCGGCCGTAGATGGCATCAGCTTTTCTGTCCCATACGGTACTACCTGCGCCCTGCTGGGGGGCAACGGTGCCGGCAAGACCACCACCATCGCCATGCTGTTGGGATTGTTATTACCGACCAGCGGGATGGTGCGGGTGCTCGGGGAAGACATGGCGCGCCACCGCTATCGCGTCCTGTCACGCATGAATTTCTCTTCTCCCTATGTGGATCTCCCCCAGCGTCTCACCGTGATCGAGAACCTCAAGGTCTATGGGCGGCTCTACGGGTTGCGCGACATCCCGGCGCGTCTGGCCCGCTTGGGGGAGGCTCTGGATATTACCGGACTGTTGAAACGTCGCTATGGGACCCTCTCCGCTGGTCAGAAGACCCGCGTAGTGTTGGCCAAAGCCTTGTTGAATGACCCCGAGGTCCTGTTACTGGATGAACCGACCGCCTCCCTCGACCCGGACAGCGCTGATCGCTTGCGTCGCTATCTCAAGGATTACCAGACCCGAACCGGTGCCACGGTGCTGCTCGCCTCTCATA
>CAUYUB010000130.1:0-4487 GCA_963575685.1 Gammaproteobacteria bacterium | reverse complement strand
GACGAAACCGACGATACCGCGCCACATTACCCCCTTCCAATTCGTTGGAACCGTGGTTTCGCCGCCTTGCGTTCGCTGCATTTGCGCCTGGAAAGTATCGACGCGGCGGAGGTGTATCAGATTTTCGGCTTACTCATTGACGGCATTGAGCGAATTATCTCATTCGAAGGTGAGCAACATGGCTGAGGTAAAAACTATTCGTCATGCCATCATTGAGGCATTACCACGCGAGTTTACTACGTACGCCCAAGAACCCGATGCCAGGAACCTTTATGTACCGCCGGCTCACGTCAAGGCGTTGCGTCTGGAATGCAACCTCGTCGTTGGCGCGCGCGGGGTTGGTAAATCATTTTGGACGGCTGCGTTAGGTTCTACCACCTTACGCAATACCATCGGGCAGTCAATTCGAGAGATGGAACGGGTCGATGTCCGTATCGGATTTTCAGTCCTGGAATCCATTGACAACTACCCAAATGCCGATACCTTCGCGCAAATGCTTACCTCCGGGATCACTGCGTATGACATATGGCGAGCCGTCATCGTGCGTTGGATTGCCGAGAGGTTGTACGAGGACCTACCGCGCGCGCGCTGGGACGAGACCGTCGCATGGCTTAAAGCGAATCCAGAAGATGTGGCCAGATTAATGCAACGCGCCAATCAGCATCTGGCTAATGGGAACCGGTTTGGCCTAATCGTCTTCGACGCTTTGGATCGCACCAGTGACGATTGGCGCACGATGGACGCTATCGTGCGTGATTTATTGCGCGTCGCATTGTGGCTCAAGTCCTATTCATGTTTAGGCGCCAAAGTATTTTTGCGGGAGGATCAATTCGAGCGTTCGGTGACTGATTTTCCGGATGCCTCGAAATTATTGTCCACCAAGACAGAATTAACTTGGGCTCGACACGATTTGCATGGCCTTTTATGGAAAATGCTGGTCAATGGACCTGACGAGCATGGTAAATGCTTGCGGGAAATTTACCGAAAGGTGGGTTTGTCATTTCCTCTTGAGTTAAAAGAGATTTGGCAGTTGGCCGATAAAGCAAAAAGAGAAACCCCCTCACAGCGCGCCCTATTTGAAACATTGGCTGGCCCCTGGATGGGACGAGATAAGCGCCGTGGTGTACCTTATGTGTGGTCGGTAGGACATTTGGCCGATGGCCGTGGCCGTACGTCACCGCGCTCGTTTTTAGCGGCAATTCGGCAATCTGCGGAAGATTCCCTGGAGCGTTACCCTGAATATGCCTATGCCTTGCACTATGAGAGCATCAAGCGCGGTATACAAAAGGCGTCAAGGACTCGCGTCGATGAAATGGCCGAGGATTACCCGTGGGTACGTACCTTCATGACGCCATTGGGTGGATTGACGGTGCCTTGCGACTACTCATTTATCTTGCAGCGTTGGGAGCAAGAATTCCCGGCGGGACCGGACTCCACACACCTCAAACGATTGCCGCCGCAACATACCGAACGGGGCTGGACAGGTATTCGAGAAGATCTGGCTCGTTTGGGTGTTTTCGAGATCAAGAAAGATGGCCGGATCGACATGCCGGATCTCTATCGGGTCGGTTTCGGCTTGGGACGCAAGGGCGGCGTCAAGCCCAATGGTTAATCTATATAATTTCGGAGGAGGTGCGCACGAGTTTTCAGGGTTTCGCTACGATTCGCTATACTTATTATGGTATGGTAAATTGTATTCACCTCCTCTTTTCTATGATGGTGTAAATTCGCTGACGGTTTATCCTTGAATAATAAAGAGAGTTAAACAGAGTGCCACCGATGGTCAAACCTTCAAGGCAACTGCGCCGCCTCCGCCGAATCGCGGTGGGTGCCGTTGCGATGGTCAACGTATTATTGACAGGAAGTTCCGGTTACGCCGCTGAGGCCGGGGTAAGTTTGAAGCCTACTTCTGCTCCGGCCATGACTTCCTCTACCGCCGAGATTGCCTTTCAGGACCGGATGCGTCGGCTGGAGGAGGAATTGCGCTGCCTGGTGTGTCAGAACCAGTCGCTGGCCGATTCCCACGCCGATTTGGCCAGCGACCTGCGCCGTGAGGTTGAGGAACTGGCTAGGCAGGGAAAAAGCGACCAGGAAATCATCACCTTCCTCAAAGAGCGTTATGGCGACTTCGTAAGCTATCGGCCCCCCTTCAATATCGCCACGGCCCTGCTCTGGCTCGGCCCGCTGCTGTTCTTTGGGATCGCGGTGGGGGGAATGGTGGTCTATGCCCGCTACCGCCGTACCCCAGAGGAAGAACGACGTCTCTCTCCCGAAGAAGAGGCCCGTGCCCGTGCCCTGTTGGGGCTGGATGACACGAGAGGTCATAAGTGACGATGGATACGAATGTGCTGGTGTTTTGGGTTCTGATAAGCCTAATGACGATAGTGGCGGTGCTGGTGTCGGCATGGCCCTGGATGCGTCCTCGTCACGCGTCCGCCGTGGATCGGGAAAGTCTCAACGCGGCAGTTTATCGGGACCGGCTGGCCGAATTGGAGACGGCGATGGATTACCCCACCCTGACTTTCGACCAACGAGAACAGGAACGGCGTGTACTGGCGCAGGAACTCTTGGACGACGTGGGCGATTCATCCCGACCACCCGCTTCCGAGACGCACCCCGATCCTAAAACCGGACGCTGGGCGTTGTTCGCCATCGCCGTTGTGTTACCGGTAACCGCCCTTCTGCTCTATAGCTGGCTGGGGACCGGGACCTACCTGTTTTCCACTACGGAAACCAGTACGGCCGAAGAAACCCAAGGCGCGGACGGCAAGATGCAGGCCATCGAACAGATGGTGACCAAATTGGCCGACCGCCTTGCCGCCAATCCCAACGACCTGCGCGGCTGGACCATGTTGGGACGTTCCTATATGGCCCTGGAGCGCTATCCCGAGGCGGCAGAAGCCTATGCACGAGCCTCCACCCTTGCAGACCAAGACCTGGGACTGATCGCCGATCACGCCGAAGCCCTCGTGTTGGCCAACGGCAGCCGCCTCAACGACCAAGCGCAGGCACTGGTGACCAAGGTCCTCCACGAAGCACCGGATCACCCTAAGGGATTGTGGTTGGCAGGGATATGGGCATTTCAAGAAGGTCGTTATCCCGCCGCTGCCGAATCCTGGCGTAGGCTCAAATCCCTGCTGCCGGAAGGTTCCGAACTCATCGATAAGATCGGGAACGCCATTGATGAGGCCGAACGGCGTGCCACCAAGGCTGCCCCGGACTCCGTCGCTCCTACGATTCCCCCTCAGGCACCGGCATCATCCGCAACGCCATCATCAGCAACAATCATCGAATTTATCGGACACCCGTTATGGGCTTAGACATATATCCCCTTATTCGTCCCTTACTGTTCCACCTCGATCCTGAGGTCGCCCACCGCTTTACCCTCACTACGCTGGCCCAGGTCCATCGTTTGGGGCTATTGGCGCCTTTTATGCCGCGCCGGGTAGAGTGTCCACGGACTGTGATGGGGTTGCGTTTCCCTAATCCGGTGGGACTTGCCGCAGGTCTGGATAAAGAGGGGGAGTGTCTCGAAGCACTTGGGGCGTTGGGCTTCGGCTTCGTGGAGGTGGGTACGGTCACACCTCGCCCCCAACCTGGAAATCCTCGTCCGCGTATGTTCCGTCTGCCTGCCGCGCAGGCCCTCATCAATCGCATGGGCTTCAACAATCAGGGAGTGGAAGCCCTGGTGGGGCGTCTGCGTCGAGTACATTTTGACGGCATCATCGGCGTCAACATCGGCAAGAACCGCGATACTCCGTTGGAGGAGGCCGTCGCGGACTATCTGATCTGCCTACGCCGGGTCTATTCCTATGCGGACTACGTAGCGATCAACATCTCCTCTCCCAATACCCCGCAACTGCGCCGTCTTCAGACCGGTGCCGCACTCTCCCACCTGCTCGCCACCCTCAAGGCCGAACAGGGACGGCTCGCGGACGAATATCGACGCACCGTACCACTCGCCATCAAGATCGCCCCAGATCTGTCTCCAGAGGAAGTAACGGACCTTGCACATATCCTGCTGACCGAGGGGGTAGACGGGGTCATTGCCACCAATACCACCGTGGCCCGTGAGGCCATAGCCCATTTGCATCATGGGACCGAAGAAGGGGGGCTGTCTGGGGCACCTTTGGCGGCACGCGCTACCGCGGTGGTGGAGGGACTCCATGCCGTTCTCGGTGAGCGCATCCCGATCATCGGCTCGGGCGGTATCCTTACCCCTGCGGATGCGCTGGCTAGACAGGCCGCAGGGGCAGCGCTGGTGCAGCTCTATACCGGGCTCATTTACCGTGGCCCAATGTTGGTGACGGAGGTGGCGCGGGCATTCTGCATAACTTCGTGATTGATTAGCGCGGCTAATGTAATCACAATAGCTCCATGAACCTCATTCCTTCGCCCGCAGCCGCCTCCTCATTAGTTTGCGCTTGCGGGGAAGTTCGTGTATATGATCACATGGGACCTGACATCTAGCCAAGTACGGCCAGCAC
>CAUYUB010000129.1:0-4502 GCA_963575685.1 Gammaproteobacteria bacterium | reverse complement strand
CGAAGGATTGAAAATGGCAAAAGAAAATGTCGGCACGCTAAACGGCGCAATTGTCCTTGAGGATAGGGCGTCTAAAACCGTTAAGGATGTGACGGGCGGCCTCGGCGAACTCAAGAAGCAGGTCATGGCCACGGCTTTGGGATTCATTGGTGCAAACGGAATTTCTCAGGCCATCGAAACGGTTATTGGGGTTACCAAAGAACTGATTAAGGCGCAGATTGAGTTCCAGGACACCATGGCGCACGTTCAAGCGCGCACTGGTGCGACCACACAGGAACTTGACGTTCTCGGCGCTGGCGTTAAAAGCCTTGCCGTCAAATACGGCCGGGATGCCGGCGGACTGGCCAAGGCTCTCGACCAGGTGGCGGAGTCTGGGGTTGAGGTGCGCGATTCTCTTGATTTCCTAGACACGGTTGTGAAGGCTTCCAAGATTGGCACCATGGAATACGGCGCGGCCGTGGATATGCTCGACACGGTGCTGGATTCCTTCAACCTCACTGCGGACAAAGCCCCTGCCGTCCTGGACAAACTCACCCGTGGCGCCAAGGTCGGCGAAGCGTCTCTTGGGGCGTTCGGCGCGGCCATTTCCGAAGTTTCCCCGCTGGCGTCCGAGGCCGGCGTTTCAATCGATGAGCTTATCGCGGCGATGGCCACGATGACCAAGGGCGGCGTAGGCATTCAGCAGGCGGCCGCAAGCCTCAAGCTGTTTATGAGCGCTATGGAGAAACCGACAAAAGACCTGGCTCGGGCGATGGGTGGAGATTCCCTTCAGGCGGCCGGCGGGTTCGCCAAAGCTCTCAAGAACATCATGCAATATTCAGGCGGAAACATTGAAACCATTTCACAGCTGGTTCCAGGAGCGCGCGCATTAAGCGGCGTGATGAAGCTTGCGGCAGATGGTGGCAACGTTCTTTCTGATTCGCTTAAGAATGTAAAATCATCGGCAGGCGAAGCCGATAAGCAGCTGAAGATTACAGAGAAAACGGCACAGTCATGGTGGGACCGATTTGTTCAGGGTATTAAACATCCGTTAACAACGAGCGAAGAAGATGAAACTGTAGTCGACGTCCTTTTAAGGCAGTATAAAGAAGCTGCTGCTCAAATCAATGCCGGAAAAGGAAGCATTGGTGACTACCAGACAGCTATCGAGGAGTTGCAACGCCGTCTCGCGATGAAGTGGGGCACGTCTATGACCGAGACAGAACAATCCTATGGCAACATGGGTTTGATTCCAACAAAACCAGAAGACTTTGCGAAAATGCGGACTCAGATTCAGCAATATTCTGATGCAATCGTTTCCGCGCAGAAAGAGGCGGCTCATAAAATAAAAAGCGAGGCATTGAAAAACGCTCCCTCTCTCACCCCCGGCGCGAAACCCGGCGAAACCCCAGCCGACCGTGATGCGCGTCTTGCACGCGAGGCAGCAGCAGCGAAGAAAGCGGCGAAAGACGCGGAGGATCTGGAAAAGAAGCGCATCGAAAACCTCAAGGAATTCGCGGCCCTCGAAGCGTCCATCATGGAGCGCACCTTTAACGCCAAGTCAGCAAGCCTGAAGGAACAGGCCGAACTCTATGACGAGGAATCCCAGAACGAAAAGCGCACGGTCGAGGAGCGCCTGCAGGCCGTAATCAAGGCGAGCCAATCCCGCATGGCATTGGCCGCGGTCGAGGCGAATTACCTTATGGAGCAGGCGGCTGCCAAGCGTGACCTACAAGAACAGGAGTTCAAAGGCCAAAAAGACAAGCTCGCGGAGGTCGAGGCCGAGTACAAAGCCACGTCCGCAGAAATCGAAGCGAACTGGGAAGGCGTCGTTTCCAAGCAACTGCGCATCAAGGCAGAGGCGTCTATCACGCTCAATCAAAGCGTATGGGATCGGCTGCAGGCGAACATCCACGCCAATTTTAATAAATGGGCGGACGATCTGGAGAACGGATCGACAACGGCATGGTCCGGCCTGGTCACGGACGTAACTGGCGGCATCACCGACATCGGCACGGCGTTCGGCGGGATGAATGACAGGTGGGCGAAATCCATCAATGACCTCGGCGGGCTAATGAATGCTGTGATGTCCGGAAACCCGATTGCTGCGGCAATATCAGGATTTAAATTCATCGGTGATGCCATTTTCGGAGCAGGAGAAAAAAGTAAAATAGCCGCTGAAGAGGAGCGCAAGGCGGCGGTGGAAGCGAATAAAGCGGCCCAATCATTTCTCAAAGCAAGTGGCAGGGATGACATTACAACCCATTCGTTTGAGGTGCTGCAAGATGATCTTGAAACGGCAAACAATGCTTTTCTGGACTATTTAAAAGGTGTTACCGGCGCTACATCAATGCAAGACTATCAATCATCCCAGCAACTGGACACAATTTCAACAGAGAAAGCGATTAAGGATTTAAATAAAAAAGCTGACGATGCGCGGACTTATCATAGCCGTTCGCACACTTATTCAGAGACCACGGAATCCAAGAAATTGCGCGCTGAGGCAAAAGAGCTTCAAAGGTTACTTAACATAAAAGCAAAAAGCGCATGGAACCAACCTACTATTTCCCAGTTTACAGGAACGATATCTGATATAGAATCTGAAATGGCAACACGAAACCCAGATTATCAGCCTACCATAATAGACACCACGCGTTTCACCGGAGCGAAAGCAGCCCTTGATATCGCTAAAAGCAAAGGACAGCTTTCCGAGTGGGATTACTGGGACCAGCTCGGAAAAGAGGTGGATAAACACTGGAAAGAGATGGACCCGCTGGAGATCGAAAATTGGCGTGAACAGGTTAAAGAGGGTAAGGCAAACGCTTCTTCGACGCCACCGTCTGCAGACCCGTCTACCCCTGCACCCTACGAGCCCGAGCCTTTGGCCGAGGGTGGCATCGTTACCCGTCCCACGCTGGCGATGATTGGGGAAGGCGGAGAATCCGAAATTGTTGCTCCCCTTTCAAAACTCGGTGAAATAATGAATCAGCTTCACGGGTTTGGCGGGTCCGGTGATTTAAATATTAATGTTCACGTTTCCGGTGAAACAGAGTCCGCTCTTGAAGTGGGCAACATCCTGGGCGATAGGCTTGAAACAATGTTCCGGGCGAAAGGACGATCATAATGGCAGCACCCTCAGCACTCACCGGCGCTACGCAGCGCGTTTCCATCGATGGGGTTGACCTCCACCTATATGGAATGATTATCCAAAAAATTAGCAACCCTATGCCCCAGGCGCGCCGGAGCACGCAGACGCTTTTTAACCGGGATGGTGATTTCGACTATACGAAGAATTACGAACCGCGCACCATGCAGATTTCCGGGCAGATAGTGGGTGATTCAAATTCCGCTCTCATGTCCTACGTGGACAGTCTCAAGAGCTTTTTCAGGCTCCGGGAAAACGGCGATTCCTTCCAGGTGATATTCAGCAACCAGAGCGACCGCTTCTGGACCTGCAAATATGACAGCGGATTTCAACTGTATTTTCTGAAGAATTGGGTTGAAGGTCGGGCGGTTAGTTTCACGCTCAACCTGAACTGCATGAAGATGTTCGCAGAAAAGACGACCGTCACGACCATTTCCCAAAAGCTGAATGTGTTCACGAATAAGGCAATCACGTATGCGGGTACCTACCCGGCGCCTCTCCAAATGAGACTATCGTCCCCATGCCTTAAAAACATCCTGGACGAGGCGGCAGCCGGGTACGCGAGTGAAGACCCGACGAAATGGACGTACAGCAACGCCTCGGGCGCGACCTACCACACGGTTAAGCCGGTTTACGGGGCAGAATCTGTCCGTGTCACGAAATCCGGAGCTGGCGCGTTCTATGCTGAAATCGACGTGACTGCAAAAATCACGGTTACCCGGAATTATGTTTTCGGGTGTTTTGTCACATCGGCCGGCGCGGGAAAGTCCCTGCAGCTCATAAAGAATGGGACCGCGACAATTTCAGGCGGCCCGGTGTATCCAGACAAGTTCGGGTTCATTCGCGTTGCAGCGGGAGATCTCGCGGGTGCCACATCCATCAAATTCCGCGTGAGTGATACCGGCGCGACAAACAGCGTCTTTGATATTTCCGGCGCTTTCATCTATGAAATATCCGCCACAGAAGCAGCGGACGCGACCTATTTTCCCCCGCCTTATTGCACAGACGCTGGAGCGGATTACAGGCGAGAGACAATCAACCCAAAACTCCGTATTATAAACGGAGCGAACCTTATGCAGTACGGGCATGGCGATTCAGTGACAGAATGGGTCGCGGCAAACGGCGTGGTTCGGGCGGTTGATGACCCCTTGAACGCAGGTATAAAATGCGTTGCACTTTGGGGGACGTCCGGAGTCCCTGTTTTCCATTCCCCGATGACCGTGCTGCAGCCAAATAAATATTACCGCCTCCGGTACGAGTACATGACGATCCAAAGCCCGGACGGCTCAACGCCGGCGACGATTTCCCTGAAGGGAGACACCGAAAGCAACTACGTGATCAACGCGGACCGCTCGACACTTGTCACCGGATCGGATGT
>CAUYUB010000128.1:0-4518 GCA_963575685.1 Gammaproteobacteria bacterium | reverse complement strand
GCGAACGTTGAGGCATCCGCAAAGTTGGAGCGCCAGCTCACCGCTGACGCAGCAGCCCTGGCGTTGGATGCAAAGCGCACCATGATCGCTGCCGACGCCCAACGCACCGCTGAGCAGGCGTACCAGGAGCAACGGGCGCAGGTGGTAAGCGCAACGGCCCAGGCGGAGACCATTTTAACCGCACGGTTACAATCGGCCACGCCAGCGGCGGCAACGGCTGAGGCGCTTGCACGGGCGGTAGAACTTGACCGCAATTACTACGAGTTTCAGGCGTCGCCAGCCAAGCAGCTATTTGACGCCCTGTTGCCGCTCATCGTCATCTTGGCCGTGATCGTGTTTGTGGCCTACGTGCTGCGGGCAATCGTTCGCACGGCTGAGCGGCGGGCGCTGGCGGATTACGAGCCTGAGCAGGCAGAGCAGGATACCCTGCCAGAGTTCATCACCAACGGCGCTAAGATGACGCGCGTCGAGAATGCCGCCGATAATTGCCCGCTCGACGCAGAGACTATCCATAGAATCGCCGTCCGATGGCGCGAAACCAATAGCCTCTCAATCCGCAAGCACGCCCGCGGCATGACGGCGCTGGAACCGACTTGTAGCCAGGATGAATGGGACGATTTCCGGGAGTGGGGCGACCTGGCCGGAATAACAACCCGCGACAAAAGCGGGGCAACGATACCAACCGCGGAGGGCGCGGAGTGGTTGGGAGAAGTGGCGATAGAACAGAGTTAGAACGAAAGATTAGAGTATGTCGTTTCGCTTGACTTATCGCTTGAATATGGTATAATGATATCAACGGTAAGAACAAAGCAAACGAGAGGAAAACGAAATGAACGCACAAGAAACCCTAATCAAATACGGAAGTGAACTCAAAGAGAAAAGCAATACCGAGCTAAAAAACTGGACGCCCCAGGAAATCATGGGCAAGGCTATGATCGATGGCATTTGCTACTACCGAACACCAGCGTACCGGATGGTTTGTAATCTGAGCAAATCCGGCAAAGTTATCACGATAACAGAAACGAAAATCTACGAAGTCAACGACATCGCAAACGGAAAAGTCACCGCCCGAATCGTAAAAGAAACCGAGACAGTTTTGACCGTAACCTTATGAACACCAATGCTAATCCCACTACCCACGGCGGCGCGCGAGCGGGCGCAGGGCGAAAGCCCTCCCCGCTCGCCAAGAGATTGATCTCCGTCCGCGCCACTCCTGAGCAACTGGCGCTAATCCAGGCAATGACGCCTGAACAACGGGCAATCGCAATGGCGGAAGCGATGCAAGCCCCCCTCCCGTCCTCCGAATCCACCCCAACACGGCCCACGTAGGCAACACAACACAACACGACACACAACACACGCCCCCGCTTGTTTCGGTGGGGGAGTAAGCAGGAAGGTAAAATGCGAAAGCTAAAAGACGAATTCTTCCAGAACAAAATCGAGCAAGGCAAAATCAAATCCGCATTATGGGAAGCGATGCCGGTGAACGTGTACTACCACAATTTGATTATCGCCCTGGCAGAGATGCTCTTGCGGTGCATTGAACTGGCATACAAGGACGAAGTGCATAACAAGCCAACGTTGACGAAATACACCCAATGAACCTAACTCAACTCCAATCTATCGCAAAATCCACCTGGCGCGCCTCATGGGGCGGACTGGTGTGGCTATTCGAGAAAGCCGATATTATCCCCGCCCTGGTCATCGTCTCCGTCTACCACTACGGCGGGGCAATGGCGCAACACGGCGACCCGGCCCCGGTCGCTATGGCTCTGGGTGTGCTTACGGACGTGGGACATTATCGCAGTGTAAAAGCCGTCGCTACAAAGCCACAGGAACGCCGTAGATGGGCTGTGGGGCTTGTGTTGACGATATTGACAGGATACTACCATTATCTCTGGTACAACGATGTTATCCTGGCTGTGTGCATCCCTATCCTGATTATCTCCCTGGCGCTACTCAGCAAATGGGATAGGTGGGACGCGCAGGCCAGCCAACCGGGGGCACAACCCGAAGCACAACCGGCGCAACATGCGCAGGCCATGCGCTACTCATGCGGGCAGTGCGGCGCATCGTTCGCATCATCCGGCGCTTATGCGTCGCATATGCGATGGCAGCATCGCAAGCCATGACCAAAACCACCGCCGCCCCCACCATCCTCGTCTCCCATCTACTCCGCCAGTACACGGCGGATATGTCCCCCGAAGCGCCGCCGCCGGGTGGGTGGTTTCGCAGCCACGAGCGGCAGCAGGCGTGGGTGCTGCGGGGGTATGGGTACGTCAACCCGCCGCTGAATTTAGTAGAATGGTTGGACGTCCACAACAGCGACGCGTAAATGTGTACAAAAAGGCCCGCCCGCGGCGCGGAAACTCGTGTAAAACAAGTTCTTTTTAGACAAGTATTTCTCCCCAAACGGCCTATAATGAATATATATCAACCAACCAACCAGAAAAGGAAACGCACAAATGACTATCTCAATCACCATCAAAAATGACGACGAGGGATTTTATGGCAGCGAATCACACGACGAAATCAATCACAATGCCACGCTTGCCAAGTACGAACGCGAGATCACGAAGGACATCAAGAAACTCTACCCGACCTCCAAAATCTCTCACGAGTACGCACCGTACTCCGGGAAAAGCATCTTTGTTGACAGCGGCGATTACGCGACCGATGGCGAAATCTCCGACGAAGTGGCCGAGATTGTTGGCAACGTCTACAACAACGGCAATTTCTGGGTAAGCCGCTAGTCCCCGCCCATCCCCGCCGGGACATCCACCGGCGGGGCTACAATCAGAGCATCAACAAAGCGCCAGGCAGCCGGCAGAAAGAGAACACCATGAAACCGAAGATCAACATGATCGAAACGACAGTCTATCCCGCCGGTGTCGTAAAGACTGGCGGAACCAATGACGGCAAGCGCCACTGCCAAGCAACCATGAAGCGCGGCGCTGAGTATGTCCGCCTGTCCGACGGAGACACCAAGTGGAATTGGGTATGCCGCACTTATTATCGCGTCACCCCCGCCTCGATGGTGCGGGTGTTCCTGGCGCAAATGAGCCTGTTGGCCCGGAAAGCGGACGGCCAGCAATGAAACTGCAAGGCGTACGAAACCTAACTGGAGAACTCGTAACATTTGAACTTGACGACATCGTTATCGCCAACAAAGAGAACGACAATGTCGAAATAGTTTTACCCAGCGGGCGATCAACGATACTTAGTTACTCCTCCATCGTCCCCATCCCCGCGCCCGATCCGGCGTGGGTGGAACTGGCAGAGATGGCCGTAGACGATGACCCCATGCTGACGCAGCCACTTGCCAAGCGCGCCGCCGAACTGTTGGCGGAGATGGAGGTCAAATGAAACCTAACCTATCAATCATCGAAAAAAAATAGGACTATCCTTGATGATCCTGTCGGCACCGTCAGCGATGCAACAGGACAGTAATGGATTAGCAACTATAGTCCTGATTTTTGGATACATTATATTTATAACCATCTATCCCCACACCGTCACCGGCCCATACATAGAAGTACCCAACCAGGGGCCGATCGCAATCCCGATCACTTCTTCGATCGTCGGTGGTACGATTGGCGATATCAATGCCTTGATGGAGATCGATACCAAAAACAAAAGCTGGTACACAGCCCCCGGTGTGGCTGCGAATGGGCCATCACGCTACATTATCGGGAGCAGGTCGCTTTCCAGGGGCAGCCGTTTTATGGCCTATATCAACTTGGCCGATGAGCAGAACGATCCGGACATTGCGATTTCAGTCGGGGCATCGTCAGCATTTGCAGATAATATTTCGTCACCGTCCGGGCGGGTGATCACTTACACCCCCGCTGGCGTTGATGCGCTGGCGACCCGTGCGACGATCTCAATCGGGCGGGCGATCATTGACCAATATTATGGCGAGTACCGGCTATTCGTGCGAGTGATCCAAACGGGCGGAACGGTGAACGCATTTTCTGCCCAGTACATGATCGATACCGACATAAGCGCCTTTGGGTTTGGTGAACTGAAATACGGGCCAATCGTTACGGTGCAAAAGCTAACCTACGGGGTTGTGGACTTGGGGCGCTTGACGATCAGGAACATCGGAACGCAGCGCTATAATTACTATTCGATCAATATCATGCTGTCTAATATCGATGCGGCTCCAGGAACCTTGTCGCTGCTCGATGCTCAACTAATTCCCGTCGACGAATGGTCTGGGGATTTCATCGGGCGCACTACCCAACCCCAGGAAGAGCAATGGAAAGCAGGAAGTATCATCAATCCAAAGCGAACGATTGAAGCGGCATCCTACATAACCACTGCATTCACGGAATATTTATATACCAACTGGCAATCCATCGCCGTTGACAGGATGAACATGAACGACATTTCACCGCAGCGATTTTGGTTCATGGCGCTCACGAATGACAACACAGTAGCCCAACCAAAATGGACGCAGGTACCGTATGAGATATTTGCTGTCAACTTCAAAAAGCAGAGCCAGTACTTTTCCAT
>CAUYUB010000127.1:0-4582 GCA_963575685.1 Gammaproteobacteria bacterium | reverse complement strand
GCCTTGCAGTTCAACACCGGCCACCCTCGGCTGGGATGGCTGAGCCGGAATCTGCTCGACCCTAGCCGCTCCGAGGCTCGCACCCTGTTTATCTTGGGGACCTTGCTGGTGGTTGGGGCAACGACCCTGTTGATCAAACTGCCGGCGGGAGTCTTGGGCTACGCCCAGAGTTACCCCCCCGTCTTGCTCTCTGCCGAGGCTTGGTGGACCGAGCATTGGCACGATCTGCCGGCATTGCGTAACAATCTGATCAATCGTCCGCGCCAACCCTTAGACCTCCAATGGGCCGGTCCTCTGGAACCCTTGCAAGCGCGTCTTGCGGCGGCCGGCTGGAAAACCCATCCTGCCCTATCCAGCGCCAGCCTATTGCGTTTGCTTGCCCCCGACCCCTCCGCGACCGAACTACCCCTCGTCCCCCAGTTTCTCGACGGACGTCCTGATACCTTACGTCTGGTGCTCGCTCCTTCATCTCCCCGTGGAGATGGGCGTGAGAAGGCGGAGGGGAATTCCGTCCCCAATGAGGCATCTCAGTGGCGGATAATCCGATTGTGGGCATCGGGAGTACACCTCACTCCCGGTGACACCCCACTCTGGGTAGGTTACGTCAATTGCCTGGAGCCTTGGCGTCCCATTCCGTGGGTGACGATATTGCGCACCGGGACCTGCTCCGGAATGGCTCGTGAAATCTTGGCGAACCCTCTCACCGATCTGGACCTACGTACGGTACGCCGCGAATCGTCGCACGGCTTTGCAGGAGAGGGAACGGTACTACTGGTACGTTCCAAAACCATCAATCAGCAGTGACCAGACCAACAATGAACCCCTCTTCCCTCACCGTTGCTCTCGTTCAGCACGCCTGTACTGAGGACCACGACGCCAATCTCGCCGCAAGCTGCGAGGGTATCCGTGCCGCTACCGCACGCGGGGCACGTTTGATATTGCTCGAAGAGTTGCATACTGGGGTCTATTTTTGCCAGACCGAAGACCCGCTGCGTTTTGATGCTGCCGAGTCGATTCCCGGACCGACCACCGCGCTATTGGGGAAGCTTGCTGCCGAACTTGGGGTGGTCATTGTCGCCTCACTATTCGAGCGTCGCGCCCCCGGTCTTTACCACAACACCGCCGTGGTGCTGGAAGCGGATGGACACATTGCCGGACGCTACCGCAAGATGCATATCCCCGACGACCCCGGTTACTACGAAAAATTCTATTTCACGCCGGGCGATCTCGGGTTTACTCCGATCTCAACTTCCGTTGGACGGCTCGGGGTGCTGGTGTGCTGGGACCAGTGGTACCCGGAAGCGGCACGGCTCATGACCCTTGCCGGGGCGGACCTACTGCTTTATCCCACCGCCATCGGCTGGGATCCCCGCGACCCCCTGGATGAACGGCGACGTCAGTATTCCGCGTGGGTCACCCTCCAACGCGGACATGCCATTGCCAACTCCTTGCCGGTGCTGGCCTGTAACCGCATAGGCCAAGAATCGGACCCCAGCGATCAGAGCCCCGGCATCCAGTTCTGGGGCGGGAGTTTTGTTGCCGACCCTCAGGGTGAGATCCTCACTCAGGCAGGGGAAGAAGCCGCCGTTTTGACGGCAACGCTAGACTTGGCCCGTACCGAAACGGTGCGCCGTCTGTGGCCCTTTCTGCGGGATCGGCGTATCGATGCTTATCATGATCTTTCCCGACGCTGGCGGGAATAATCTATAACTTCAGACCCCCTGACCTCTGCGATTATACGTTGAACCGTTTTTTCGGCAAGAGTTCGTTGTATGCAATTAATTCGTGGTAACTGCGAATTAATTTTATGCTCATATCATTTTTTATGGGTGTGGTGAGGCAGCATTGGCTTCTTGGCTGATTGGCTGAGGCAGCTTACCAATCAGGAATATATAATTGATAAATTCGTTGAGAATATTGATGACATTTTCTGCATCATATTCTCTTGGAATGCTACCAATTTAAGATCGACGGGGAAGTTGTTTTGATGTCTAAGCTAGAGCTTTTCAAGCATTCCCCATGGGTTCACCAATGGCCACTTCCATTGTTGTCGGTTCACCCGTAAGCGGACCATAGCGAACACGGTTACGTCCGGTTTCCTTCGCCCAGTAGAGGGCTGCATCGGCACGGCAGAATAGGCTGTGACTATCGTCTTCAGTCTGAAGATCGGATACCCCGATGCTTACGGTAACTTGGATTGCCTTATTCTCGTATCGAATTTGAGTAGCTTCTACCGCAATACGGATCCGTTCAGCAAGGAGGTAGGCCCCCTGCGCATCGGTGTTGTTGAGCAATACGGCCAATTCCTCACCACCGAAACGAGCGACCAGATCAGTGGTGCGGGTGCAGGTGGTGACGCAGTGGGCCAGGGTGCGCAGGACGCAGTCACCTGCAGCGTGACCATAGGTGTCATTCACCCGTTTGAAACGATCCACATCCAGGATCAACATCGACAAGGGGACATTATTGCGCTGAGCCAGCCTCACCTCCCGTACCAAGGCCAAATCCAGGGCCGCCCGGTTGCCGATTCCGGTAAGGGGGTCACGAAGAGCCGCCGCCAGTGCCTCCTGGTAAAGGAGGGCATTACGTAGTGGGTAGACTAATCCCCTCAGCAGATCCTCCAGGATATCCACCTCGCTCTTCGTAAAACGTCGATCCCGATACACCAACAGGGTCCCGAGTGGGTGATCGTAGAGGGTGAGGCAATAGCTCACGCTGTAGCGAGCACGCTGCCCTAGGGCCAGGTGTTCCCCCTTACTGGGTGGGAAGAAGGTAAGTCCATCATGAGGTACCAAAGGCGCAAGTTCTGCCGAGAACAGACGGAGTATCTGCTCCAGTTCCAAACTGGTCTGGAGAACTCCCGCGAGACGTAGGGCTGGGAGGCTCGCCGCCGGAGAATCCTCCTCTATTGGGGGAAAGACGAGCGACGCAGGAGGCGGTTCCTGATAGGCGATAGAAGGAAAGAAAATAGCAGCGGAAGGTGGTTCTTGGACAATCCCCCCTGCCAAATCTAGCAACATGTTCATTGGTGAGCCCTTTCTTCGCTGGGATGCTGGCTTGTCATGGTATATGCGACAACCGTGCCACCCCCAGAATAAGCAACAAATTTTATTATTATCAACATATTGCAATTTTTTAACGGTTCAGTGACGATATTTCGTCAAGGCTTTGACAGTAGCCTTACGAGCCACCGTCATAAGATCAGCGCATGATTGGCCAAACCGCCTGACGAAATCCGATTTTTACTGATAACGGGTAATCCGCTCATGTCCATTTCCGCAGAACGACTTCTCGCCATCGTCGAGGGCGCCCTTTTGGCAGCAGGTCAACCCCTGCCCTTGGAGCGTATAGAAGGACTTTTTGACGAGGTTGATCGTCCCTCCCGTGATGAGTTGCGCACTACCTTGGGAACGTTGACCAATGCTTGCGTAGGACGAGGAGTGGAATTGGTGGAGGTGGCCAGTGGCTGGCGTTATCAGGTGCGACGCGAACTGTCGCCGTGGGTTGGGCGGCTTTGGGAGGAGCGGCCAATACGTTACTCCCGTGCCTTGCTGGAGACCCTGGCGCTGATGGCCTATCGTCAACCGGTAACCCGCGCGGAAATCGAGGATGTCCGCGGGGTGGCAGTAAGTAGCTCGATCATCAAGACTCTTCTGGAGCGGGAATGGGTCAGGGTCGTGGGCCACCGCGAGGTACCAGGCCGTCCGGCCCTCTATGCCACGACCAAGCGATTCCTCGACTATTTCAACCTCAAAGGACTGGATGATCTTCCCCCATTGACCGAACTCCGCGATCTCAGCGCCGTAGCGGCGGACCTGGAGCGTGGTGTCATGTTGCCGTCGTTGGAGGAGGGTTGACGAGGTATTGACCAGCACCAGGGCGTGTTCACAGTAAGTAACTGTATTATTTTAAATTTTAAGGTTGAAAAAATATTCTATCCCTGATAATCGGAACTCACAGGAGGTAACCCTTATCGGCGACGATAGCCTTCGTGCTTTCGGTAGCGGTGGACTCAACCAATGCTGGCCCTTGAGTGATGTCGGCGACTTGACCACCCGTGATAATCGAGTGTATCGGATTACCCAGGGCGTCCACGCAAGTGTGGATTTTGGTGCTCAGCCCGCCACGTGAACGACCAATCGCCTGGTCGCCACGCTTCTTGGGGGCGCCTGCCGCATGTTGGTGAGCCCGAATATGACCTTCTTGACGAAAATGTGCATTTTCTTCCTGGATGGTTTGCCGACACGCCGCCCACCGCTCCCGTAAAAAAGCTTGCCATTCTGTGCCTTGATGCGGATCTCTATAGCTCTACCCTGGATATCCTGAATCCCCTCTATGATCGAGCCCGGTGGTTTCATCATTATCGATGACTATGGTTGTCTTTCCTCCTGCCGTCAGGCAGTTGATGAGTTTCACGGACAGCGTGCGATTAATTCTCCACTTCAGCATATTGACTGGTGCGGGGTGTTCTGGCGCAAGGAGGCTTAAAGTATGGTCGGTTCTCCCCTCATTTCGGTCATCATGCCAGTCTACTAACCTGCGCGTTGGTTAGGGGACAGGTGCTAAATAGCACCCTCCCGAC
>CAUYUB010000126.1:0-4593 GCA_963575685.1 Gammaproteobacteria bacterium | reverse complement strand
CACCTTTGTACTGCGCATAAGCCTTTGCGCCTGCTGACAGAGTGGCCTTCTTGCCATCCCGCGCTACGGTCAAAATGCCGCCTGTGGCTACCGCTGTAATGGTAGTGGTGGTTGCCGCCGCCGTTACTACAGTAGTAACCAGCCCGAGGACGTTTAAATTGACGCCCGATAAACCTCTAATTGCATCCATAATCTTTTCCCCTTACTGGGTAAATTGTTGAGTTGCCGGATTGCATAACGCGCCGTAATTGGTGTCCGTTACGGTTGCGTCTGCGTCCAGCTTTGCGGTCAATGTGGTGAGCTTGGTTCTCAGGTCGGCAATGTCTGCTTGTGCCGCTTGTAATAACAAGACGACATTTCGCTTTTCAACATTGTCTTTAAGACCTTTTCCCCGTGCTGCTACGCTTTCTGCCATGTCATTTCTCCTTAAATAGCCCCGGCATTACACCAGGGCTTTAGTCATTACAGTGAAGTGACGCCAGCTTCCAGCACAGCCAACCAGCCTTGATTCAAAACACCGCATGAGTGCCAGAACTTCGCGCCGATATAACCACGTTGACCACCAGGATCGTTTTTGTCTTTTTGATCCGGTCTGATAAAGATTGGATCGATAGATGACTCACCGCGCAATGCGACCTGGGCAAAAGCGTTTTTGCTCAAGAACACGAACGGGTAAACGTCGATGTTTAAACCGCCAATGGATGCCAAGCCGGTTGATCCAACCGCCGCGCCTGCTGCCAAGTAAGGCTGCAACTCTGGCGACACAACAAAGCGGATACGCTGCCAAGTACCTAACTCGTACTCACTGATCGGCGTGCGGTTGCCATAACGCGCAACCTCAGTAAAGCCAGGCAAGCGACGAATGTCGTACTCTGCATCGGTGTGGACGTAGCAAACATAAGACGCTTCAACCGCTGATGTACCGTAGTTCGTGCTAGGTGGCACGATTTTGGTAATCTCTTTGGCGTGGTTGGCTTTCAATGATCTGACGATCTTGCTTGCCAAAGTCTCGGTGATTGCGCCGTCAACGGTGGCGCGAGTAGTTCTTGCAACACCACCGTAGAACTTATTAGTTGACGCTTTCATCTGGCCATAAATTGCCATTTCACGCACCAAGCCCATACGCTCGCCGGTTTGCTCTTTCATTGCGCTGGCAATGTCATCTTCGTGTAGGTCGTAGTCCTTGTCAGTCAAGGCATACAGCGCCATGTACTGATTCAAAGTCATCACAACGTCACGCGGTACGATGGTGTCAGCCGATGGTGTCACGCCTTCTTGAGTGATATGACTTGAAGCAAATGTGTCGCCTGTCAAACCAGTCGCAAAAAAGGTATTAGGGTTAGCGGCAGTGCCGCCGTAAGGCACCCAAGACCGGAATACAATAATATCCGATTTGTTCTTAGGCATTTCTTTGTTGTCGATTGCTGGTGTCAGTACCTCAGTAGCGATAGCGTGACCCAGGATCTCGCCGGCCATCCGTTGTAAGCGGCCTGCGGCTGTATCATAATTTTGCATACCCATGATGGTTGTCCTTTAAATGTTACCGATAGCCGACAGCGCACCGCCGACTAAAACATTGAGCCAACCGCTTCAAATGCGGGTGACTTGCTCTTTATTTCGTTAAAACGCTTTTCATCCCCTCGTTAAAAGGGTTTGATGTTGCTGACCGTGCAGCGCCGCCAGTTGATTTAGCCGGCATCGCTTCTTCCAGTCGTTGTTGTTTCTTTTGCTCGGCGTCTGCTTTCCTGCTGCGCCAATCTTTAAAGCTATCGAAAGCCTCAATCATTTTTTCGCCATCCCAGGTTTCGTTCAGAACTTGCCTCGCTTCCGGCGAAATTGAATTTTGCCATATAGCAAATTCTTCGCTTTTAGCAATAGCACGCCAATCCCGATGGACCATGGTTAATAGCTTGGTTTCCATTTCCTCTTTCAGCGCCCTAATCCCTTCCTTGTAGTCGTCGCTAGACTGGCTTCCTGTTACGAACAGAGCATTTGACAGATCGTTTGCAAAGGCCTCGCTTAAACCGTCATCGCCTATATATTCAGTGATTGACGTAAACAATTCTTTGCTAAATTGCTGTCTTTGCCCTGCTGGCCTGCTTTGCAGTTCTTTTAAGGCTTGCTCCATCTGCCCAATACGGCCAAAGGCTGTATCGTGTGTTTTGGTTAATCGCCCGTCCAGCTCATCAAAGCGTTTAGCTTTTGAAATCGCTTCCTTTAATTCGTCCTCAGTCATGCCGGCAATCAATGCCCCAGGCTTATCGGTAGTCACAACGACCTCTTGCGACTGCTCACCCAGCGATTGAGCCATGCCTGACTCAAATTCTTTTTCAGCTAATCTTTCTGCGTCTGCCGGCCCGGTATCAGCTACCAAGTCTACGTCGTCAAAATTGTCTGATGATTCAAATTCACTCATTGTTATCCTTCCTGTTCAACAGTCTTAGACAAGGCCGTTTGTAGTTGTCGGATTAGCTTTATGCGCCCCCGTAGTGACGCGGTTTCCTCAATGCCGTTGGATAGCTTCTCGTTTTCGCGCTGTAACTTGCCTAGCAACTCAAGCAAATGGGCTTCTATCTTTTTGCAAGTCGAGCTTTGACGTTCAATATCGGTCAGCATTGTAAATTAAACAGTGTTCAATTAATTTCATTGTATCAGGTTTTTATAATTGTCAACACTACCGCTTGACAACGATTAGGCCAGGCTTTTCGGCCTTGACCGGCTCCTTATCCCGCAAGAAATAATGCCAAAGCACTTCCTGGCACGCATCGTTAAACATTTCGGCGTTACCGTTGGCTTTGACTGCGGCCACTTCCAGCAATGCGTAGACAAACATGTTGGGGTGTATTCCCTCGACTGCATCAATCGCGGCAGTCAAGGCGCCCTTGATTTTGTTTACGTCGGCTTCGGCTTCTTCTTGGGTTTCGTATAGTTTTGTCATGTGACTTATTCCTGAAATGAATGGCCGTTTTGTGCGCGGCCTACGGGTTCTGTGGGTGGCGACATAGCTTGCTGGTGGTGCATGTCGGCATAGCTCAATTCTTTTTGCGTGCGTAGCTTCATCGTGGTGCCGGCCAGTTCTGCCTTGATTGAGTCAAGACTTATTTCACGGGCTTGCGCGAACTCCATCATTTTTATTTGCAGCTCCATGTCCTTCATTTTCAGTTCGTGGTCGCGTTCGTCTGCGGCCATTTGCAGTTTCATGGACATTTCGTCGCTGTTGGCTTTGGCTTTGGCGGTGATTTCTGCCATGTCGGACGACTGGGTAAGCTGCGCCTTTTTCATGTCGCCCTCGATCTTCATCTGCGCGACTTGTAGCTCTGGTGGCGGCGGCGGTGGGCTTGCTTGCTTTTTCTGGATCTGTTCATCGGTCAACCGCACGCGCTCAGGGCTAATTTTGTTCATCTTGAGAACTTCCATCATCAGCTTGTCAGGATCTAAGTTAAACGATGGATTGGCTGACGCTTCCAATAGCTGCATGATGGCTTGGTTCGCTGCGTCACGCTGATAGAACGCGGTTGATCCTAGCGCCACGATGCTGAAGTCGCCTTTGCAAGAGTCGTCGTCGCTGTATAGCATCAACCACTCGTAATAGCGGTCCACATGCGGCTCTGTTACATCGTCGTCGCAAATCTTGGCTATTCTGCGCAAGACTGTTGATGCGTTGCGGTCAAGAATCGACATACCGCCAACTGTCTGTGTTGAGTTGCCTTGTTCGCCCTGCATCAATAGCGGCATTGATGTGCATTTTTCCGCAAACTCCATCGCCATCTTGATAATTTGCTCAAGCTCGGCCTGCATGGTGGGTATGACTACCGATGTAATGGCGTGCTGAACTGATTGAATGTCTGCATCTTCATCGACGTACCATATTTTCATAGGCGTGATTGTCCAAACGCCATCTGCCGGCTGAATAACACCTTGGCGAATAAATAACTGCGGTCCTGCTGCCAATCCTGCGTTGTCCATTAAGTTGCGACTGGCTGCATTGACCATACGCTGAGCAGTTCGGACTTGTCTTGATACGCCAACGCCTGCCCAATGGTCTGTTCTGCGCTGCCAAACCATCACATCGTATGGAAACTCGCCCGAGTCGAACACCGACAATGACGCCTTAATGATTCTATCGTTGACCATGACTACTGTTACCGGCAATGACTCACCGTCGTCACACTTGCAGCCAGCAGCGCGTAAATCCTCATCTTCTGCATTGCCGCAAAAGTACCAGATTTCAAACTGGTCGCTTTCGACGGTCCTGCCTTTGTCGTCCATGTTCTTTTTGCCCGGCCCTTCTTTAATCACGGCCATGATTTCGGCTTCTATGTAGCCTGGCGCGCCAATTAGGGCTTTTAACTGCCTGGCGCTGATGTTGTCTTTTTCAAAAATATAGCTTCCATTGTGGATTGAACTGCCACACGCTGGATCTGGGTAAATATTCTTAACGTCCACCTGCTTAGAGTCTGGCTTGATTTCCTCGTCGATCACTAGCGTAATGCTGCCATCTTCGCCGGTTGTCATTTTGCGGTTCTTGCGCTTGGTAGGGAATGGTCCTTTTAAAACGCTGGTGCCTATCCTAGCCGATTGCTCGATAACCTT
>CAUYUB010000125.1:0-4593 GCA_963575685.1 Gammaproteobacteria bacterium | reverse complement strand
AGCAGCATTAAAGGAAAAAGAAGTTGCCATGCAGGAAAAAGAGGCTGCCATGCAGCGTGAAAACCAAGCCATACAGGAAAAAGAAGCTGCCATGCAACGTGAAAAGCGAACCCTTGCCGAAATCGAACGCCTCAAAACGCTACTGGCTGGAAAGTGAGCCATGAGTCAGGTAGGGTGGGCAAGTGGTTTTATCGTTTGCCTACGCGGAATTGACGCAATCGGTGGGCAAGAAAACGGTTTCCACCGGCTCTTCCGCCAATCGGTAACCCAAACCACGTAAGGTGTGCAACAGCGGTTTAGGAAAAGGGCGATCGATGATGGTGCGGAGTTGGTGGAGATGGCTACGCAGGGCGTCGCTGTCGGGGGGATTGTCACCCCACACGGCTTGCTCCAGTTCGGCGCGGGTGACTACTCTAGGGGTGGCCCGTATCAATACCTCCAACAGGCGCAACGGAATCGGGGGCAGTTCAAGATCATGCCCATTGCGCTGGACTCGCAGGGTATCCGGCGCAAAGGTGAGATCTCCGACCCGCAGCATCAGGGTATTGCTGCCGCATCGACCGCGCCGCGCCAAGGCATTGAGCCGCGCCTCCAACTCCGGCAGATCGAAGGGTTTGACCAGATAGTCGTCTGCCCCTGAGCCGAAACCCTCAAGTTTGTCCTCTAAGGTATCGCGGGCGGTAAGAATGAGTACCGGCACCCGTTTACCCGCCTGACGCAAACGGCTACACACCTCCAACCCATTTAGCCCAGGGAGCATCAGGTCCAATACCATGGCGTCAAATATGCCGTGTATCGCCCGACCTAGACCGGAGTAACCGTCATAGGCCACTTCAACATGATGACCACGACCCTCCAAATAGTCGCATAGGTTGGCAACCAGGTCGGGATTATCCTCAATGACAAGCAGATGCATTGATGCTTCCGGGAGATGATTCCTGATTTTTCTATCTGTTTTATCTACTTAAACAAACAAATACGCTCCCCTGGTAAGCAGAATTTCTTGCCTACCGGGGAGCGTAGTTTGATGACTAGGCCTTTACCACCAGAACCGCACAGTTGGTATGACCAATGACGCGTTCCGAGACGCTCCCGATCAGCATCCGATCCAAACCGGTGCGGCCATGGCTCCCCATCACGATGAGATCGCTACCCTCGGCACGGGCGGCCTCGACGATGGCAAGGTCTGGGCGTCCCTTCATCAACCGACTCCGCGCCGCAATGCCGGTCTGGCTCAACAAACGCACGATACGAGCGACGTTACCCTCCACCTCTTTCTGGCGCATGGGGCTCGCTTCCTCGCTAGACACGGATACTACCGTTACCGGGGTGTTGCACTGACGCGCAATGTTGGCAGTAGCCGCAGCAGCGGCGTCACTGTAACGCGATCCGTCCACCGCCAGCAGCGTGTTGCGGCCTTCCATGTGGGCGGCGCGCGGCACCACGAAGACGCTGCACCTGGTATGACCAATGACCCGCGCCGTAGTGCTGCCCATCATGGTACGCAGTAGCCCACTCCGACCACGACGCCCCATGACGATGACATCCATATGTTGATCGTCGGCCTCGCTCACGATCTCCTGGTAGATCTCCGCCCCTTGACGCAGCTGTATTTCGCACTCCACTCCGGCAGCAACGGCCGTGGCTTGGAGCTCTCTTAGATGGGCAAGGGCGTTGTCCTGTTCTTTTTTCAGGAGCTGCGCACCCAAGGTCTCGTACTCGGAGTCGGCAGCGATAACTGACAATGCTCGTAATCTCCCACCGCAACGCTTGGCAAGATTAATCGCTTCCTGTACGGCGCCGGTGCTGTATTCAGAACCATCGGTGACCAACAGAATCCGCTCCAGGCGTCCGATCGGATCAAGTTGAGTACCTGCTGCGGCCACGTCATGACCAGTAAATACACCAATGGCCGCAGCGGTCTCTTTTTCGGTACGGTGGGCACGCATCCCCTTAATCAAAGCACTCAAGACGATAAAAGCGCCGGTAGCCAACGCTATAATCATGACCGAGAAGCTCACGTTCTTGAGTAGTTTGGCGAGGCCTGGATCCATGTGGGTGATCATTCCCAAATCGGACAAGTAGACCGGAATTACAATACCGCGCGAGAGCAACACCAGCATCATAATTACGCCCATCACCACCTTAATGAGGTAAGGTTTGACATAGGTGGTGCCGATCGCCCCAAGCTGGATGCCGAATAATGATCCGGCCAAAATGATCATGGCCAAACGGACATCCACCAAACCGCTCCAGGCATATTTGATGGTGCCTCCCACGCCCATGACGAAAGCGATCACCAACTCCGTGGCCGATGCCATCAGACTTGGCGCGCCCATGACGTAGTGCATTGCCGGCACGCCGATAAACCCCCCCACAGCGATGGTGGCGGCGAGCATCCCGGTGGCAAAGCCGATTGGAATTGTGAATAGAATCGAGATCTTAGTTTTTAGGGACGGAAAATAGACCATGGTTCCAGGGATATTGATTGCCTGCACCCGACGCGCAAGCTTGCCCACCTTTTCCTCATGATCAGAGGTCCCTGCTTTGTAGATACTCCAAGCATCGCGCAGCACATAACCGCCAACGATGGCGAGCACGATGACGAAGGCCACGCTTACATAGAGATTGGAGCCGGCATCGCCAAAGGTCTTTTTAATGCCCTCTTGGACATGGGCGCCATAAAGCACCCCGGCCTCGGCGGATACGCCTAAAACAATGCCTAATTTCACGTCCACTTGACCATATTTGGCACGTTTCATGGCCCCCACCAGCGCCTTGGGGAATTTATGACAGATGTTGCTCGCTACTGCCACAATTCCGGGCACCCCCAAACTCATCATTGCGGGGGTAAGCACGAAGGCGCCGCCGGAGCCGATGAAACCGCTTACTAAACCACCGATAAAACCGACGGTGAATAGATAGAGAATCGTAATGAGGTCAAGATGAATAAAATTGCTGAGATTATCCACGTAATCATCCCCTCACTTTTTGGCCTTGATGCCGAGAACGTCCCAAAATTGGGCAGTAAACGTTCCATGGGCAAAGGAGAATATAAAGGCGATCGTAATCGGGATCATGAAATACCAACCGCCTTGGGCGGTAAGCGTCAGTATCCGCTCTTCTGATACAAACATCAGGGCGTAGAGCGACACCGTTGCAAGTCCATAGAGGACCATTTTTGTCACATGCTTGCTGGCGTCCGAGGGGACGGAATTTTCCATCGTGGTAGCCTCCACACAATTTTGGATATGGATGGTGGGGTGAGCACAATCGTGCCCGCCATATTTTCGGTTGGGTCAATCAGGACCAAATCTAGACACGTCAAATCAAATTAAAGTCTACCATCAAGAAAGAAACGAAAATACCCTACATCCACGCCGGGTTACGGTATGGATGTAGGGTGTGCCTACGGGGAGGGCAACCGGATGGCAGCTCCTCTTGAAGAGGTAGGAAGGATTACTTGTCGGGCGGCAGTATTTCTTCTTTACGTGTAAGAGATAGATAGAGAGATATAGATATCCAAAAAATTATTTGTTGTATGGAAAACCAACCATCACGCTGCCCGCCTAGGGGTAACGGCAATCAAGTCGAAGAGGACGGCTAGGAGACGCTGGAACAACCCACCTGCGGTATGCGCCACTGCGAGGACTGAACGGTTGGCGTTACGCAGGCGCTGGTCATCGGCGAGGCCAGTGAGGGTTCCCCAGAACCGCGAGGAGGTCCCTACCACCACTACCCCGGCATCTAACTCCTCCGCCAGGGCAGCAACATCCTCACGGGGATGTCCCCACCGAATGACCACATCGGCCTGCGCGCCCATCCGCGCGACCAACCCCGACAACCATTCCTGGGCGGTTTGACGCATCGTCGCAGCGATCTGAGCGGGCGGCTGGAAAGGGATGTGGTCGCTCTCAAAACCACTGTGGTAGTCCACTACATGGGTCACAACCAGCGGGCTACCACAAACGGTAGCAAGCTGGAGCGCACGGCGCACCACGGTTTCTGCGGTGGCGTCGAGATCTACGGCGGCCAATACAGTGCGGTTCTCGATCATGGCTGGTCTCGATGGTGGGATTCGGATGGTTGACATCCTAGCGTTACCTCCATCAAGACCGTGCTAAGCACAAGTTAAGGGAGCGTGAAAGCAGACATGTTTGGTCGGATGTTTCACCGCAAAGGATAATCGGTATACCCTTCCGCGCCACCGCCAAAGAACAGCGCAGGATTAGGTTCATTGAGCGGCACATTCGCGGCAAAGCGTTGCGGTAAATCGGGATTGGCGATATAGAGTTTCCCGAACGAGACGGCATCGGCATCGCCATGCGTAAGAAGCTGCGCCGCACTTTCCTGTACCAAGCCCTCGTTGGCAATATAACTACCACCGAACTCGCGTTTGAGTTGCGGCCCTAAACTGTCGGGACCAACATATTCACGAGCAAAGAGAAAGGCTATTCCACGCCGACTGGCCTCTTTTGCAACATAGCTAAAAGTTGCCGCAGGATTGGAGTCTCCCATGCTGTGCGCATCACCACGCGGTGCCAAGTGCAATCCAACCCGACCGGCACCCCACACCGCAACCGCGGCATCGAC
>CAUYUB010000124.1:0-4609 GCA_963575685.1 Gammaproteobacteria bacterium | reverse complement strand
CGCAAAATCCATTTCCGCTCCCACGCTTCAGCGTGGGAGCACGTTGCGACGCTCTAGCGTCGCGTGGCCAAAATGCCAATACCTACTAAGTTTTGTGGCTGCCAGAAGGATAGGGTAAATGGCCCACCCCTGGTGTTCGGTCCGCTCCAGGGCAACCACAATAAGGCCCCTACGGTTGAGGAGGTGGAAATCGCTGTCTTGCGGCTTACGTTGGTAGCGTGGCATACCCGCACCCCGCACAAATTAAAAAATGCCCATTCCTAAATGGATAGAGTTACCTCTCAATGGGTGCCGCGGGTGAATTACTGCCTACGCTTACTTTTTCACTATCCGTTCCAGGTTGTCACCCAGCCAGGCAGCGATTGAGGAAGAAGGATGATACATCGCCATTATTGCTTTTGGTATCTATTCATCTATCCCCATTAGATATTAGACTCCGTACATCCCTTCCCGGTCCAACTGCCCCATCCTAGCCCATGCAAGACCCTACCGCCTGTTCCGAGAAAGCCTCCGGTCGCATCGAGGTCAAACATACCACCTGCTATATGTGCGCCTGCCGCTGCGGGATCCGGGTTACCCTCCGGGATGGAGAGATACGCTATATCCAGGGCAACCCCGACCACCCTCTCAATCGGGGAGTGATGTGCGCCAAGGGGGCCTCGGGGATCATGAAGCAGTACTCCCCGGCCCGTCTCACCCGTCCGTTGCGGCGACGGCCATCCTCGGAGCGCGGGGTGGGCGACTTCGAGCCGATTTCCTGGGACGAGGCCTTCCAGATCCTGGAAGAGCGGCTCGGCCGCATCCGTGCCGAAGACCCCAAACGCTTCGCGATCTTCACCGGACGCGACCAGATGCAGGCCCTCACCGGACTGTTCGCCAAACAGTTTGGTACGCCTAACTACGCCGCCCACGGCGGTTTCTGTTCGGTGAACATGGCGGCCGGGCTGATCTATACCATCGGCGGCTCCTTCTGGGAGTTCGGTGGGCCGGACCTGGATCGTGCCAAGCTGTTCGTGATGTTCGGCACCGCCGAGGACCATCACTCCAATCCGCTCAAGATCGCCATCTCCAAGTTTAAGCGCAACGGCGGGCGCTTTGTCTCGATCAACCCGATCCGTACCGGCTACTCGGCGATTGCTGACGAATGGATCCCCATCCGTCCCGGCACCGACGGGGCGCTGTTGCTGGCGCTGTGTCACGAGATGATCAAACTTGGGCTTTACGACCGCGACTTCCTGGTGCAATACAGCAACGCCCCGGAACTGGTGAACCTGCGTCCGAATAGCTCGGAAGAAGGGATGTTCGTGCGCTTCGAGGTGCCCCGCGAGGAGGGCTGCTTTGATCCCCAAAACAAGTTGTGGTGGGACCGTAACCAGAATCGTCCGGTAGCAACCCACGCCGCTGGGGCCGATCCCTATCTGCTCGGCGACTTCGTGCTCGACGACGGCACACCGGTGAAGCCGGCCTTCCAACTCCTCAAGGAACGCCTGGAGCGTTATACCCCCAAATGGGCCGAGGGAATCACCGGGATCCCGGCCGAGACCATTCGCCGTCTCGCCCACGAGATGGGTGTGACCGCCCGTGACCAGGGGATCGAACTGCCCATCCCCTGGACCGACTGCTGGGGCCGCGAGCATGACAAGGTCACCGGCAATCCCGTGGCCTTTCACGCCATGCGTGGGCTGGCCGCTCACTCTAACGGCTTTCATACCATCCGCGCCCTCGGCATCTTGATGAGTCTGCTCGGGACCATCGACCGTCCCGGTGGCTATCGCCACAAAGCGCCCTTTCCGCGTCCCATTCCACCCTGTGCCAAGCCACCCAAAGGTCCCGGTGATATCCGTCCAGGGATGCCCCTCAATGGGATGCCGCTCGGCTGGCCTGCGGACCCCGATGACCTGTTCGTAGACGAGGCCGGCGAGCCGTTGCGCATCGACAAGGGCTTCTCCTGGGAATACCCGCTGTCGGTCCACGGCCTGATGCACAACGCCATCACCAACGCCTGGCGCGGCGACCCCTACCGACTCGATACGCTGTTGTTGTTCATGGCCAATATGGCCTGGAACTCGACCATGAATACGGTCGAGGTGCGGCGGATGTTGACCGACCGCGACGAGAACGGCGAATACCGCATCCCCTTTCTGGTGGTGGCGGATGCCTTCCACTCGGAGACGGTACAGTTCGCCGATCTGGTGCTGCCGGATACTACCTATCTCGAACGTCACGATGTGATGTCAATGCTCGACCGACCGGTGTCGGAGTTCGACGGACCGATGGACTCGGTGCGCATCCCGATCCTGCCGCCCAAGGGGGAGTGCAAGCCCTTCCAGGAGGTGCTGATCGAACTTGGTAGCCGTCTTGGCTTCCCCGCCTTCGTGGACGCCGAGGGTAAGCGCAAGTACAAGGATTACCCGGACTTCATCGTCCGCTACGAGACCGAACCCGGCTCGGGGCTCGGTTTCCTTGCCGGTTGGCGCGGCAAGGGTGGGGACCGCTTTCTGCGTGGTGAGCCCAACCCGCGCCAGTGGGAACTCTACGCGCATAACAACAACGTCTATCACTACCACCTGCCCCGTTCCTACCAGTACATGCGTAACTGGAACCAGGGCTACCTGCGCTGGGCGCAGACCCATGGGCTGACCCGTTACGCCGACCCGATCAATATCCACCTCTATTCTGAGGTGTTACAGAAGTTTCGCCTCGCCGCCCAGGGCCGTAGCGACGGCAAGCAGCCCCCGGATCGGCTGCGGCGGCGGGTGGACACCTATTTCGATCCGCTCCCCTTCTGGTATGAGCCGCTGGAGCAGCAACTTCTGGACAAGCGGGTCTATCCCCTATCCGCGCTCACCCAAAGGCCGATGGCGATGTACCACTCGTGGGATTCACAGAACGCCTGGCTACGTCAGATCCATACCTGGAACGCCTTGTTCGTCAATCCCAAGGCCGCTACCGCGCAGGGTATCGGCGACGGCGACTGGGTGTGGGTGGAGTCGCCGACCGGGCGTGTGCGTTGCGTCGTGCGCCTATCTGAGGCGGTGGAACCGGGGACGGTCTGGACCTGGAACGCCATCGGCAAGGCATCGGGGACTTGGGGGCTTGCCCCTGATGCCCTGGAGGCACGCCAAGGGTTTCTCCTTAACCATCTGATTCGCGAAGAACTGCCACCCCACGAACACGGCGATCACCTGTCCAATTCTGACCCGATCACCGGGCAGGCGGCGTGGTTCGACCTGCGGGTACGGATTGCCAAGGTTGCCCCTGGAGAACCCGCCGAGAGCTTCCCCCAGTTCCCTGCGGCGAAAACGCTACCGGGAATGGAACGACCCAAGGGACGGTGGCTCTCTTATTTCGCCGGACTCCTGCGTCGGCGCTCATCTCCGTGACCTGCATCCCACGCCCTATCTCGTACCAGATGCCACAATGACTCAGCTCGCACTCGTCATCGATCTCAATGTCTGCGTGGGTTGCCACGCCTGCGTCACTTCCTGCAAGGAATGGAACACCTCCGGTTGGGCCGGTCCGCTCTCTGACCATGATCCCTACGGCGCAGTCCCGACCGGCACCTTCTTCAATCGGGTACAGACCTTTGAAGTAGGCGTATTCCCCCACACCGAGACTATACATTTCCCCAAATCCTGTCTCCATTGCGAGGAGCCGCCCTGCGTCCCGGTTTGCCCCACCGGGGCGAGCTACAAACGGCCGACGGACGGCATCGTGCTGGTGGACTACGACAAGTGTATTGGTTGCAAGTATTGCTCGTGGTTCTGTCCCTACGGTGCCCGGGAATTTGACGAGCGGGCGCGGGTGATGAAGAAATGCACCCTGTGCGTGGACCGGATCTATGACCAGTCACTGCCCGAGATTGAGCGTCGGCCGGCGTGTGTGATGGCTTGCCCCACCAGTGCCCGACTCTTTGGCGATATCCATGACCCGGAATCCGAGGTCTCCATCGCCATCCGCGAGAGCGGCGGCTACCCGCTGATGCCGGAATGGGGGACCAGTCCCGCTAACCACTATCTGCCGCGACGTAAGACCCGCCTCCGGATCAGCGTTGAGGAATTACGCCGTGCCGACAATCCGTTGAAGAAGGAAAAACCGGGAGAAACGGACCGTAGCCGTCCGACCCTGGACGATGTGATGAGTTGGTGAGGCTGTTTCCATAACCTGAACCTATTCTGTTTTCCTCGGAGCGCATCGTATGCACCCCGCCTTTTCCGTGCTCTTTCTCACGACTTTCATCGGCGCCGGTCAGGGTCTGTTCCTGGCGCTCTATACGGCGCAGATCTATACCCTCGGGGGACTGCTGCCGGTCCAACACGGACGCGGTTTTTATGTCATCGGCAGTCTCTTGGCCTTGGCGTGGTTGATCGCGGGCCTATTCGCTTCTTTCTTCCACCTTGGCCACCCTGAACGCGCTTGGCGTACCGCAACGCGTTGGCGGAGTTCCTGGTTGTCTCGGGAGGTCTTAGTCCTTCCCGCCTTCATTGCCGTGGTTGCCGTTTATGGCGCGGCCCACTGGTTCGGCGGTGGCCCGGTGGTGCTTGTCTTGAAGGGAACCCTCTCACTCAATGTCTCGATGTTGGTGGGGATGGTAGCGACGGGACTTGCC
>CAUYUB010000123.1:0-4631 GCA_963575685.1 Gammaproteobacteria bacterium | reverse complement strand
GGGGTGCAACCCGTCGAGCGCGCTATCGTCTATACAGAATATGAGGTAATGTGAGACAGGAAGCCACTATTCATCTGAGGTATACTTGGAAGAACGGCTCAGCAACTGAGCCCCCCCCATGGTCATACCCCGATGAAAGAAGAAACAATCCGTAGCGCGAAGGAGCAGCTGGTAAACCAGGTAACAGGACTGCTTGCCGGCATGGAGGAAAGTATACGGACAGGACAGCCGGTCCACGAGACGGAGCAATTCCTGTGGGACAAGCTTATGATTATGGGACATAAATTACTGGAGGTGTTCTTCGCGCTGTGTGTTGGTGACGAGGGGGAGTTGGTAATGCTGCCTGATGGGCGGCAAGTACGTAGACTGAAGACACTCCACCCAAAGAGATATGTATCCATATTCGGCTCGTTTGACCTTGAGCGGGTTGTCTATGGGACGCGCGAGGGTCAAAAGATAGAGTACGCGCCCCTGGATAGGCGGTGTGGATTGCCGGAGGGTGTGTTTTCCTACCTGCTTCAGGATTGGGAACAGTCGCTTGCGCAAGAGATGCCGTTTGCCCAGGTCAGCGCGACGCTCGCCAAAATCTTGGGATTCAAGCAATCGGTCAATAGCTTGGAACGCATGGATCGCGACATGGCCGAGGCGGCGGATGCGTTCTGGGAAGCCCAACCCACGCCGGCGGCGGATAAGGAGGGAGAACTATTGGTGATTACGGCGGACGGGAAGGGTGTCCCGATGCGTAAGACCACCGCCTCCATGGAGACTGCGGCAGGACAGTCCGCCACTCCCTCACCTGACCCCGGCAAACCGAAGCCCGGCATTACTCCGGGTACCAAGAAAATGGCGTTATTGGGCGCGGTTTACACGGTGGATCGTTTTCCCCGTACCCCGGAACAGGTGATTGAATCCCTGTTTCGTTCTCCCTCGTCCGCCACCAACCCCGTACCAAAACGTGCCGAGCCCCAGTTTAAACGGGTACGCGCCGAGCTGCTCCGCGATGAGGCGGGCACGACCGCTCCTCAGGTCGAGAAAATCTTCGGATGGCTGGCACAGGAGGCCACAAGTCGCAACCCGGACGGGAAAAAGCCCATCCTCCATCTCATGGACGGGCAAGAATCGTTATGGGATGCGGGGTTGGAATATTTACCCGAGGACCGCTTCAAGGTTACCGAGATTCTCGACCTCTTCCATGTCCTGACCTATCTTTGGGAAGCGGTGCACCTTTTCCACCCCAATGGCAGTCCCGAGGCCTCCCGGTTCGTGCGAACGTTGCTCGACCAGATACTCCACGGTGCGGTCGAGAGCGTCATTTCCACGCTTCGCCGCAAAGGGGAAGAAGAGCTTCGTGGTCAGTCCGTTGCGGTGTTGGAACGCATCCTCGGTTATTTCCGGAACAACGCGCACCGGATGATTTACGACGAATATCTCGCCGCCGGTTATCCCATCGCTTCCGGTGTCATCGAGGGTGCTTGTCGTTGCGTGGTTAAAGACCGCATGGAGCGCTCAGGAATGCGCTGGGTACTGGATGGTGCTCGCGCCATGCTCAACCTTCGGAGTATCTCCCTCAGTGGATTGTGGGAGCCATTCACACAATTTCGTATTCACCGAGAGTTGCAACGCATCTATCCCTACGCTCCAGCCAATGACGAAAATAAAACCTTACTTCTTGCTGCATAGCTGGTGCGCTCGGCGGGTTGCACCCGCGTGCGCGTCTTGGATAGCAGTCCGCGCTTTAGGCACAGACGGGTTTGTCTTCATGTCTAGGGGGTCTCCGTGAAGCTCACGGGAATCTTTGTGGATGGTGGGAGGCTTGGCCATGCGGGGAGGTTAATCAGAGTTGACAACAGAGTCAACTCCGTAAAACATAAAAATAAACCCGCCCAAAAACTCCTTTAAACGATCTACCAGAGATAGCTCTGGTAGACGCTCCGATATATCCGCCCAATTTGTCCGGTAGACGTTTTTGAGGTAACTAATTGTTGATGGTTTTAGTCTGCTACACCTGTGGATATCTTGTGAATTAGCCGCCCAATTTCTCCGGTAGACCCGCCATAAACCATTGAAACAGTTGCAACATTTTTCCTAGAACACAGAGAACATTCTTAACATTTAAAAGAACACACCCCTACCCCATTGTGGAAAACTCGTGTCGGACGACCGAACGGAAGCGAAACGAAGCGAAACGAACGAAACGGAATAAAACCCAAGTTCGTGGGGGGCAAAGCCCCCCTACATCCCCCCCCTTCCCCTTTGGGGTTAAAGGTTTTGTTTTTGGCAGAGAAAACCAAAGGCAAAGAAGGTTTTTCAGAAGAAAGACGAAAAAACATATAAAAGTTGTTTGTTTTGGTGAATGGAGGTGGGGAAAAGACGGGTGCTAGGAGAGAGAAAGGGGACAGAAACCGAAGGCGCGAATCTTATCGACGACAAGGCCGTTTTTATGACCGTGGAGAGGTTTTAATAGGGTTAGGCTATCAAGGGGGAGGTTTGAGGCTTAAAGACCGTCCTAGGGGCTTCCTATGCGTTTCTAGAGGGTAATCCGTAACCTTTCGACACCAAGATACCCAAAGAACAGGGGAGACGGTTCAAAGACAGGTTTGACCCCCCGCCCCCGCTGCCTGATTTTTAGCCACTACCCGCAGTCCTTGGAGCGGCTAAGGGTTGCGGGTTTTGTTCGTCTGGTTATCCACAGAAATTGTGGATAGTCGAGCAGGTTGCCCCTGCAATTGCTCATTCCAGTCCTTGAACGGCGCACGAGGGAGAACGCGCCGGATACCTTCCCGCCCCTTCAGTGCCCGTTCGATCAGGCCGGCGTAGGATTGCCCGCCCGTGTCGTTGTCGAAGGCGAGCAGGATTTCTGCATCAGGGTACTTGTCCGCCAGTAGTTTTATCTGGTTTATCGTGTGAGTTGACAACGCCCCGCCCAAGCCTGTCGAGCTTCCAGACCACCAGAGTATCGCCAGCGTTGAGCGCGGCCAGTGTCGCATCAAGTCCAGACCGAGCGCGTATAGTCCCAGAAATCCCATGATCATTAAATACCTTCTCGCACCCCGCCGCATTCAGCGCGTCGCGCTGGAGGGCGAGGTTTTGATCGTCCGTCGATACGCGGGCATAGCCGATATTCATTGTGTGACCGCTTGCAATCAGCTCCAATCAAAGAAGGATTTTAATTCCCTTTCTGTTGATCAGATCAAGCAGACGCAATGCGGCACCGCTTGGCCTTTTTACCCCCTGCTCCCACTGTTGAACGGTTGTCTTTCCCATACCAAGTAAAACCGCAAACACGGCTTGGCTGACGTGGTTGGTTGTCCTTATTTTTTGAATATCCTCGGGAGACAAGGGGGGAACCGCTGGCAGGCAAAGCTCGTCCATCCTGCGCATGGTAATTTCGTCCATGGCTCCAACTGTTACGAGATCACGCGCCATTTCATGGGCAATGTTAAGAATCTCGCTCATTGTGTTTTACCTCCCATATCATGCCGCTTTCTATCATGGCCGTAACTTGTGATTCCGTTGCCAACAGAAAACGCTCTGCTGAAATGCTCAAGGCCGCCTCTTCTTTGCTTGAAATGTTGTCCTTTGCGTTTTTTGCAAAGGTGTAAAGAAAGACGATCCGATCCGAGTTTGATTTTTTGTAGCCGACAATTGTTCTATATCCTCCGCTTTTCCCTTGGCCTTGTCGTGCTAACCGCTTTTTGAACAGATAGCCGCCAAGATCGGCGTCAACGCGCCCCGCCATGACTTCGGCAGCCGCATCCCATAGGGTGGCGTCCGTTAAGCCTCGTCCCGCGTCCAGCGGTTGAACCATTTGTTTTTGAAAACTCGCATTGCCGATCTGTATCACCCAGTGTGATGTCTTGCAAGTCAAAATCGCATAGAGTTTTGCGACAGGATTTTGCAACGCTCGACCTGTTGAAATCGTTGACGCTGGAAAACGTGTCAAAAAGGGTCGTTTTTGGGACTGTTTCAAAGTTGAGGGCGTGAGGTTTTAGCCTCAAAAATCCTCTTGCACTATTGTATCTTATATGATACATATTCATAGCAAGTAAGGATGATCCATGACAAAGTCATTATCCGAAATCCCCGTTGTCTTTTACCGAACGAGGGCGGGGTCGAGCCAGTGCGGGATTGGTTGCGAAGTTTGCCGGAGGACGACAGGCGCAAGATAGGCGGCGACCTTAAATAGGTTGGCCTGTTGGGATGCCTATATGCCGTTCGCTTGGTAACGTTTATGGGAGGTACGCAGTAGCTTGCCAAGTCGTCGTATCGCAAGAGTGTTATTTTTTGTGCATGAGGGGCAGATCGGTGTTTTGCATGGTTTTATTAAAAAAACCCAAAAGACCCCTTCCGATGAAATAGGCATAGCCCGCAAACGAATGAAGGAGATGGAAACATGACCAACAAAAATCAACATTGGGGATCAACCCTTGATGATTTTCTGAAAGAGGAAGGCATACGCGATGAGGCGAAGGCAGCCGCAGCAACACGAGTAATCGCGTGGCAACTTGCTCAAGAGATGAGCAAGCGGGGAATGACTAAAACAGAGCTTGCCAAGCAGATGCACACGAGCAGGGCGCCGGTGTTTGTCAACATAGTTGTCCGATGTCCATATAAAATACGTGTCATTTTTC
>CAUYUB010000122.1:0-32368 GCA_963575685.1 Gammaproteobacteria bacterium | reverse complement strand
ACGATCTACACTAATTTTCTAACTTTCGTGTCTCGAAATCATTGACACATTCCGCTTTCTCCAACAGCGACGCAATCCGGAAGAACGGAAATATAAGCACCGAAACTAGTCGGACCTTCCTCTACAACAACGAGATAGCTCATACGAATACCCCTACAGGCCTGTTTGTTTCAGCATACTGTTTCATTTCCGTATCAGATTTAGAAATCGCGCATCGTCTAAATCTTTACCAGCTTAAATTTAGGCGGCTAATCGGTGAGTAGCAATCAGCCAATCATGAATCTGAATAGCTTCTTGAACATTATTTGTTGCTCGATGTTCTGCATCAAAGATGACTTCTTGAATTGATTTTCCTGAAAGATGGGCATCAATGATAAAATATAATATTTCAGGACGCTCGATCCACATGGCATACTCCGTCAGAGTCATGCCGAGAAATTCATAAAGCTCCATACCTGCCCCAGCTTTCCCTTCATGCCAGGCATCAATGTAATCATCAATTTTATAGAGACAAGCACGATCCTTGATGCAGGCAGCAATGAAATACGTATCAAACATTTAGCACTCTCCCACGAATGGCGAGTTTAATAAATTTACCTTCTGGATTCATTACTCCAAGATGTTTCCCTCGTTTATTGAATACCTCCACTTCTCCATGTAACGAGTCCCAAGTATACAATTGATCACCAGAAACATTCCTCCATACCTTCTTCCCATCAATTACTCTTAAATATTGACATCGGTGCAGGAAGCAATATACAGGGATTGAGATTCCAGTCATACGAGAATCACAGCTCCATTGCCTTGATTTTAGTTGCCTAACGGTAACACCAAGTTACCGTTTTATTTCAATAAGGTTGACCACATCAATAATGATTTTTATTTCAGTGCCGTCGCGATAGAACGGACAGGTAACACCGAAATTTTAGTTAGCATTCATGAGAAAACTAGTACGATAGGTTTCACGATAGTCCCACTTGGTATAAGCTTGATCGCGCCAACCTGCTAAACGTGGGTCCACCAAAGTGTATTCCACATCGACTGTTTTTTTATCAGCACTATTGGCACCCGATACTGAACGGTTTATTGAATCTACAATCACATATGAAACATAGCCATGAGACACAAGATCGACACCAGCACAGTCGTAATAGGGGTCACCCACCAAAGGGCCACCGGCCATGGGATCTTCTGGATTCGCTGGAGCTTGGCCAGATGTACGGCAAGGAACAGTTTGGTTGGCTTCACTGCTCACACGTATGTTCAGCGTTGAACCAGTCGGCGGTTTTATAAAAAACCTGCTCCTAGTATTAGCCACATCCGATAATTTAGCGACAGTTATTTCTGATGAAGAATAAGAATCGGCAATTGTAGCCTTTGCCCCATCATTACTATTAGTATTGGAGGACAAAAGAGGGGTTTGTGACAGAGCAACTGATGATGCTTCCCGAAATCCCACTGACCGTTCAGTATCTTCGATAATTTTATTTGTCGTTCCACCGCTATTGGTGCCACCATCCACCGCCTGCCCCGTCCCCAGCATATCGAAAACCAACCGCGCCTCAGCATTCAATTGGGACTTACTAATCATCACTGCCGACATCTGCTGTGCCTGAATGGCCAGAGTCATAACCACTATTGATAGCCCGATAGCCAAACTGGAAGCAACTAGGACCTCGATCAGAGTAAAACCTTTCTCCCCTTGTGAAGGTATTATCCGAATGCAGGTTTTCACTTTAGTCCCCCTACGATGGTTTGCAGACTAATCTCAGTAGTCCATCCCATGACATCAGCGATGGGACTTGTATCGCTCTGATAACGAAAGGGATATTTCAGATAAACAACCAGGAGACGGCAATGTAGATTCGTAACCACATCTTTAGGACCACTATCTTTCCAATAACAATCAGCATTATCGGTGGGTCCAACAGACTCGGTCATCGCCCAAGTCAATGTAGCCGTAATTTGCCGGTCACGGTCTAACCACACTACGTTATAATCTTTTCCGCTCTCCGTGTAGAAATGGATCTGCGAGTTTGCAAAAGATGAGGCCACCATACTAGTGTTGACCACAATATTTTTTATATCATTATTATCAATATCAATAGTTCCAGAATCATAGACGTAACGCGAACTTGAACTTAACTCAGGCTTTAACCAATCTCCGGCAGGATTCTTATACCGAAACGCTGCCACCAACCTCTCCATCTCCCCATTTAACACAAACGCGGCCTTTTGCTTGAGCGTCAGCTTGAAAAATTCGTCACTCACCATTGCCCAGGTACCACTCAAGGCCAGCACCAGGATTGAAGTCAGTACGATACCGACCATCACCTCGATCATGGTCATTCCCCGAATATCGCCTAACCGGGATCCTAGACCCTTCGCAAAAGCCCCACAAGATTGCGGGTGCCTGCTTAAACGTTTAACGATTTCCACTGGGCAGAACCAATTGAATTTTTTCGATGAAAGATGAAAAAGGTAACCGGTGAGGCTCGCTACCAGTTTATTTTAGGTTTTAGGAATACCAAGAAGAAACCACCACCGCCTTCAATTTAAGCAATGGATAGATCGGCGACTCTGGTCTTGGGGTAAATGTCCGCCGTTGACAGTCGGCAATCAGATCCAATTCCTTCAATACGATCTGCCTTCGAGGGTAACGGATACGCTGATTTCTCCCACAGCGTCAGTCCTCATCACTGCGAAGAAGAAAACCACGCTTGAGCCTCGCCTCGCTATGCCAACGCAAGCGCTGGGCGATCAATTGCTGTTTGTCGCGCTCGGAAAACCTGCATCGATGGCCGCGCCGACAGCCACTCCCCTCAAAACTGGTTTTTAGGAAAGATAACCCGCTATCGGTATTGGTTCCCTGTATTCCCAGCATTGCCCTTTCTCCCCTCCCCCACCTTGAGGAAAACCCACTCCTAAATAACCGGTCGGAAGAACCGCCAGAGGCACACAGATCCATTGGCCGAACCAAATCCGTGGTAGCAGCCTCATATTCCCGCAGACAACCCAAAACCCGCCCGACGTACTCTCTGGTCTCCTGGTAGGGCGGCAGCCCGCCATAACGGACCACGGAATTTTCCCCGGCATTGTATCCGGCAAGCGCCAAAGGCAGGTCACCACCGAAGCGATCGAGCAGAAACCGCAGGTAGCGTACCCCACCGGTGACATTTTGCTGCGGGTCCCAGGGGTCCCCGACCCCGAATCGGCGAACAGTGCCCGGCATCAATTGCATCAGCCCCATAGCTCCCTTCGGCGATCTCGCTTCGGAATAAAACCCGGATTCTACCGCGACCACCGCCTTGACCAAGGCCGCATCCACGCCCCAGAGATGCGCCTCGCGTTCAATGAGGGCATGAAAGTCGGGCGCAATAATCTCCGCCGACAACGGCGGAGCGATTATGGCCAGCAGTAACAACAGGATGATGTATAAAACAGTCCATCCGCTGGTAGTTCCTTTGTGGGCAGCGACTCCCGACAAACGGAAGAAATCAGGCATTATCGATCCCTCTATAGAGCAGGATTGTTACCCATTCATAATTTATTTCTTGTCAGTGGTTACAGTCCTGAATTTCAACACATAGTTCTGCTTACCGTTGGCGGTCTCTTCCACCAACAACACACGGTCAGGCTGAATTTTATCGATCTTCTTGCCATCCAAGGTATGACCCTCGTAGTAATCCTTGTGATCGATAGTAGCATAGAATCCATTCTGGTCCTTGCCAGTACCGGTGAGACGATAGATCCAGGTAAGGTCCACACTGGTATTGACGACCCGCTGCTTGGCATCGAAGGCAAAGCGCTGGAAGGGATTTCGTTTTTCCTTTTGTTCGATCATCCGATCCAACGCGGCCAAACGTTCGCCGGTGAGTGGTTCGGCATCATTCCGCGGAGTGAGGGTAAAGGTAATGACATGTTGGGGCAGTGATTTATACTTGTTGTCCTTGTCCATCTCCCCCATAGAATAGGGATGCACCTGGAGATCGCTAATCGTAATATCCAGGGATTCCAAGTCCCCCGCAAAATGTAGAAACTTATAATAATCAACCAAAATTTCAATCGTAAATTTAATATGATCTTGCGAATCAGGAACCAATTTGCGAATAATGATATCGTTCTTCCTCGCAATAGTATTAATTCGGTTAAGGAAACCCGAAATCGAATGGATGGCGACGCTGCCCTCTTTCTGGTTCTTGGTTAAGACTGCAAGCCGCTTTTCGAGAGCGGCGTGCTCCGCCGTCAGATAGGTATTGATCTGCTTGAGGTCTGCGATAGTTACCTGGCGGTTTAGATAGATTACTGTATAGCCAAAAAACAGCAACGAGGCCACCACATAGAGGGTAGAAACAACTAAGACCCGATGGATTCGCATAAACTCATTCATGGCTGTTCCTTTTAATGTGCCCTGACACCGGTAGCTTGCTCTATGGCCAAGTTACGTTTTTCCACTATCTGCTTCATATTGGCAATGGGGTTTCCGCTATCTGGGGTGGTAGTGGTTGCCTTACGCTTCGATGGATCGTAGTGTGCCTCCAGTAAAAAACGCACCACCGGGTCGGCATCGCTGGTATCAACGACAAACCCCCCAAAACTAATCTCTTTAAAATCCGACATAAACATAGATTCATCCTTAATCAATGCCTCTACGAAATCAGCAATGACCCCGACGTGACCATCTGTTCTCGGCAGCGCCGCTCCCTTCATAATCAGCTTGGCGGAGGACAATACATTTTTTCCACCGCTATGACTGTTGCCTTCCAGATAGATATCGGTCAACCACAAATTGTCGGTGATGTGATTACCGATCGCTAGAAATTTTTCAGTCCACAACACCTTGTTTTCCAAACCATTAGCCACGGCGCTAATAACTCCTTGACTCTGGATCTTTTGGCGGAGGTTGTTGTTCTCATCAAAATTATGAGCATAAATATTGGTGAGTGAACGGAAAGAACGGTCGAGGGTAGCGTATTGGTCATAACCTATGTACAACAAACCGCAAGCGAATAAACCCAGCAGGGCGAAATAGGTATTCGCATTGATATCCTCTCCCGCTACGCTACCCTCCGTCTCTTGGTTGCCAAACATTCCCGCCAACTTGGCAAAGATCCCCTCCTTCGCCTGGGCAGCACGTTTTGACCTCGCCCTAGCAGCTCTCGTGTTTGTCCCGGAAACTCCCTTATTGACATTCGTGGCTGCTCTACTGGATAGGACCATGCCTTCTTTTTCGTTGAAGGCGTATTGGGCCTTACCAACCGAGACCAGCGGCCCCTCGGTCCCCTTGAGCAAGTTGAGCGCAATAGGGAAAAGACGCTTTATGAACGTATCGAATAGTACTTCCGTACTTCCCTTGATCTCGCCCTGAATACCCTCGGGCAATCCAGCCAGCAGCCAGGTATCGAGTCCACGGATGCGTTTAACTTCTCCGAATATCGAAATTTTACTTGGCGAGCCGCAGGCCCGCTGAGATCGAAAATATTCAAGGGTTGAGATAATCTCATCGTTGAGTTTTCGCAGTAACGGCAACAAAGCCTGTTCCTGTGGACTCAAGGAGTGGTCATCGGCGCCATGTCCTTGCACCAAGACCGACAGATAGTCGCGATCTTTCAGTGCCCCAAGCACCTCTTCAGGACGCGTCCCAGTCTTTCTAGCGATGGCAGTGATCAATGCGGCAATGCCCACTGGAATATGGCGCACCGTTACCGCCCCAATCTCCACATGGGCAAACAGGATCTTGGTATATTCGGCGCCGATCAGGAGAGCCCCATAGGGTTCGGTGGGATGTGCCTCTGCCTCTTTCAGCAAGAGGGCTTCCGTAGGAACGATTTCTCGAACTTTTGGAGCGATATCACCCAACCCCACCAAAATTCTGCGCAACAAGGTCGTATCGACAAAGGCATAAAGACCATTGCTGCGCCCTTCTTGATGGACGATCCTAAATAGGGTGTGACCAAAAGCAACCTCACGGCAATTGAACAGATCGCAACCAAACTCTCGGGCTCGTGCTGGACTCGCTGATCGCAACGCCTCTAGTTTCGTATCGGTAAAGATTAGGTCTTTCGAGTCCCACAATAGATAGCAGTGAGTGATGCGCTTGCGCAGAGACGACGGGATTCCCTCCAGAGCCATCCGCAACATCCGTTCCGTATGCGACTCATTATCATCAACAGGAAGGATCGATTCGCCAACGTTTGGCAACTTTAAGGAAATGCCCGCCGCATCGAAAGCCTGAACGCGCCAACCCATCGCGCCGAGATGAACGTATAGACTAATCCCCTGCTGGGTCAAACCCTGAGTAGAAACTTTATGTTCAGCACTAGATTTTGATTTTGAAAACCACATGGCGCGTTCCCATCGCCGCCGACGGCAATAACCGTCGAACAGCGGTATTGTTGTTAGGAATTATAGTAGCGAACTAACCGGTCAATACCTCACTTCCTTACCCATGCCCCACGGCCTTGCCCATATCAAATACCGGCAAAAATACCGCAATCATCATCCCCGCCACCGCGAGCCCTACGATGATAGTGAGGATTGGATTAATCAGGGCAGTCCATCGCTCCAATTCGTTATCCAATAACCGCTCGAAATAGTCCGCAGCAGACAACAACAACATATCTAGGGTGCCTGCCTCCTCGCCGGCAGCAATCATCTGCAACACAATCCCGGAAAATACTTCATACTCTCGAAACGATTCAGCAATACCCTTACCACACTCAATATCCGCGATAATGGAATGAATCAAGTCTTCAATGTAGACATTGGACAGCGACCCGGTTGCCAACGCTAGTGCTGGCAATAATTCCACTTCATTTTGCAATTGTACGGCAAAGGTACGCAGGAAGCGGCTGAGCGCGGCCAATCGTATCAAATTACCAAACGCCGGCAGCCGCAGTTTATATTGATCCCACAAATAACGACCTTCCGCGGTAGCTACCCACGTCACTGCCGCGACAACTAGCAAAACAGATGTGAGGATCACCCAATACCAATTCCCCTGCCACCAGTCAGCGAAATTCATCAGCATTTGGGTGATCTTGGGCAGATCCTTGCCGAAGGAGGCAAACATCGCTTTGAATCGCGGCAGGATGAAGAAGATCATGCCGTTGAGTACCAGAATAAAGGATATAAACATGAAGATCGGATAGGCCAAGGCTGAACGTACCTTGCCACGAGATTCATCCATTTTCTTCAGATAAACGGAGATATGCTCAATCGAGTCACCCAATCGCCCCGACATCATGCCGGCGCGAATGATGTTCACGTAGATCTGGTCGAATACCGTAGGGAACTCGGCGAGCGCATCACCGAAATCCACGCCGTGACGTACCTCTTCCACCACGTCTTCCAAGGTATGGCGCAAGACTCCCGGCGGCGTTTCCTGGGTCAGATTGACGAGCACATCCACCAGCGGCAACTGACTCCTAATCATTGACGACAGTTGACTGGTAAAAATCAATAAACTGGAAAGAGATACCGCCGCCATCAGGTCGTCTCCCCGAGTACCCGGATAACCTCCTGGAAGGTCGTTACCTCATCCTCCACCAATTTGAGCCCATGCCGAATGAGCGTCGTCATCCCTGCATCCAACACATGTTTGCGTAACTCGTCAGCGCTGAAGGTCGATTTATAATCACCACCCTTTCCTTGGTTGTTTCCGCTACCCATGATGACGCTACGCGCCTCATTTGTCATCTCGAAAACCTCAAAGACTGCTCGGCGCCCTAAATAGCCGGTCCTACGGCAACGTTCACAACCGCGTCCCTGGGCATATTCCATCTCGGGATCAATCTCGATACCGAGCTGTCTCAACCGCTCGCGGGAGATACCTTCTTCCTTCAATTCATCGAGAATATGGTTACCCATGACCGCAGTTTTGCAATAGGGACAGATCCGTCTGACCAAACGCTGGGCAATTGCCAAGGTCAGCGCCGTGGCCACCAGGAAACTCTCGATCTTCATATCCAGTAGGCGGGGAATCACCCCCACCGCATCGTTGGTGTGGATGGTGGAAAACACCACATGGCCAGTCAACGCCGCTTGGATGGCCATGCCAGCGGTCTCCGCATCGCGGCACTCGCCGACCATGATGACATCCGGGTCTTGGCGCAAGATGGTCCGCAACCCGCTGGCAAAGGTGAGGCCAATCTTGCTGTTGACCTGCATCTGATGTACCCCGCCGAGCCGATACTCCACCGGATCTTCCACGGTCAATACGTTTTTGCTGGTCTTATCAATAGCGCTCAGACAGGAATAGAGCGTGGTCGTCTTACCCGAACCGGTCGGGCCACTGATCATGATTAATCCATAGGGGGCCGAAAGTTTATCGCGCAACAACCGCAGGTCACGGGCCAATAGCCCCAACGACTCAGGAGAGGGCTGGAGGGCATTCTTGTCCAACAACCGAAAGACGACTTTCTCACCGTAGACCGTAGGAAAGGTAGAAACGCGCACATCAATGGGATTGCCTCTGATAATGCGTCCGAAACGGCCATCTTGGGGACGGCGCTTTTCGGCAACATCCATGCCCGACATAATCTTGATCCGCGAGACCACCTCGGAATGGAGATGCTGCGGTAAAGTAATTTCCTCGTGCAGGATGCCGTCAATCCGATTGCGCACCCCCATAAAATCCTCCGCCGGCTCGATGTGAATATCCGAAGCACCCTGGGACGAAGCACGGTGGAGAAAATAATCAACCATCTTCGGCACATCGACCCCGGTAACATTCTCCCGAATCCGGGCTTCCTCTTCCTCGGTGAGGTCGATGACACCAATACCTCCATCATCTTCGCCCAGCGCATCGCGGCTGTTTCGTAAACGTCGAACTATCTGGAAAAATGCCTCTGGATACACCAAAGTCCAGCGCAAAGGACGACCGACAAAACGTTCGATGATATCCCGAATGACCAAATCGAAAGGGTCAATAGTAGCAATCCGTACCTCTCCCTCCGTCTCTTCAGACAACGCCAACGTACCAAAACGATGGGCACGTGCCGCAGGCAGCCAATCGGGTTCCGGCCGCTGCAATTGACTCATCAATTCCTTTTCCGTTTCAACCAGAGGAATACCTAGTTTTTCAGAGACCTTCTTAAAAATCTTCTCCTGGAATTTCAACGAACCATCTTCGGCCAACACCCGGAAAAAGGTCTGTCCGTTGACTTGTGCCTGGGTTACCAGAGAGGTTGCCTGTTCCCGCGTCAGGAAATTCGCCTCGATCAACTCCTCCGCCAAACCAGGAAGCGATTGAGACACGGCGAAAGAATTTACTACTCCTCCTCCTGTTACCAATGCCGACTGTGTCGATGATGTCGATTGCACCGTCAATTCAGCCGCATCAAGAGCAGTTGTATCCTCAGCCTTCTGCTGGGAAGTCCCCTTCCCCAGTAATTCGCCGAAACTGAGTCCTTGGGTCTTTTCGCTCACCGTACGATGTGCGGTATGGCCGATGGCTGCGGCGCTGGGATCAGCCACTACCGTAGCACTGGAGGCAGCAACCAGCGTAGCCTCTGAATCGCTGGTTGCCTGCTTGCTTGACCTTTTGGCTTGATCCAACAAATCGTGGAGACGAGTGTGTGTGTCTACCGCCGCCACCTCCGACACGATGAATTTCAATCGTAAACGAGTCGTTCCAATCAACAACTCACTGCCGATACGCACCGGCATCGGGGTGGTCAGGTCTTCTCCATTCAGTTGAGTACCATTGGCGCTGCCTAGATCCTCAACCATCCAACCTCTGCCTTCACGCCAATAGATTCGGCAATGTCGGCGCGAGGCGTGATCATCCGCCACCGAAATATCCGCCTGACTCCCTTTGCCGCTACTGGCCCGTCCAATCAGATATTCCCCTTTTCCCTGCACAAACAACACCTCCACCCCACCGGCGGAATAGGCCAAGGCTACCTGTAGTTTCGCATCAGGCCCAATCTCAACCGCGGGCGCATCCATCACGTTGGTTCCGCCAACGGCAGAAGTTCGCTCCACTACCAGGGTCGCGTCCTCCCTTCCATGCGGTGCGACCATGGTTTCTGCATCAACATCCACACCGGTTTTTCTTCCGAAGGGATGAACCGAAGGTTCATTCGCTAACTGCGTCGCATCCCCTTCGCCACCAGACGGTTGGGGCACTAGTGACGGTGGGCGCCGCAACATTGAGGTCTTGTCGGCACCATCCGCGCCTACCCCATCTCCGAAGGTACGGATCCATTGCGTATCGACTAAGTGTGTCCCATCCCCAGCTCCCTCTGGCGGTGGTGACGTCGTTGCTTGTACCGTATTTTCGCTAGTGGGTAATACTCGAATGGTATGGGTCTGGCGTGCGTCGAATACCTGGGTCGCATCCAACCCAAAATCAGATTCCTGCGCTCCGACGGATTGGGACGCACGGTCAAACATCATCGTCCTATCTGCCTCCCCATCGCGTCCTTCTTCGGTAGATGTTTCCTCGCCCTCAATCCTCACCGTCATCAAGGTTAAACCCAACAAAAGCGTATCCCCCGAATGCAGGGGCGTAATCTCAGTGAGCAACTCACCATTGAGCCGTGTCCCATTGGAAGCGCCCAGATCCTGTACCAGCCAACCACCACGTAACGCGCTCCAAAACAATTTGCAATGTCGGCGTGAAACCCGGTTGTCTTCTACGGTCAGTTGTGCCGCCTGTTCCCCCGGCACGTAACGCCCCACCACTACTTCCGTACGCTCCGGTCCTATCCGTTCTTCACGGGTTCGTCCTTGCGCATCCCGTAGCCGCAATAGCATCTCCACGGGTTTATTGTTGCTATCGTCAACCATTACGGTTCACCTCATGTTCTCCATCACCAGGAAAAAAGGTTAACGACAATACTTGTTTAATGGTAAATGGACACTGTTCTGGGAATTGTTGCTGGTCAATCCCTGTTTCATCTTCAGCTTTGATTTTTGCTTTTTCATAAGCTCCCTGAAGTTTTTCGGTCAACTGTGATTTTAGACTCGGGCTATCCTCAAGCAGTTCCGCAATATCAATACGCTGGGTCATAATTGTATTATGCCAGCTTCGTGTTCGTTTGGGAGTTTGATATTGCCACTTAAGCAAATGCATGAGCAATATAGCTAACCGGTTTAAAAGTTCGCGTTTTTCGCTTTTTGCCATCGCTTCCAACTCTTCGGCAATGTGCTCAATATCGATTTGATGCAATTGACCATTACGCATCAGTTGAGTATTTTGGATTAACCAAGCATAGAAATCCCGTTCGTAGTCGTAAGAAATCATCATAGCAATTATCCAATACTGAAAGTTTGTTACAGGGGATAATAATTTAAACAGACAGAGGATAACTCATTGAGAACAAAGCCCGTAAACGTACGCACCTAACCCGGCTTCACCACGCGAAAACCCACCGCAGGCCATTGACTCCCCTTTGGAGCGTAGAAACGAGCAGTACAACGACCCTGTGAAGGTAGACTGTCGTAGCTCCCTCCGCGTAGGGTACGCTCCTCCCCAGGCTCGCTATTCACCGGATCGCGAACGCCTTTGGACAAAGAGTCGTAGTATTTCCCCGACCAGACATCAAGACACCATTCCCAGACATTGCCGCATAGATCATAAAAACCAAGGGCATTGCGACCCAAGGGATAGGCAGTCACCGCGGAAGTCACCCGTGCCCCGGTACCGATATTGGCAAAGACCGCAGTCGGGGGATCCGAGCCCCAGGGATATACACTACCTTGGGCAACTCGTTGACGACTACGGGCGGCATATTCCCATTGTGCCTCGCTCGGGAGATCACCGCCCACCCAACGCGCAAAGTCCCGCGCATCATCCCAACTCACCCCTACTACAGGATGATCATCGTGACCTAATCCCATCGTCTCCAGAAAAGGAGGACGCCGATGGTTGGTGCGCTGCAGAAAATCACGATAATTGCGGTTGGTAATCGGACAGGCAGTCATCTGGAAAGGAGAGATTTCGATCTCGCGACGAGGTTTTTCGTTTTCATTGGCGGACCGATCACTCGGGCTGGCGCCGATGAAATAGCGTCCCCCTGGTACTGATATCCATTCCAGCGCCACGCCATCCGTATCAACGGATAATGGCCAGGGTGGCGCCGGCACACTTTCCAGCAACTGCAAGACCTCCGCGGCCGATCCAGGTCGATCTTCTGGTTCGTAGGCCATCAGCCGAATGATGATTTCATCCAAACTCGGTGGGAGACCCGCACAATAGCTACTCGGCCGGGGGATATCCTCCCGTCGCGGTCGCGGCGGTTTTCCGGTGCGCATCACATCCCAGAGGGAGGTTGGCGGGGTTTTGCCGGTAAACATCTCATAGGCCATCACCCCCAGGGCAAATAAATCTGTCCGCTGGTCCACCCGCGTCGGTTCGGTAAATTGTTCGGGAGCCATATAACGAGGCGTCCCTGCGACCTGACCGCGATCCTGAGCGCCCAGCAGGGCAATTCCCAGATCCATAATTACCGGTTGCCCCACATTGCCCTGGCGCAACAGAATGTTCGCCGGTTTGAGGTCACGATGGACGATATGGGCATGGGCCGTCACCAAGGCCGCAGCTACTTTGCGCAATAGATCCAACCGCTCGCTAGCGGTATCACGCAACTGATTGCTGTTGTCCTTTATCCATTTTTTCAGTTCACAGCCACCATCAATTAGCTCCATAACAATACCAATACAAACGCCCTGCGCGGAACTCATCTCGTGGGGACAGGGACCACGGTAGATCTCATAGATGGGACAAATATCCCGATGGTAGATGTCGTGAGAGATCCGCACCTCCTGACGCAGACTCTCCATGAAATCCGGGTGCTCCGCACACTCGTGCTTGAGCAGCTTAATCGCAACCAGGCGTTGTAACTCCTGGTCAAAAACCTTGAAGACCACCGCCGAAGCCCCCTCACCAATCGGGTGCCAGTCGGTATAGCGTGGTTTGGACAATGAACGTTCCTCTAGTCCAGCTTGAATGACGGATTAGGCATTTTAATTGTAACTGATTCTCGATAGGATACTCATCATAAATGGTCGCACACGTTCCCAATCGATACCAATGTCCGGTAGCGTGGTCACCGCGAGTATCCCCTGCATCTGGTAAATGAGCGGGCGACTATAGCCCTTTTCTTTTAAACGATAAATAGTAACTATCTGATCCGTAGGATGAATTAACCAAACCTCCGGCACCCCAGCGTACTCATAAGCGGCAAGCTTGACGGTTTGGTCGTACGCAGCGGTAGTCGGAGACAACACCTCCACTACCCACTCCGGCGCACCACGCAAACCGCGCTCGTCCAATTTGGTGGGGTCGCACACCACCAACAGATCAGGCTGCACCACAGTATCTACATGTTCATCCGCCTCATTCGCATTGGGCAGACGTACGTCAAAGGGGGCGATATAAACGCGGCAGGGTTTTCCTTCAAGTTTCCCGCGCACTTGGTAGTATATTTCGCCCAGGATTTCCTGATGCACCCGATTTGGCGCAGCCATTAGGTAGGCACTGCCCCCAATTAATTCGTAGCGCACCTCCTCGGGCCAGCGCAAGTAATCCGAGTAAGTATAATAAGCGATATCGCATTGCGGCAGACCCATTTACCTACCCTCCGTGACTTCGTTATCGGCTACTGTCCGTAAACAAGTTGACGTGCCCGTACCAAGCGTTGCCGCTGATCGGCATCAATGACATCCTCTTTCTCCCAATCCTCGATCTCCATCAGGGCACGCCGAGCTTTCTTTCGCATACCGCGGAGAATATGGATGATGTAACAACAAATTCGTGAAGAACATGGCAATATCAACAACGCAGAACCAGAATTTATGCTATCCATCCTCTTACATATTATTCATTTTCATCTTCTCTATGCCAGAAAAAATATCATCTAACGTCATAGAATCAACCATTTTCCGTCGTTCTTCCGTATAATTTCCATATCCAATAGAAAACTGATTAAGAAAGCGGAGGGTGTCCACCACACCAATTCCCTTAATCAAGATATTGGTAGCATTTTCGTTGATTAGAGGCATAGGCTTTATTTCTATATTCACGAAGTAACCTCCATTACTAATTCAAGCGGAGATACAAATTGTGTATACTCGCCAAAAGTTAATAGTTTGAGTTTCTTAAGCAATTTGTCATCACAAGTGCAAAAGTAGCGGGCATGATTCTCAATGGCGACTGCTGCATGTACAGCGTCAAACGGTTTCACACCAGTAGCTATTAGACATTATCGGAAACCTCCTACCCACTCCCGCCTGTCGGTATAACTAACTGATTTGTATGGACTGAAGTGGCTGAGGGAACTGCCGACGGGAGGTTTCCGATAAGGTCTAATGTAAAATCGCTATACGCCATGGATTTCCTCTAGTCTAGATCTAGTATCTGTACATAGGATCATTCCTCTAGTACCGGTAACATCCGCTAGACAGGAGAAGGCCAATGTACTGCCGTTTTGTTGTTACCGGTTTTTACGCGCTTCTGTACTACTAACCTGTGCATTGGTTACAGGACAGTGCCAAATGATGCCCTACCGACCCATGACCCACGCCTTGCACGCAACAACATAACTATTTGATTTTGTTTTTCTTATACCCATAAATCGTTGCGGACCGGCAGGGGGACAGAAAGGTCTATTGGCACTGTCCTCTAACCAATGCACAGGTTAGTAGTAATTAGTCATACTGATTCGAGCGGGTAGTGCAGTAGGTGGCACCCAAAACGTCCGTTCACAATCTATCCCTGCGCATCAGTATGACTGACTACTAGGGCTATTGAGGTTTTCTACCCTCGCGGATATGCCACCTTCCCTCCTATTTTGCTTTTACAATAGAAGAAAATAGGAGGGAAGTTTCAGTTATGTTTAGACAGTCACGTCACGGTTACGTATAAATAATTACTGGACTGCAGTACCGTCTGTAGCACAAGTTCCACCTGCAACGATCGTTTCGCCGGGATTAAAGTAAGCTTGACGATTAATATAGTTTTCCCATCCATCAATTGGTACAGCGGGGTTGCTAGTGCTGTCAATGGCCAGCCTACTGGAAACATATACATACTGTGCCGGAGTAATAGTTTCTATAGTGCCGTCAGCTGTTGGCTTGACCTTAGTGGCCGTAATACAGCTCGACAAACCGTCTGCTTTTGCATTAGATGTGACATGCACCGTATATGTAAAATTGGGAGAAGAAGGAAGCGATAGCGTTGGAATTGTTGCTCCTAACGTGTTTACCGTCTTATCTCCGACAGTCAGAATTTTGCCATCTAGGGCGGTCGCCAAAGTATCCATACTTATACCGCTCCTCGAACTCACATAGCCAATCACTGCAGCATTAATCCTTCCCATCATTTCCACAGCTTCTTGAGTCTCGGCCGTTTGTACAAAAGTAATCAGCCTTGGTACACCTATCGCAGCCAAAATACCGATGATAGCAATAACCACCATCAGCTCAACCAGAGTAAAACCCTTACCAGTACGAACATTCACATATAGCAACGCCATCGTAGTTTCCTTATTTAAAGTTTGCAGTACGGTAATTACACATCACATTACTTAACGTTATAATCCATGAGGACCCGCGCCCCGGCTGGCTCAGTACCATAACGGTACTCCAAGCGAACGTAATGCTTGACCTCTGGGTTATACCACCAACGCTCCGAACCGGTCCAATCACTTTGGACACCGCGGGTACGCATCACCAATACCCAGCAGTTAAAAGTCCCCGCCGGGACCTGGATCGTCTCCTGTCCTTCTACAGTCCAAGAGGTGTTATGCCGAACCAGCTCTCCAGCACGTAGATATTCCTCGGAAAACACCACCTGCTTGCCCACAACGAGGGGGAATAGTTCTGCAGGGTCCTTCGTACGGTATACCACTTCCCGGTAGGTATCACCTTGCTTCGAGCGTACCTTGAACAGACCCCGACGCATCAACCAATCATTCGGAGTGTCTAGGCGCTGGAAAGTAGTATCCTCTCCCTGAATTGTTGAAACTTTCAATCCATAACCATCGCTATAGTGCCAAGTGTCGCCAATCTTCCAGGTTGGGACAGCGGAAGCCGGCATTTCCAGCGATTCCGTTACTGCGCTGGGATGCGTTTCCACCTCTTCCTCGCGGACATTCTGTTCCGTACATGCGGTCAGAAATGCCGTAATTACCATTATTGTTACCCTACCCAAATTCGTCATTTGCTGATCCTCAAAAAGCTCTATTTAGATACCTTATATCTTAATACCTTAGAACAGACTGCGTTTTGAACCAGACAACCCCAACCAGTGGCCATCAGCGGCATCCATCGTAAGCTCATAAACCCCAGGAATAAGACGGCCATTCAAAACTTCGGGGGGTTTGGTGTAGGCACGTAGGACCAGAGCCCCTTTCTCATTGACAAATGCCTCATATTCGTAATGCCTATCTCGAGGCAGACTTATCTTCTGAGACAACTCTGGGGGAAGGGCAGACTCCATAAACAAGGCTAAGGGCCGCTGTAAATCAGGGAGTTGCCGTTCAGCATTCACCAAAGCCCGAATAGTCCCCTCCGCCTCGGCGCGCATCGCCGGGATGACCATCTGGACATTAACAAATGGCCATGCTAACCCAGCAAGCAAAGCGACGGTACCAACCACCCAATTCACGGAAATCAACAGACGTTCTTCCATCTCACTCATCCTCTACCATCCGACGGCTACTACCGGGATGCGCCTGAAGGGAACGACGGTCTTGCTCCAAACTCGCCTTTTGGTGGTACATGTAGTCACGCGTTCCAACGTCATAGGCCGTCAGCGTCTTGTGGTCCACCAGCTTGGGAGTAATGAAGAAGATGGTCTCGCTACGATTCATGTCCGCATTCTTGCTGCGAAACAGTCCCCCTATCACCGGGATATCCATCAACCCCAATACCCCGCTATCACCCTCTAAGTGATTATCCTGAAATAACCCACCCAAGATAAAGGTGGATCCATCAGGAACGATAACGTTGCTCTGTACCTCCTTCTCATCCGTCTGGAGTGCAGCGGTGAAGGAGGAATTCTTGGCGTCGATATTGAGCCTAACCATTTGCTTAACGCCAGGCGCATCTTCACGAATCAGACTCGGAGTAATATGCATCTCCAACCCAGCATCCACCGTCTTGATATCGGAACGAGTACCGTCACCGGTGGTAATAGGGATGCTAACCTTACGCTTGCTGGTGATCTTAGCCAAGATATTATTCAGCGTTACCACATGGGGGGAAGCCAAAACCTGGCTCTTATTCTGCTGCTTCAGGGCATTAAGCTGCGCCGCCAGGGCGCCGCGAGTACCCTGAAAAACGTAGGAGAGAAGGCCACTTCCTGGACCTCCCGCTAGAGGGAGAAGAGTGATGGGATCGGTGATGGGGGTGGTACTATTGGCTGTTGTTTGCTGATAACCAGAGATATTACCTGTCACCGAATTCATTTGGGCAATATACGCCGCAGAATTAGAATAACCTGGCCCCGAAGCTGTTTGGCTAGATGATAAAGTAGTGCCAGTCGTATTAAGAATCGATGTTGATCCATTACTCATCGGCGTCCCATAAAATGACGCAATATTCCCCGCCGCTCCTGCCGCCAACGCCCCTGCTCCCGCTCCAGTGCTGATACCACCTGCATTGCCATTACGATCGGAAGCGGCCGCCCCCCACTGTACTCCAAGGTTACGACTCGTCCCCGCTTCCGCTTGGACAATCATTACTTCAAGGTCGATTAACGGCATGGGTTTGTCCAAAGCCTGGACCATCTTCTTCACATCAGCGATGACATCGGGCGGAGCCTGCACTATCACCGAATTGGTACGTAAATCAGTAGACAGGATAGGCTTGATACTGCCACAGGAAACCGAGGAGGAAGACTGGGCCACAGTGGAAGACGCGGTCATACGGTCAACCATACGATCCGCCATACGGTCATTAATCCGCTCTTGCTCCGTCTCTCCTCCCTTCCTCGCGGGAGACTTGTTTGCGGGTTCATCCATCAGAGCACGCAGGGTCTCGTCCATACCGGGCACACTGACCTTTTCTCCCTGGAAGGTAAGGGTAGTAGAACCCACACTGGCGTAACGTACCGGAATAACTTCCACCTGCCGCGACATCTGCGCCGCTGCCTGTTCTTCGGCACACTTCACACGCAGTTCGCGCTCGCGCATAAGGACGGTCTGCTCGCGCAACTTGGCGTCGCTCTCACGCAGCTTGGCGTCATTCTCGCGTATTTTCCCTGTATTTTCCTCATTTTTCTGACGTTCGGCGGCACCTGCTTCCAACTTGGCGACAGTATTTGCAACCTCACTCACGGCTTGGGTTGTGCCATACACTAACAGGGAGTTGGTCGTCACATCCGGCGTCACCGATACTCGGTCGGAGAGCATACCAAAGCGACCCAACGCCGCCTTTACCTCTCCAGGGGACATATAGCGCAACGAAATCAGATCTCGCTTACTGGTAAGGGTCGGAAAAACGGTGAGATTATTAGATGCAGGGTCATAGGAGTAAGACAAGGAGTTCTCTTCCATGAGCTTATTAAAGGCACCCTGCAAGGGGATATTCATGGCCCGAAAATCAGTAGTAACTTTGCCGGATATCCCAGGCTTGAAGATCACCACCATCTTTGAGTCATTCTGACGTAACAAACGGCTTAACACATCTTGTAAGTCTTCGTCGACCACACTGCGTTCAAAAGGCTCGCTACGCCATGGGATATCAGCTGCCCAGCCCCCCTGCCCTCCCAACAACCCGACCAGACACGCCCCAGCCACCACCGTCCGCCACTTACGACGACCCGCTCGTACCTTACTCATCCCCCCCCCTCACTCTGCTGGCTAAATTCTTTACTAGGAAAACCGATTAGTGACGTTTAAAACTTTTTTGTAGACTGATACTCTAATCACCCGTACAGTCCAAGGTCAAGTGATTCTTCACATTGTAATCTTCCCGCTTTTCTCAGATGAGACTGACTGCCATAGTACTGGAAAAACAAAATCTTGCAGCAACCCCTCGTATATCCCACGCTCTTTTTCCTCAATCAATAAATTGTCATATTTATTGGGGGGGTATACACTTACTCTAGATTAAAGACAAAATTAACGACGCCCACAATCCAGAAACGGAGATTTTTTCGATAATGAGAAACAGAACCCCCCCTCCTATCCCAAGCCTCGGAATTATTCCCATACCTCATCAATGGCAACAACTGCGGGATGGATTTACGCTCATCGAACTATTGGTAGTCATGAGCATCATTGGGATTCTTGCCGCGATCGGTATCCCCAGGTTCCAACTCTATGTTTTACAGGGGCACCTAGACGAGGCCAAACCCTATCTTATGGCTATCGCCGCACGGGAAAAGGCCCGTTTTAACGAACGTGGCTCTTACTTACAAACCACTGACGAAACAGACATCAAGCGCGATCTAGGAGTCGATCTTAAAGGTATTGGGGATTTTTGCTTCCTGGTGGTCTGCCATGCTATTCAGATTAATGGCGCCAATAATACTCAGTGCCAAAGTTGCCCTGGCGGTACTTGCACTCTGGATAATACCGACTCCGCACTCGATTACATCGTCCAGGCTACCGGCCAGAATCAACAGGAATTTGAGGTTTGGGCTGTTCTACGCAACACTGGCGACCCAACTACCTGGGGTAACCAGACCTGCAAGGTACAACGCGACCTTACCAATGACACCACCGTCGAAAAACAGGTAGCCCTCGGTTGGGTCAAAAGTGCAGACAACGCCACTAATGCAGGTGTCGGCGGCCAAGGACGAGTAGTGGTATTGCGCTATCCTCCCCCCCCCTGACGGAATAGATGCCATTACTGGTCGTTATAACACCAACGTCAATTTCGATTGGCAGAACGGCATCAGTATCTCGGACACCATGCAGGAATAGATAAAAACGGTAGAGACCTCAAAGGCGAGATATTTACAGACAGAGGAACATCCCATGCAACACCGCATCGACCCCAAAATCGATTGCGTCTTCAAGGCCCTACTCGGTTCCGAGGAAAATCGCAATCTGTTGATTCACTTCCTCAACGCAATGCTGCGTACTGATTTGAGCGCCCCGATTACTTACGTCGATATTCTTAACCCCTATAACGACAAAGAACTCATCGGCGACAAACTTAGCATTGTCGATATTAAGGCAAGAGATCGCCATGGACGAATATATCAGGTTGAAATCCAGATGCTTTATTACAGCAACCTGCCTGCTCGAATCATTTATAACTGGTGCGATATTTACAGCCAACAACTGAAGGCCGGACAAGACTACCTCCTGTTGAAACCGACCTATTCGATCTGGCTGCTTGCCGAAAACCTAATCAAGGATGATGGTGATTACGAGCATAAGATCAAGCTACGGGACGATCAGGGGCGAGTATTGTTCGAACACGGGGGGATCTACCTTCTCGAATTGCCGAAATTCGCAGCCGAGCGCATCAAAACCGAGGAAGAGCGCTGGCTGAAGCTTTTCAAAGACGGAGAACAACTAGACGATTCAGCATTACCCAGCTGGATGAATACTGACGAAATGAGGCAAGCCATGAATACATTGAGCGCCTTTTCAGAAAAGGAACGTAACTATTACGCCTACCAGGCGCGGCAAGAATATCTTCGGGAGCAACGCACCATCCGACTGGAGTGGGAACAGGCACGCCAGCAAGAACAAACAGCACGACAGGAATGGCAACACGCCTTGCAGGAAAAGGATGCCGCCTTGCAAGAAAAAGACGCAGCATTGCATGAAAAGAACATAGCCGTGCAAGAGAGGGACGCAATCGTGCAAGAGAGGGACGCAATCGTGCAAGAGAGGGACGCCATCGTGCAAGAGAAGGACGCAATCGTGCAAGAGAAGGACGCAGCCTTGCAAGAAAAGAACGCAGCCTTACAAGAAAAGAACGCAGCCTTACAAGAAAAGAACGCAGCCTTGCAAGAAAAGAACACAATCGTGCAAGAGAAGGACGCAATCGTGCAGGAACGGGATGCAATCACGCAGGAAAGGGACGCAATCGTACAGAGAATCGCCGAGAAAACTGAAGTGATGGTGCGAAAACTACACCACCTGGGGCTGGGAACCGCTGAAATTGCTCAGATCACTGACATGACCGAGGTCGAGATAGCCGCGCTACTGGCAAAATAAGAGGCTCACTCACTCATCCCTCCGACTACCAGAGCCGCTGGACCGACCCAAAAAGTTGAGTTTACCGGTAGGAAGTCCCCAGGATGTTGCGTTACTATAAACAACAACACGTAAACCCTAATACCGTCTCCATGGAGAGCACCATGTCCCCTTGCCGTACCGTCGCAATCCTTTCAAGTCTGCTCGTCGCCTTTGGAACCCCTGTCTTGGCAGCCGATTATGCTGCCAAGGTGGATAAAGAGGTCATCTCTAATAGGGATGTAGACCAGGTTTTCAAGGGTAATCCTACGCTCGCCAATAACGAACAGAACCGCCGTGCGATCACAGAGGAACTGGTCGCCCGAGAACTCATTATCCAGGCCGCCAAACAAAAGAAGCTGGACCGTGAACCGGAGGTAAAGGCCGCTATCGTTGCGAACACCCGCCAGATCCTGTTTGCCGCCGGAGCGGACAGCTTCTTAAAGGAGAATCCCATCAGAGATTCCGTGTTGCACGAACAGTATGAAAACTGGGCAAAGAGCTTCCCCAAAGAGGAATTTAAGGTTCGTCGCATCCTTTTGAAGACACAGGATGAGGCCGAGCGGATCGCCTCTCAGGCCCGTGAGGGAAAATCATTCGCCGACTTAGCTCTCCAATCCCTGGATACCGAGAGCGCAAAGAAGGGGGGCGATATCGGCTGGATAGCCCCGATGTCGCCGCAGATAGCCCAAGAGCTGGCTAAACTCACGCAGGGTAAGGTCTCCGACCCTATTGAAGTATCCAATGGCTGGGAGGTGGTGGAGGTGACGGACAAACGCCCGGCCCATCCCCCTGAATTCGATCAGGTCAAAGAACGCCTCCGTGCCGCTATGCAGCAGGAACTCCTCCGCCGCTACGTCCAAGAGCTGCACAGCAAGGCCAACGTCGTCATCCCCTAATACAATACTCACCAACGCAAATGTAACGATACGAAACACACGAAAACATTAGGTTAGGTGATGATATTTCGTGTGTTTCGTGGAGAGGCGCCCATCAATCCACCAGCTCATTCTTCGTCCGAATCGCCCGTACCGCTTCGGTAAGCAGGGAAGCCTTCAAAGGAGGCGAAAGTGACGCACACCACTGCACATCTGGATTGATCACGAAAATCATCGGACTGTGTTCTACGGAGTACCCGCCTCCCGGCTGATCCGACCCCCGCCGCCAGGTCACCCCAAATTGATCGCCCAATCCGGACAGGGCCGTAGGTTCGGCTACCGCCCCCACAAAGGCAGCGTTAAAACGACTCAGGTAGCGGGCTACTGCCTCGGGGGTATCTCGATGGGGGTCCACCGATACGAACATCACCTGAAGCTCTTCACTACCCGCATCAATAATCGATAACTGTTCCTGAGCGGCAGCGAGCGCCGCCAACGTCGCAGAGCAGACCTCAGGGCAATTGAGATAACCGAAGAAAAGCAAGGTCCAACGGCCCTCCAGACGCGCGCGATCGATTACCGCACCGTGTTGATCGATGAGGTAGAACGGAGACAGCGCCCGCGGGGGGTCCAGGAAGATGGTCCCGGATACCTCCGGCGGCGCGGGTGACTCACGCTTGACCATCGTCAGAACCAACAGCAGCGCCACCACCGCCAAGATTGGCAGGATATTCTGTAACCATCGCGACATTACTGGCTCCGTCTGCTACAGACAGGTGGCGTTCCCTTCAACTTCGCCCAGAGAGCGAAACGAAAAGGCTCCTACAGAGGCTCCCGGGAACCGACGAGTTTTTTGCTCCAATGGAGCTTTTCCCGCAAGATCCGGAAATAATCGTAACCCTCCGGGTGAATTAGGCGAACACAACCATCACGTTTGCGAATTACCACCCGATCGCCGGACGCCAGACCCAGGTTAATCTGGCCGTCGCAGGTTACTTGCGCGTGTTCATAGTTACTATCGCTCAAAACAATCTCGATGGTAGATTCACTCGGTACAACCAGAGGACGAGTACTCACCGTATGGGGACAAATGGGAACAATCAAGGTAGCAGGCAGCGTAGGATAGATGAGAGGCCCGCCGGCAGACAGGGCATGAGCGGTGGAACCAGTCGTCGTGGAGATGATCAGACCGTCGGCGCGCAGGCTATAGACGAAACGATTGTTGACATAAGTCTCGAATTCAATCATCCGCGCCACGTTCCAACGGTGGATCACCACGTCGTTAAAAGCATCGCTGTCGCTGATCTGCTCGCCACTCCGCAACACCGTAGCGTGCAACAGACAGCGCTCTTCCGACTCATAATGACCGTTGAGAACAGCATCCAGGGTCTCCTCCATGGCCTGGGGAGGGATATCCGCCAGGAAACCTAGATAACCAAGGTTTATTCCCAACAACGGTACGTTGTAACTCGCCAAGCTACGGGCAGCATTGAGCAACGTCCCATCGCCGCCCACCACGATGACCAGGTCACAAGTCTCACCGATGGATCGCAGGGTACTGACATGCGCCTCGTGGTAGTTGGTCAACTGGGCACCACGTTCATCCAGCAAGACGTTGCGGCCCCGACTCTTGAGGGTAGTGACCAAGTTAATCATGGTCTCACAGACGATCGGATCCGCGTATCTGGCAAGCAACCCAATGTTATGGAACGGTGTATTGGAGGGGATATCCATGGAAGGGTCTAAATTTGGGACTTTTGGAATAGCGAAGGGGGTGGCATACATAGCGAATTACCATTAGAATTATCGGAAATTCTCGGCAATGCAGCTTCCGATTCCGATCATGTCTCTAATGTGCAAAAAAGATAGCATGTTTATGCTGCCAGATCGTGACCCGTTGCTGAGATAGGCGCACCCTTGACACGAACCGAAGCCGTGGGTACTTTCCATCCCCGCTCCTTGCGGATAAAACTTAGATTTTTACTAGGATATCACCACCTCCGGGACTCTCCCTTCCCGCAGCCTTTTGCTGATACCTCAAGCCGCTGCTCAGGTTGTTACTTTCCCATCGTGACCGAGATTGTACTCAACGAACGCGCCAGCCACCTCCTGAAGGTGATGGTGGAACGTTATATCCGTGAGGGTAAGGCGGTCGGATCGCGCATCTTGGCGCGGGACCTGGCTGCCGAACTGAGCCCCGCAACCATTCGCAACGTGATGGCCGACCTGGAAGAAATGGGACTATTGGCCTCCCGCCATACCTCCTCGGGACGGGTACCCACGGTTCTAGGCTATCGCTATTTTGTAGACCACCTGATGACCCTGCAGCCACCTCCGGGGCGGGAGCTGCAACGTTGGCGTAGCCACCTCGGTCCCGACCAGAGTATCGGCGAACTGGTGGCCTCCACCTCAGCGTTGTTGTCGGGGCTGACCCGCTTCGCAGGCTTGGTGATGGTGCCGCGCCAGGATGCCATGGTGCTCCGTCAAGTGGCCTTCCTCGCGCTATCGGAGCGACGGGTACTGGCGATTTTGGTCGTCAACGAACGCGAGGTACGTAACCGCGTCATCCACACCGAGCGGAGCTATACCACCGCTGAACTGGACCGGGCAGCGCGTTATCTCAACGAGACCTTCGCCGGTCAGACGCTGGAGTCGGTTCGTGCCCGACTGCTGCAGGAGATGCAGGAAGACCGCCAGTGTATGGATAGCGCCCTAATGGCGGTAGGAACGGTAGCCTTCGAGATCCCACCCGCCCCGGATGACTACGTACTGGTCGGAGAGGAAAACCTGCTTGGGTGTCTGGATATCGAGGGGCGAGAAGAATTGCGACGGCTTTTCGAGGCATTTAGCCGCAAACGCGACATCCTCCATCTACTGGACCAATGCCTCGCCGGAGAAGGGACCCAGGTCTTCATCGGTGCCGAATCGGGTTGCCATCTTTTGGAGCAGTGCAGCGTCGTCACCTCCCCCTATACCGCGGACGGCCAGGTCTTGGGGGTAGTCGCCGTCATTGGTCCGACCCGGATGCCCTACGAGCGGGTACTCCCCATCGTCGAGCTGGCCGCCGCGCTCCTCGGCGCGGCCTTGAATCACCACGCTTGAGTCCCCACATTCCTGCATTCCTAACCGTTAGTCGACCCGCCCCCCGCTCCTGCGCGGGGAGCGGCCATGTCTGGAGACCCTATGGAAACAGAACCGAGCGTTGCCTCGCGCAACGACCAGGAGCCGCTCTCTGCTCCCACGGCCGCCGCTGAGGCGGCCGGCACCGGCACTTCCCCATCCGCGGAGGATGATAAGAAAGAAAACAGGGAGAACCAATGGGAACCGAATAGTGTGGAATTGCGCCGGCTGATCGAAGACGCCCGCGGCAAGGCCGATGCCCACTGGAACGACCTGCTACGCGCTCGGGCCGAGCTGGAGAATGTGCGCCGCCGCGCCGAACGGGACGTGGAAAACGCCCACAAGTTTGCTTTAGAACGATTTGCGATGGAGCTTTTGCCGGTCAAAGACAGCTTGGAATTGGGGCTTTCTGCGGTCGCGGAAACCACGGCTGCCGCCGATGTGACCAAACTACGCGAGGGAATTGACCTCACCCTGAAAATGCTGACTACTGCCATGGGTAAGTTCAGCATTCGTGAGATCAATCCCGTCAACGAACGCTTTAACCCCGAACGGCATCAAGCCATGACCGTCCAACCAAGCGCTGCAGTACCCCCCAACACCGTACTTATGGTCTACCAGAAGGGCTATACCCTGAACGAACGCCTCATCCGTCCGGCCATGGTGATTGTCTCTCAGGCAGTGCCTCCTACAGAAAATGGAGGGACGGGAGAGACACAAAAGGGTGGATAGTCTTGAAATAGACAACGGGCATCCCCATACCACAACCCAACGACCGTCCCGTTTTCGCCAATCGCACCTCAGGAGCGACCGCTACGGAGCCGTCCTCGGGCGAAACGAGACAACCAAATATACCCACGCGAGCGGGCTCTGCCCCCGACGCACACCATAACCGGAGAAATTAGATGGGAAAAATTATTGGTATCGACCTAGGGACCACCAACTCCTGTGTAGCCGTAATGGAAGGTGGCAAACCCCGAGTTATCGAAAACAGCGAGGGTGATCGCACCACCCCTTCCATCGTCGCCTTCACCGGCGATGCCGAGGTGATTGTGGGTCAGAGCGCCAAGCGCCAAGCGGTGACCAACCCCAAGAACACCCTCTTCGCCATCAAACGTCTCATCGGCCGCCGTTTTGAAGATGAGGTGGTAAAACGCGACATGGGGATGGTGCCCTACGCCATCGCGCGTGCCGACAACGGCGACGCCTGGATCGAGGTCAACGGCAAGAAGATGGCCCCACCCGAAGTTTCGGCACGGGTCCTGATGAAGATGAAAAAGACCGCCGAGGATTACCTGGGCGAGGCGGTCACCGAGGCGGTCATCACCGTGCCCGCCTACTTCAACGATTCCCAGCGTCAGGCGACCAAGGCGGCAGGACGCATCGCCGGACTGGAGGTCAAGCGCATCATCAATGAGCCGACCGCAGCGGCGCTGGCCTATGGCATGGACAAGAAGCGCGGCAAAGACTCCAAGATCGCGGTCTACGACCTTGGCGGCGGCACCTTCGATGTCTCCATCATTGAGATCGCCGAGGTCGAGGGCGAACATCAGTTCGAGGTACTCTCCACCAACGGTGACACCTTCCTGGGTGGCGAGGACTTTGACAAGCGCGTCATCGACCACTTGGTGGAACAGTTCCAACGTGAGAGCGGCATCAACCTGCGCAACGACCCGCTCGCCCTGCAACGCCTGAAGGAAGCGGCGGAAAAATCAAAGATTGAGCTTTCGTCCAGCCAACAGACCGACATCAACCTGCCCTACATCACAGCCGATGCCAGTGGTCCCAAGCATCTCAATTACAAGCTCACCCGGGCCAAGCTCGAATCCCTGGTCGAGGACTTGATCGAGAAGACCGTGGAGCCATGCCGGATCGCCCTCAAAGATGCCGGACTATCAGCCTCCGCGATTGATGAGGTCATCCTGGTCGGTGGCCAGACCCGGATGCCCAAGGTCCAGGAAGTAGTCAAGCGCATCTTCAACCGTGAGCCACGCAAGGATGTGAACCCTGATGAAGCGGTGGCGGTGGGTGCAGCCATTCAGGCTGGCGTATTGGGTGGCGAGGTCAAGGATGTCCTGCTGCTCGACGTTACTCCGCTATCGTTGGGAATCGAGACGCTGGGCGGGGTGATGACCAAGCTCATCGATAAGAACACCACCATCCCGACCCGTGCTAACCAGGTCTTCTCCACGGCCGAGGATGGTCAAACCGCGGTAACCGTCCATGTCCTCCAGGGCGAGCGGCAGATGGCGGGGGCCAACAAGTCGCTCGGCCGTTTCGACCTATCCGGCATTCCTCCCGCACCGCGCGGGGTACCCCAGATCGAGGTCACCTTCGACATCGACGCCAACGGTATCCTTAATGTCTCTGCCAAGGACAAGGCCACCAGCCGTGAACAGTCGATCGTCATCCGCGCCTCCAGCGGTCTGTCCGAGGATGAGATCAACCGCATGGTGAAGGACGCGGAAGCCCACGCCGCCGAAGACCGTAAGTTCCAAGAATTGATTAATACCCGTAACCAAGCCGATGCTTTGGTCCATGCCACCAAGAAGTCACTCGCTGATTTGGGTGAAAAGGTGAGTGGAACCGAGCGGGCCGCCATTGAATCGGCTATGCGCGACCTGGAACAGGTACTCAAGAGCGATGACAAGAGCGTCATTGAGACCAAGGCACGGGTTCTGTCCGAGGCCGCCAGTAAGATGGCGGAGCAGATCTATGCGCAGACCGGTGGCGGTCCAACCGGTGGACCTGGTGGCCCAGGTGGTCATGGCCACGGCCCGGAAACAGGTGGCCGGGGTGGAGATAAGGGAAGAGACGGGGATGTCGTCGATGCCGAATTCGAGGAAGTCAGTCGCGGCAAGAAATAACGGTAAACCGGTAACCAAAAATTAAAGCAATTCGATACACAACCACGGGTGCGTCCATTAGGGCACACTCGGGGTTGTGCGTATCCATTTATATGACCATGGGCGATGCCGCCCGGCGACTGTGCAATGGCTAAGCGAGACTATTACGAGATCCTAGGAGTAGCGAAGAATGCCGCCGAGGCTGACATAAAGAAGGCCTACCGGCGTCTCGCCATGAAATATCACCCTGATCGCAATCCGGGCGACAAGGATTCTGAAGAGAAATTTAAGGAGTGCAAGGAAGCCTACGAGATGCTCACCGACCCGCGCAAACGGGCAGCGTACGACCAATTCGGCCACGCCGGAGTGGATTCCTCGGCTGGTGCTGGCGCTGGTGCGGGCTTTAGCGGGGCGAATTTCTCCGAGATCTTCGGCGATGTCTTCGGCGACATCTTCGGAAATCGTGGGGGAGCGGCTGGTGGTGGTGCGGGCGGAACCAACCGCTCTTACCGTGGCGCCGACCTCCGTTATACCTTGGACCTGTCTCTGGAAGAGGCGGTCTTCGGGACCACGGTCAAGATCCGGGTACCCACCATGCTGGCCTGCGAGGCCTGCAATGGGACCGGAGCCAAACGCGGTACCTCACCCAGCTCCTGCGCCACCTGCAACGGTCGCGGGGCGGTGCGGATGCAGCAGGGATTTTTCTCGGTACAACAGACCTGCCCGCGTTGTCATGGCCGTGGCCAGGTAATTCAGGACCCTTGCCCCACTTGCAGTGGACGCGGCCGCGTCCAAGATCAAAAGACACTCTCCGTCAAAGTCCCGCCCGGAGTAGATACCGGCGATCGGATCCGTTTGGCGGGAGAAGGAGAGGCCGGCGAGCATGGGGGTTCGTCGGGTGATCTCTATGTCCAGATCCAGGTCAAGGAACACCCCATCTTTTCCCGTGAAGAAAATGACCTCCACTGCGAGGTTCCGATCAGTTTCGTGGTCGCCACACTGGGCGGAGAATTGGACGTACCCACCCTGGATGGTCGAGTCAAACTCAAGGTTCCTCCCGAGACCCAAAGCGGCAAAGTTTTCCGTTTGCGCAGCAAGGGGGTACGCTCAGTCCATGGAGGACCTCCCGGTGATCTGCTATGTCGGGTCGTGATCGAAACACCAGTCAATCTGACCCGTAAACAGAAAGATCTGCTTCAAGAATTCGAGAGCAGCCTGCGGAGCAGCGACGAGAAACATAATCCCCGCGCCCATACCTGGTTCGATGGTGTCCGGCGGTTTTTCGAGGATATGAAATTCGGAGGGGGATAGGATTGCGCATTGGCATCGGGTGCAACCCGTCGAGCGCACCCTTCCGTCAATTCTTGCTCCCACGTTCCAACACTGGAGCGTGGGAATCAGGCCTTCATTGTCCCTGCCCTGATAAAACCCATCATCAGCCTCATGGATTAAACACCAACCATGACCGATATTTCCCTGCGTACCTACCAAGCCCCTGCCGACCTACTCCGAGACCGGGTAATACTGATTACTGGTGCGGGAGATGGCCTTGGGCGCGCCACCGCCCTCGCCTGCGCCGCCCATGGCGCCACGGTCGTTCTGCTCGGGCGCACCGAGGCCAAACTGGAACAGGTCTATGACGCCATTGAAGCGGCGGGTCATCCACGCCCCGCACTGGTACCGGTCAACCTAGAGACCGCCACCTTTCGTGAATACGCCCAACTCGCCGATCACCTGGAACAAGAACTGGGACGCTTGGATGGCTTGGTACATAACGCCGCCACCCTTGGCGTACTGTCACCGGTGGCCCACTACACCCCAGAGGTCTGGAACCGGACCCTCCAAGTGGATCTTCATGCCCCGTTCTTGTTGACACGGGCCTGCCTTCCCCTACTCACCCGTGCTCCCGATGCCTCCATGGTTTTTGTCTCCGATGCCGTGGCCCGACGCGGGCGGGCCTATTGGGGGGCCTATGCCGTCGCGAAAGCTGGTATGGAGCGACTCATGGAAATCCTCGCCGACGAATTGGAAAACGAACCGATCCGGGTCAACAGCCTGGACCCAGGACGTCTGCGTACCCTGCTCCGAGCGCGCGCCTATCCTGGTGAAGACCCGAATACCGTACCCCTCCCTGAAACCGCAGTCGCGGCGTTACTCTACTTGATTGGCCCCGATAGCCGAGCAGTGCGAGGCCAAGCGTTAACCCTCTGACCGCGAGCGAATCTCCATGAATCCATATACCCTCGCTGTCCTCGTCGCCCTCGGGGTCGGGCTCGCCTTACAGTTGTGGTTGCTCTCCCGCCAAGCGGCCTATGTCTCTCGCCATCGTGCCGCTGTGCCAGAGGCGTTTCGCGACCGCATCCCGCTGGATGCGCACCAGAAGGCCGCCGACTATACGGTGGCCAAGACCCGTCTACTGCGCGTGGAAGAAGTGATTGGGGCGGTGTTGCTGTTGCTCTGGACCCTAGGCGGCGGACTCAACGCCATCGACCATTACTGGAGCACCGCCCTCCCCTCCCCGCTCTGGGCCGGTACCGCCTTTGTGGTAAGCATTGCCCTGATCATGTCCATCCTCGACCTACCATTGGCCCTCTATCGTACTTTTGTCCTGGAAGAACGTTTCGGTTTCAACCGGATTACACCACGAATATTCATCACTGATACCATCAAGCAGATCCTCCTATTCGCACTGTTTGGGATCCCCTTGGCATGGGTAGTGCTATGGCTCATGGACTCCGCCGGTCCTGCCTGGTGGCTTTATACCTGGGCCACTTGGATGGGTTTCGGACTATTCATGACCTGGGCCTATCCCACCCTCATCGCGCCCCTCTTCAACCAATTCACCCCGCTCGCCGACGAAGAACTTCGCACGCGGGTAGTGGCGCTGATGGAGCGTTGCGGATTCCGTACCGACGAAGTTTTTGTTATGGATAGTTCGCGCCGTTCCAGCCATGGCAATGCCTATTTCACGGGATTCGGGAATCATAAACGCATTGTTTTTTTCGATACCCTCCTCGAATCCTTGTCACCGCTTCAGGTAGAAGCGGTATTGGCCCACGAGCTTGGCCATTTTCGTCGTCATCATGTATTTAAACGCTGGCTACTGATCGGGACAATCAGCCTCGTGGGTCTCGCCGCGCTCGGCCATCTCATCCATCAACCTTCGTTCTATCAGGGCCTGGGCGTCGATACGCCTTCATCCCATGCAGCACTGGTGCTGTTTCTGCTGGTGGTCCCGCTCTTTGCCCTATTCGTACAACCATTGTTGGCCTACGTCCTGCGTGCCCACGAATTCGAGGCCGACGATTTTGCCTGCCGCACGACGGAAGCGCCTTACGCCCTGCGCGAGGCCCTCTTGCGGCTGTATCGAGAAAACGCCGGCACACTGACCCCGGACCCCCTCTATTCCGCCTTCTACGACAGCCACCCACCCGCCCCAATCCGAATCGCGCGGATTACTGAAAAAGCATAGATTCACTAAATCGTAACTATTGTTCTTTTTTCTTCTAATCTAAAAAAACAGACTTCCAATCACTATCAATAGGATAACAAGCCATGAAGCGAATCTTGACCTTGTCGGTCCTAACCGGGACCATCCTCGGAATCTCTCCAGCCCTGGCGGCCGATATCAACCATGGGGAACAACTCCACCAACAGCAGTGCCAATCGTGCCATGACTCTACCGTTTATCGCCGTCCCAACCATTTCGTCACCAGCCTCAAAGCCTTGGGCCAACAGGTGAAGCGTTGCGAGATCCCCTCCAAAGCCAACTGGACGGATGAGGACATCGCCGGGGTGGTAACCTATTTGAATAACCAGTTCTATCATTTCCCTACGCCGTGAGCGTAGGGGATGCCTAGCTATCATCTCACCCGCCGCCAGACTTGGCGGGTGCAAAAGGTTCAGGAGGAACGCCGGGCACGCCTCGACCGTAAAGCGACACAGGCTGAGGGAATGCTGGAGGAGGCACACCTCGGCCCTGAGCAAGAAGGGTTCGTCATCACCAATCACGGTGGCAATCTGGAGGTTGAAGACGGTGCCGGCGGGGTCCACCACTGCTATCCCCGCCGCCACTTGGAATTACCCGTCAGCGGCGATCGGGTGGTTTGGCAGGAGGCGCCTGACGCCAGTGGTGTCGTAGTGGCCCTGCTGCCACGCCGCTCCCTCCTCGGCCGACCGGACGCGCAAGGAAGGCTTCGTCCCCTCGCCGCCAATGTTGATCGCTTGGTGGTGGTCACCGCCCCCCGCCCGTACCTCTCCGAACACCTCATCGACCGCTATCTGGTCGCGGCTGAGACCCTGGGGATCCCCGCGCTGATCGTCTTAAACAAGGCCGACCTTCTGGACGACCAGGAGGACGACCAAGTGCGGGAAC
>CAUYUB010000121.1:0-4719 GCA_963575685.1 Gammaproteobacteria bacterium | reverse complement strand
GTCTTTAACATCGCAGTTGTGGTCCCAACAGAATATTTCGACATTCTGTAACCCGGCGTTCTGCAAGGCGGGACCTAAATGGTTCTTGATAAAGTCGGCCTGTTCCTCCGCAGTCATCTCCATGCTGGGCTCATTTTTATGGTTCAGCGGTTCGTTCTGCGGCGTAATGGCATGAATAGGAATGCCCCGATCCTTCATGGCCTGAATATATTTGACGAAATAATCGGCATATACTCGGTAACATTCTGGAAGTAATCTTCCTCCGGTAAAACTGTTGTTGTCTTTCATCCACGGCGGAGCAGACCAAGGTGTCCCCATAATCTTAATCTGCGGGTTGATGGCAATAATCTCCTGAAGCACAGGAATAAGATCGCGGTCACCAGCCTCTAAATTAAACTGAGTCAGTTCCGGATCGATTTGACCGATAGGCATATCATCATACGAAAAGGTCTTCTCGCTCAGATCCGACGCACCGATACTGATTCGTAGATAGCTTACGCCAATACCTTCACCATCGGTTGAGAAAATCTCTCTCAATAAGGCATCCTTTACCGATAGTGACAGATGATTAATTAGGTAGGCGCTCCCACCCGTTAGCGAGAAACCAAAACCTTCCATGGGTTGATAACTCTGCGTCGCGTCAATCAGGATTCTTGGGCAAGTGTTATCGATATCGATAAAAGCAAGGGTTTCTCCTTGCTTTTGGAGTAGGGCGCTTTGGTTGGCGTGAGTCAGCCGGCAGGTTATCGTGGATGATTGATTTTCTAGCATAAGTGGTAAATTGGTGCTACTCACCGTGATGGGCAAGGTGAGAGTATAGTAGTACGTTTCCGGTCTAACAAACTTTCCGTATTATATACGCTGAAGATGGAATCCGTCGCCATGAGTAAAGTCAAGAAAGATGAAACACGAAAGCCTCCTTCGCGTCTCGACCAAAACTCACGAAACCTGGGCGTGGTGGGGCCTGAGCCAACTCGTCTGATTGGTTTTATTGCCCACCTATGCGATGAGCGTCGTTTTTCCGAACACACCATCATGGCTTACGGGCGTGACCTTGATACCTTTCTCGATTTCTGTCGTACCCAGGGAGTTGTAAGCTGGGAGGCGGTAAACGCCCATCGAGTCCGTGCCTATGTTGCCTACCGCCATCGCAACGGTATGAACGGACGCAGTATCCAGCGGGAACTGTCGGTCCTGCGGTCTTTTTACCGTTGGTTGTTGCGGGAAAGAGAGGTCAAGAATAACCCTGTTTTGGGCATTTCGGCACCTAAGACGGGGCGCCCCCTACCGGAGGTTATGGATGTCGACGAGACTGCACGGTTGCTGGAGTTCCCTGGGGGGAATGCTGCTGCCCTCTGCGACCGGGCTATGATGGAGCTGTTCTACTCTTCGGGGCTCCGCCTGTCTGAGCTGGTGGGTTTAGACCTTCCGGACTTGGATCTGGTGGATGGTTCGGTACGGGTTACCGGCAAGGGGTCCAAGACTCGCATTATTCCGATCGGCGGTCCTGCCCGAGAGGTTCTTGCCGCGTGGTTGAGGGTGCGTGCCGGGTTAGCGGCCCCTGGCGAAGAGGCGGTCTTCGTTGGTAGGGTAGGGCGACGCGTCCATCCTCGCACGGTGCAACGTCACCTCCAGGCGGCTTCACTGAGTCAAGGGGTAACGCCTATCCATCCCCATCTTCTGCGCCATTCCTTTGCCAGTCACTTGTTGGAATCCAGTGGTGACCTACGTGCCGTGCAGGAACTGCTCGGTCATGCCGACATTGCCACTACGCAGATCTACACCCATCTGGATTTTCAACACTTAGCTAAGGTATACGACCAAGCCCATCCCCGAGCCCATCGGAATGGGGATAAGGAGGAGGCGACATAGATGAGTTATACCAGACAACAGTTTATATTGCCTTAAATCTTGAACCAAACTTTGTTGAGAAAGATTTTCATGATGCCGAAATTAAGCTACCACATTTTGCTGGTTGATGACTCGCCCACTATTCACATAGCGGTGCATTCGACCATGCAACAGTATATAGACGATTGCACGCTGGATATTTTCTATGCAAAGGATGGATTGCAGGCGCTAGAAATTTTGGCACAACAAGAAGTGGACCTGATTGTAACTGATCTGGAAATGCCGGCGATGGATGGGTTTGCCCTTATTTCGCATCTACGCAAGCAGCCCGCCTATCAACATACGCCGATTCTCTTTTTGACTGCACATTCTGGTACCAAGGAAAAAATTCGGGCGTTTGATTTGGGTGCAACCGATTATCTGGTCAAGCCTTTCATTCCCCAAGAATTACGCGTGCGGGTGATGGGATATTTGGAACGTCAACGCGCCTATCAAACGATTCAACAACAAAATGCACAAATTGAAGAAGAGCTGGAGCATGCCCGTGAGATGCAAAAAATTATACTCCCTCATTTCCTTTGTCGCATTCCGCATGCAGGTGTCTATGCTAAATACCTTCCAATGATTCAGATAGGGGGCGATTTTTACGATATTTTTGAGTTGGGGCCAAACCAATTTGGTTTAATGGTAGCAGATGTTTCTGGGCATGGCATTCCAGCGGCGCTGTTGTCGTTCATGATTTCCGGTATTTTTAAGTACAGTGCCCAGGGATTATTCTCCACAAAAATGGTTTTAAACCTGGTGAATGGTATCATTTACGGAAAGTTGCCGGAAGGGCGGTTTGCTACGATGTTTTATGGGATTTACGATGCCGAGCAACAGATATTAACCTATAGCAGTGCTAGTCATCCGCCGGCCTTGGTTCTGCGTCCGAAAACGGGAGAGATTTTTCGTCTCAAGACTACCGGGAATTTTATCGGTCTGTTTAATAACGAGTTGGCTCGCTATGGAGAATTACAATTTTCCTTCGAGCCTGGAGATAGGCTGCTCTTATATACCGACGGCATCCAGGAAGTGCTGAACGACGATCACAAGATGCTTGGGCTTAACCGTATAGAGAATTTTCTAAGAGAGAACGCTAATTTACCGCTGGATAATCTTCTGGATGATTTGTTGAAATATAGCATTGACTATTCAAATCATCACAGCCTGGATGACGATGCTACCTTGCTTGGACTTGAAGTGTTACCGCTCCCGCACAGTAAGCCCTAATACTGAATAACTGAAATGACCACAAACATAACCATCCAAAGAGCACTTCCAGATAATTCTTACGAAGTGGCGATCATGGTTGGCGAGCTGCTGAATGAAATTATGAGCGCTATTGGTGTTCAAGCGTTTAACTTTAGTCTTGATGAAACGACGGCCAGACTTAACGATTTCCTTTCTCACGAAAAGTACATCGTATTTGTCGCTCGTGATGATCGTGAAACTGCTATCGGATTTGTTACGCTATATGAAAGTTACGCTCTTTACGCGGAAGGTACTTTTGGAACAATCCCGGAGTTGTATGTCCGCCCAGCATATCGTTCGAAAGATGTTGGACGTGGTCTCCTCTCCGAGGCAAAGTCTTTCGGAGTATCGCGGGGTTGGCAACGATTAGAGGTCACAACTCCGCCGCTTCCACAATTCGACAAAACTTTGGCGTTTTATGAGCGTGAGGGCTTCGTGGTTACTGGTGGACGGAAGCTGAAAATCATCCTGTAGGTTATCTGTCTGGTGTGGCATCCTTCCGTTCGAAATATCAGATATGGTGCATTGGTGTCGGCCTATTTGGTATTGTCGGATGGGTAGCTGTTGGTTGGCGTAGACGGTAACGTTGCATCGCTCTTGGACAATCCGCATAATCTGCCCATCTACATAGCCCCCGCGCCGTCTGGTGGTGGGGAAAAGTCGCAAGAACTTCGAGAGACTTATGGCAGGACACAGCAAATGGGCCAACATCCAGCACCGCAAGGGTGTTCAGGATGCCAAACGCGGCAAGTTGTTTACTAAGTTGATCCGCGAGATTACGGTGTCCGCCCGTCATGGTGGAGGGGATCCCGCCGGCAACCCACGCCTGCGTTTGGCCATTGATAAGGCCTTTGTTCAGAACATGACCAGAGACACCGTTGAGCGCGCCATCAAACGTGGTACCGGGTCGATAGACACCGATGACTATGAAGAGATTCGTTATGAGGGCTACGGCCCCGGTGGGGTCGCGGTGATGGTGGACTGCATGACGGACAACCGGGTACGCACCGTGGCCGATGTACGTCACGCCTTCACCAAGTGTGGCGGCAATCTAGGGACCAACGGTTCAGTAGGCTATCTGTTCACCAAGACTGGCCTACTTAGTTTCGCGCCTGGGACCGACGAGGACCGTCTTATGGCGGTTGCCATCGAGACCGGGGCCGATGACGTAGTCACCCATCCTGACCGCTCTATTGATGTCTTCACCAGCCCCGAAGATCTGGCAACGGTTAAGCAAAGTATGACCACTGCAGGGTTTCATGCCGAAGTCGCCGAAGTAACCATGCACGCCGCTACGAAGGTTACTATCGCGGACCTGGACAACGCCAAACGCATGGTGCGTCTGCAAGAGATGCTCGACGACTTGGATGATGTGCAACATGTCTATTCCAATGCCGACATCCCCGACGCAATTCTGGCCCAAATTGGTTGAGCATTTTCAATAGGCAACGAACTGAGAACCAACCAAAAATAAAATATAAAATCAAACAAAAGGATCAAAACATATAAAATATTTTTCTTTTAACTCTCCATTCGCTATACCTGGAACAGTAAACATTAATTTCCCGTTGGGAT
>CAUYUB010000120.1:0-4762 GCA_963575685.1 Gammaproteobacteria bacterium | reverse complement strand
TGGGTACCGTTCTCGGCAATCCCGACCTCATAGCCTTCGTCTTCCAGAATTTCCTTGACGAGGGCGCGGATGTCCGGCTCATCGTCTACCACCAGGATGTAGGGTGCGGTCATGGGTATCTTCGATGCGTAAGTTTTAACAATAAACAGCAGGACTTCATTCTAACCCTATTATTACCGATCTGAATATTTGGAACGGCTTTCCCAGATCTTGGCCAAGGAGGCCGCCTTGGCCTGCCAGCGTAAGTGCTCATTCGACAACACATCCAAAAACTCCGACAGTGTTTTAGACCTTGCCACCGTATACAAGGTCAACAGGCCGGTCGGGATCATGACGATGAGAAAAAAGAGGAGTTTAAATAAAATCGGATTCTCGGTCGCACTAAACAGGTTCATTCCCAAAAAACCGGTAGTCACTGTACCGATAATACTAAGCGTCATCACCACCGTCAGCCGTACCACGGTTTCCGCCTGACGCCGCAGGTCGTCGCTTTCCAGGTATTGGTTCATCTCCCGGACTGATTTACTAAGGTTACGGTAGATCTGTTCGGTCCCCAGTTGGTCGACCAGCATTTTAAACAGATCCCGCGCCTGGGCCTGGTTGGAAACTTCGTGGAACCAATAGCGATGCGTAAACCGCAAAAAGGCGGAGAGGATCTTACGAATATCGCGCTTAAACTGCTTCAGCGATTCAACCTGATAGATATCCAGGTGGCTGATCGCCGTAATCAGTTGTTCCGAAAAGAGATGAAGGGCTGCCTTGTGAAAATGTGGAATCAGGCACATCAAAAAATATTGACGACGGAACTGGCCGAGCAATCCCACATCCGGATCGATAAAGAAGGAGTCACCGGCCTTGCCAACCAACAGGAAGGCATGACCGCAGCACAGGTAGCGGCTATTGAGCATCCCGTGCTCGGCGTGAGGGTCCCAAAAACGATCATAGCAATACTGCCGTTCAAAATCGATCAGTGACCCTTCTGCGTACGGCAGTTGCCGGGAATCTCCCGGTCGCGTCACCAACGCCAATCGCACAAAATCCGCCCGCGTCAATTCACGGGGGTCGTCTACGGTCAGATAGGCCATTAGCGGCATACGATGGTATTCGATCTGACGATAGCGCAATGCCGTCGGTACGGTGGCTTGATGGAGGCTGAGCGGCTGTAATAGATATTCCCAGTGCTTGGCGATGGCGGGCGAACGATATTTCCCAACGCTATCGAGATATTTTTCACGATCTTCATAATCGGACGCCGCCAAGATCTCTCCGTTGCGCCCCAACCATTCTACTCGTTGGAAGCATTGCCCGGCCTGTCCGTTTGTTTCCCAAAAGGCAGGATAGGTTCGTCCGAATTTGAACAAGACCTCCTGCGCTACTGGTAGTGGTAGGTCATGACCCACTACCTCGACCACCAGAATAATGATGTAAATGTCGTAAAAAAACAACAGGTTGGCCTGTTGTATCGTCAAGATCAGCACCTGCGTCTCTTGATTAAATGTCAATCGAACCTGCACAACTTCGCGGTGGCGGAATACCCGAATCGGGGAGCTACCATAGCCGGTCGTTCCTCGATTCTCGCCGTATAAGAATCTCTGCACATAGGGCAGAAAGGTCACAAATTCTTTATAATACTGTTCCTTAAAGGTGTGCGGGTCGTTACTGAAAGCGCTAGGCATTTCTTCCCAGGGGTTTTGTTCGGTAATGCTTTTGAGAGCTTCCCAATGATTGGCATTGGCGGCAGAATCCTGGTGCGTCGGGATAACCTGCAATGGCCAAAACAAGATTTCATGAAGATGCCTGACCAGCAATGGAGCATTTTGTATTGATGGGTACATGCTACGCGCCTACTGTTATCCTATCGTTAACCATCAGGAGGACAGATCAAGGTAAAAATAAAAATGGGAGATTTTCTTTATGATAGCAAAGAACTTAGCCTATCTTTGCGGCTATTTGCATTCTTTCTGAATCAATGCTTCAGCTCTTTTGACTAAGGCGGCGCGTTCGTCATCGTCAACCCGTCGATATTCTCCTTGGGCGTCTTTGACCGCCACGCGGGGATAATTATGCAGGCTCTCCAGGTGCGCGCGCGCCTCCTCGCAACGTCGCGTACGTGCCGCACGCTCGTCGCGTTCGGCCTGGGCCTTGGCTTGGTCCGCCTGGTCCTTCGCACGAGCGGCGCTATCGATTGAGGCACTCTTACGCAGCCCCTCCAAAATCTCCCGTGTTCGTTCCGGTCCGACCCCTGGAGTCACTTGAGGAACGAGAGATTGGGCGTTACCCTGCGGAGGTGGCTCTTGGGCGTAGTGAGTTATCCCCTCTGAATCTATCCATTTATAAACAGGGGCTGCGGCGACCGCAAGAGACCACAATAGGGCGATTATTATGGTAAGGCGCATGGGAGGCTCCTGGCGTAGGAAAGAAAGGTAACGGTCCTGTGGTTGGCCATTGTCAACTACCGTTTCTTTTTCTTAATATAATCACTTTGAACGATTTTTTGGGGAGAGTCCGTGTGGAATTGACAGGTGCCGAAATCTTCGTCCGTTGTCTCATTGAGGAGGGTGTCGAGTATGTATTCGGGTATCCCGGCGGCGCCGTTCTCAACCTCTACGATGCACTCTATCAGCAAGACCAGGTAAAACACGTCTTGGTCCGTCACGAGCAGGGGGCGACCCATGCCGCTGACGGCTATGCCCGTGCTACAGGGCGTCCTGGGGTCGTCCTGGTGACCTCCGGCCCGGGGGCCACCAATGCCGTCACCGGCATCGCCACCGCTCACCTGGATTCCATTCCGCTGGTGGTATTTACCGGCCAGGTGCCGACGGCCCTGATCGGCAATGATGCCTTCCAAGAGGTTGACGCGGTAGGTATCACCCGACCCTGTGTCAAGCACAACTTCTTGGTCAAGGATGTGGCCGACTTGGCGGATACCATCAAAAAGGCATTCTATATTGCCATGACCGGTCGTCCTGGTCCGGTGGTGGTGGATATCCCCAAAGATGTCACCAGCAAGCGGATCAATTTTACTATCCCAAAAAAATCCACATCGGTCTTACAATCCGGTGACCAAAGGTCATCCGATACAGATCAAGAAGGCGGTAAATCTCATGCTATCAGTTGGCGCCCGGTGTTTTATACCGGCGGCGGGGTAATTCTAGGTAATGCTGCTGCACGGCTCACTGAATTAACCCGAATGCTGGGTTTCCAATTACCAATACGTTAATGGGTCTTGGGGGTATCCTGGTACCGATCCGCTGTTTCTGGGGATGCTGGGGATGCACGGGACCTACGAGGCTAATCTGGCGATGCATCACTGCGATGTGCTCATCGCCGTGGGTGCACGCTTTGACGATCGAGTTACCGGCAACATCGCCAAGTTTTGCCCCCAGGCCCAGATTGTCCATATAGATGAGGATCCTTCCAGCATCTCGAAAAACGTCAAGGTGGATATTCCCATTGTGGGGCACTGTGATCAGGTGCTTAGCGAGATGATCCACCTGCTTCGTAGCGGTGATATCCGTCCTGATGCCGAAGCCATCGCGCGGTGGTGGGAACAGATCAACGAATGGCGCGCCATGGATTGCCTCAAGTATGACCGGGCCGCCAGTACCGTCATCAAGCCCCAACAGGTGCTGGAGAAACTTTACCAGTTGACGGGGGGGAAGGCGTTTGTGACCTCTGACGTGGGGCAGCATCAGATGTGGACGGCCCAGTTCTACAAATTCGATCAACCCCGGCGTTGGATTAACTCGGGGGGGCTCGGCACCATGGGTTTCGGTCTACCGGCGGCGATTGGCGTCCAGCTCGCCTACCCGAATGAGACTGTGGTCTGTATCACTGGGGAAGGCAGCATCCAGATGTGTATCCAGGAACTGGCTACCGCCAAACAGTGGCGCACCCCGATCAAAATCATCACCCTCAACAACGGTTATCTGGGGATGGTACGCCAATGGCAGGAGTTCTTTTATGGCAATCGCTATTCCCAGTCCTATCTGGAGAGTTTGCCCGATTTTGTCAAACTCGCTGAGGCATACGGTCACGTGGGAATGCAGATTACCCGTCCCCAAGATGTGGAGGGGGCGCTTCGAGAGGCCTTGGCCATGAAGGACCGTCTGGTATTTATGGATTTCCTGACCGACAAGACCGAAAACGTCTATCCCATGATTCCGGCCGGTGCCGGCCAGAACGAAATGCTTCTGGTGTAACCAACCCCCTTGCGAGCCCATTTGGGTATAACTATGCGGCACATCATTTCGCTATTGCTGGAAAACGAAGCCGGTGCCCTGTCCCGCGTGGCCGGGCTGTTCTCGGCACGGGGGTACAACATCGAATCGTTGACCGTCGCCCCTACCGAAGACGGCACCCTATCGCGCCTCACCCTGGTTACTCGGGGTTCCGACGACATCATCGAACAGATTACCAAGCAGTTGAATAAGCTTATCGATGTGGTAAAGCTGATGGACCTCACCAGTGGTCCCCATATCGAACGCGAGATCATGCTGGTCAAGATCCGTGCAACCGGACCGGCACGGGAGGAGATCAAACGCCTGGCGGATATCTTTCGTGGTCATATTGTGGATGTAACCGCGGCGAGCTTTATTGTCGAACTTACCGGTAATGGTGAGAAACTCGATGCTTTTCTTGATTCCCTGGAACGGGGTTCAATCGTTGAGGTCGTCCGTTCCGGTGTGTCCGGTATTGCCCGGGGCGAGTAGAGCTTGGGGGGGTGATAGACGATAGTGTAGATCCTTGATGCAGGGAGGAA
>CAUYUB010000119.1:0-4762 GCA_963575685.1 Gammaproteobacteria bacterium | reverse complement strand
CAGCGTACCGCTTGAGTTTGGCGGCGTCGTGTTTCCGCGCACGCTTCCCGACACCGTGTTTATTGACGTGAGATCGCGCCGCGCCGCGCATATTCTACTCGGCCACGAATTGACGCATCACATGGAAAACGATGCGCCATCCGTGTACGCGAAACTACAGCATGCCGTGAATGGCTTGTTGCTGCATCACGAAGAATACGCAAGGATCAATGGACTACGGCAGGGAGAATACGCCTCAAATGAAATGATCGGTGACCTGATGGGCGACAACTTCGACAAGCCAGAATTCTGGAAACTGGTGGCGAAGGAAAGCGGTGGCGCATTCCGGCAGATCGCCAACACGGTCAAGGCGTGGCTCGACCGCTTGGTGGGGATGATAAAGGGTAAACTCGGTTTCCGCTCCGAGCGCTTTGTATCTGACATCAACGCCGCCCGCCGCGCTTTGGCGCAGGCGCTTGCTGAATATGCGGGGAACCGCGGGGCGCAGATTGCGGGCGAGATGAGATCGGTTTCCAATGTCCCGCAGTTTGGGCGTAATATAGGCGGCATGGAGGAACTTAAACGACATAAGGATTGGGTTGAGGGCGTTCGCCTTGAGTCTAGATTGTTCTCAGATGAAAAAAAGATTCGTTTGGCCCCGTCCGATAGTGAACGCTCAGAAACAGAAAGAGACAGGGAGAGATACAACGAACTCCGCCAAGAATTTTTGCTTATCCCCTCACGGGTAGATAACTGGGCAGAACGACCGGAGACGTTGATACAGGACGTTTCCGAGCCGCCCCGGTTTGACACATCATCGCAGTGGTCATCGTACACTCCAATAAAATTCAGAATTACTGACAGAGTGGAACATGACGAAGAGTTTAGCGCTCGCAATCTGAGCGAGTTTTCTGCTGGACTTAGCGATGCGTACACAAGGTTTCTAGGATGGACCGTATCAAAAATACCAGAATACCAAACCATTAAAAGAGAACAAGCAAGAAACAGCCAGCCCATGCTTCACTTGCATATATGGATGAGCAAAGAAAAACCGCCAGGATGGTTTAGCGTAAGGTCGTACCCGCAAGCGTTGGGCATGGGATTCAGTGGTGGCGGGAAAGAACTCAGTGTGTCAGGAAAAAATATTTTCCGGGCAACGTCTGAAATGTGGGGGCACGTTCGACAAACTATTGAGCAGGGTAAAAAAATGGGGGGCTTTATCGACGATATAGTAGACCCTACGCCACCAGAAAAGCCCACCCCATCATCCGCCCCTCCAAGTGAGGGGCGGGGTGCTTCTGGGGCCAAGTTTACGGTTATTAAGGGAGACAAAGAACCTCGTTTCTCCCGGCCTGAGCAAATCAAATCCGCCATCGGCAACCGCGGCACGTTCGACGCCACCAACCCGGATATACGCTTCAGCCGTGAACCCCTCCAATCCGCAAGGACGATGTTCGACGGCGCCAAGCAAGCGGGCTACAAAGCCACGGCAAGGAAGATCGTCGAGCGCATCGACCAATCCCTTAACCCATTAGGAACACTGCCCGAGCAGCGGGAATACCTTGTCCAGCGCTATCTGGCCCAAGGCACGATTGAGCGGGCCAACGACCAAGCCATTGCTATTCGTGAAGCCTTCACACACGCCACCGAAGAACAGCGCAAGGCCATCTATGATTATCTGGTCAGCGCGGGCGCTACTACCGAGGCCATCACCGACAACACGCTTAGAATCAAGGCCGAGCAGATAAAGGCGCAAATCGGCAAGGTCGGTGACGAGCTTGTGGAAAAAGGCTTGCTCTCCCAAGAATCGCGAGACGAGTACCGCGATGCCTACCTGCCCCGCTTGTACCTTAAGCATCTGCTGTCCGAGCAGGACTGGAGAGCCTTGGGCGCTGGCAAGAAACCTTCCGACATGGGGTATCTGAAGACCCGTAAGGACATCCCCGAGGACGTTCGGAAAGTCATTCTCGGCGAGATCACGGAACCCGGATTCCTGGCGTCGGTCGCCATTGCCAAGCCAGCTCGAGACATGGCGCTCATCGACTGGCTGGACAAGATTTCAGCCAACGCCAACTGGATCATGCCGGGAACGCTGGTCGAGTTCAAGAGCACGATCACTAATCGGACTACCAACGCGACCCCCTTCTACCTCCAGGAAGAGGCGAAGCGTATAAGTAAGCTGGCACGCTACTACCAGCCGGAAGAAGCCGCCAAGGCCGAAGCGGAAGCCAAGGCCATGGACGAAGTGGCAGACGATGCAATCGAGGGTATCACGGGAGAGCACTCGGACTACAAGCAAATCCCGGCGTCAGCACGCTACGGCAGGCTCAGAGGAATGTTCGTGAGGACCGAGATATACAACGACCTCATGGGCATCAACGACTTTCTCCCGAGCGATCCTGGCTGGTTCCAGAACGTGTTTGGCTACGGCGGTATTGGCACAAAAGCTACCCAGGTATGGAAGGGCATGAAAGTCGCCATGAACCCGCCGGCACAGGTTCGCAACTTCGTGTCCAATGCGGTACTCTTGCAACTCTCCGGGGTTCCGCTACATAGGGTTCCGTCGATGGTCCTTCGTGCGATCGGCGACATTCGAGCTAACGGAAAGTATTTCAAGATTGCCGAAAAATACGGGGTTGGATCTTCGACCTTCGCCACGCAAGAAGTCTTCAGGATGAAGTCGGAATTGCTCGACCTCGAGATGAAGACCAAAGGCTTGGGTGCTCTGGGCAAGCTCCACCGCATCGCCGCCCTGATAATGAACAAGTCTTCAGACTTCTACCAGATGTCGGAAACGATCTTCAAGACAGCGAAGATCATCGACATGATGGAGCGGGAGAAAGCGAGCGAGCAGGATGCCGTCATTGCCGCCCAAGAAGCGCTGTTCGACTACTCACTGATCCAGAAAAGCGCCCGGTACGCCCGCAGTGCCCCCATAGGCATCCCGTTCCTTACCTTCCAGATCAAGGTGCTCCCGCGGCTGATTGAGACCGCCCTGCTCCACCCGCAAAGGTTCCTGCCGTGGGTAGCCTTGTTCTACGGCTTCCCGATGATGGTTGCGTCCATGCTTGGCGTGGACAAAGATGATCTGGACAGACTTAAACTCGCCCTGCCCGAATGGCTCCACGACAAAGGGCACGCCCTAATCATGCCATACAAGGACGACGCCGGCCGCTGGCAGGTTATAGACCTTGGCTATTTCATGCCGTGGGCGAACTGGACGCAGTTGGCGGGGAATCTCGCTTCCGGCGAGATGGGCAAGGCTGTCCAGACTGCCGGCGTCTTCAGCGGACCCGTTACCGACATCATAGTGGCCATCAGGACCGGCAAAGACCCGTTCACCGGACGCGAAATCTGGAACAAAGGAGACCCGCCCGAGCGTCAGTTGATCTCTATCATGAACTACGTCTGGAACATGGCCGTCCCTCCCTTCATGACCGATCACGGGTTAGCCTCTCCCATGGGGCTGCTTGACAAGCAATATGGGGGCAAGGCGGTACAGGCGGCAGAGGGCACCACAAACAAGTACGGGGAGCCGCGCTCCACCAGCCTACAGGCCGCGCTGTACCTCGCCGGAATCAACCTGAACGCCATCACGCCCGAGATCACCCGCGCGAACAACGTCAAGGTAATGAAGCGCGAAATGCAGGATGCTCACACGGCCATGATGAACAAGTTGAAAGATCGCTCGTTGACCAAAGACGAGCAACAGGAGATCGTTAAGGAGTACGCGACTGAAATTACAAGGCGGGCTGCCAAGCTTCAGAAATACGCCAAGGAGTCGGCCATCGCCCCGAGACTGCAATAGACCTGGTTGCAGCGCTTGGGCTCCTCGCTGTCATCATCGGAGCGCTGCATCGCCACGCCCAAGAGCACCGCCGATAGGATAAGCACGAGAATCGCAAACGTCCTGGAGACCTTGCGGTCCGCTTCTCCCTTAATGACCGCTCCATAGAAAATAGCGATGGCACCGCACATCAAGGCGAGTCCAACCGCTACCTTCCACGAGTAGAAAAGCCACGCCAGCAGGGCAGCAACAGCAAGGTAGGGTAGGCTATCCATCATCCCACCTGATAGCACGCCACCCCGGCTTTCCGCCAAGCCTCGACAATCTCCGGGCTGTCATCGAAGACCGCCAGCACTTCCCCCTCCCTGTATCGCTTCCGGTAAATCTCCATTTTGATCTCGACGTGCGGCCGGTTGTCGTTGTTCGCCCGCATGTGCATTGATCTGGGAGCGATTATACCGTTATCCTCCATCCACTTCTCTGTCTTGTGGCGCACATGCTCTGGCCGGCAGGTAATGATGTCGACGAACGGGATATCAGCCTCAAGCTTTGCTTCCTGTATGGCGTGCCCCAATACCATGCTTTGAGTAGCCAATAGATTATAGATCACTGCTCCCGCGGCGATGGGCTCGTCTTTGCTCATGGCGGCGTAGAACGCATCGTAGTCCTTGGCTTCAAGGAGCGGGACGCGGTGTGCCCAGTCGGCAATGCAGCCATCCAGGTCCCAAACTATTACATAACTGTGCATACGATATTCTCCTTGTGTCGACCCTTCACGTACGGATTGTTCTGGCCGGTGCGTGATTTGCAATAAGAGATGAATCCAGGCGCATTAAGGTTCATTTTTTGACTTCCCCAAGTAAGATTCTCTGGGCGGTTGTTTCTTGCGTCCTCGTCGATATGCATGCATACCGTCTTCCCTGGGGGCGCCGCGCCATGGAACGCCTCACACACCAAACGGGCAACCTTTAAAGTTTGGTGATTTCTTCTCGGGTA
>CAUYUB010000118.1:0-4781 GCA_963575685.1 Gammaproteobacteria bacterium | reverse complement strand
CGTTCGCGGGAGACGATGGAGCACGCGATTGTCTTTGCTGAGACCGGTCACCTCTGCCTTTCCACCTTACATGCGACCAGTGCCAATCAGGCCTTGGATCGGGTCGTCAATTTTTTCTCGGAAGACCGCCGCCAGCAGTTGTTGTTGGACCTTTCGCTCAATCTCCGGGCCATCATCGCCCAGCGCTTGATCCCGCGTCGGGATGGTCAAGGTCGGCAGGTAGCGGTGGAGGTCCTCATCAATACCCCGCTCGTGGCCGACCTTCTGCTTAAAGGCGAGATCCCGACCCTTAAAGAGGTCATGCGCCGTTCTACGGATGAGGGGATGAAAACCTTTGACCAGTCCATCTATGAACTCTATTGCGCAGATATTATTAGCGAAACGGATGCCCTCCACTATGCGGATTCCGCCAACGATGTGCGGCTGATGATTAAACGCAATAAGGAGAGCAAGGTCAATCCGGAAGATGCGGTCTTTCGTCCGATGGATACGGGTACGCGCTTGAATGCAGGAACACGCTAAGCGGGGAACTTGGAATTTCTACTTGACTAATCGCTAGGTCGTAGTAATTATATGGTCAGTGATCTCATCACCCAATGATTTTGACTGGGGTTGTCCTACTTTCTGGATACCCCTTTACCAACCGATCTATATTGAGGAGTTTTATCCTTGCCAACGTTCACAAAACGCGCTTATCAGCGCTACCCCTGCCATCTTCCTATAAAAATCACAACCGAACGCGGCGAGATTGACGGGGTGGCGGCGAATATAGGTCTAGGCGGAATGCTGGTGGAAAGCACGGAGTTTCTTGCTTTCGACTCCATGGTCAAACTCCGCTTCAGACTTCCGGCGATGACTTCCGACACTGAAGTGACCGCGTATGTACGCTGGAACAAGGAAAATGCCTTTGGGTTGCAGTTCAGCAACCTTCGCGCCAAGGATGTCTGGGGATTGAACCAATTTTTCGAAAAAAGCGGCGCTGGAACGTAAATTGAGTGAGTATCAACAATCTCCATTATACCAGCCCCAAAAGGGGATAATTTAAGGAAGGAATGACTGTCCTGAAAGACTGCCCAGCTCTATAATGCGCCTCCTTTCCGACGATCGGGGATACCTGCCGTGTTTTTCAAAAATCTCTATTTATTTCGACTAGTTAAACCTTTCGACCTGACCCCCGAACAGTTGGATGAGCATCTTGCCAACGCACTGTTTCGTCCCTGTGGCCCATTGGAGATGGGGACTCTCGGTTTCGTACCGCCTCTCGGGAAGACGGCACGGACGCTGGTTCACGCTGCCGGCGGACGCATGATGATCTGCGCTCGTTCCGAGGAGAAACTACTGCCGGGGAGCGTGGTACGGGAGATGGTGGCCGAGAAGGTGGCTGAGATCGAAGAAGAACAGATGCGTAAGGTTGGCCGTAAGGAGCGTGACAACCTCAAGGATGAGGTACTCCAAGACCTTCTGCCGCGGGCCTTCAGCCGTTCTCGGACGACCTACCTCTATCTGGACCCACAGCTCCACTACCTCATCGTGGACAGCAGCAGCCCCAAGCGTGCCGAGGAAATCACGGTGCTGCTACGCAAATGTTTGGGCAGTCTGGAGCTATTACCACCCCAGGTCACGACCAGTCCCGCGGTCGTAATGACCCAATGGCTCTTAGGTCAAGATATCCCGGCGGGTTTCACGGTGGAAGAGCAATGCGAACTGCGTACGCCCGGCGAACAGGGTAGTCAGGTCCGTCTCGACCGTCAGGACCTAGGGGCCGAGGAGGTACGTGCCCATGTCGATGCGGGTAAGCAAGTGGTCAAACTCGCACTGACCTGGGATGACCGTCTCTCCTTTGTGTTTGATGAATCCCTCATGGTGCGCCGACTGCGGTTTCTGGACATCGACCAAGACGCGGCTGGACAGACCGCTGTGCCCAGCGCTCCGCCCGTACCGGGAGCGGCGGGAAATGCGGGAGGGGAGGCAGAACGCTTTGATGCCGATTTCGTCCTGATGACCCTGGAAGTCGCAAGGCTGCTTCCGGCATTGTTTGCGGCTTGCGGGGGAGAAGCCCCACCAAGCGTCAAATAAAACCGCCTTTTCCATAAAAGGACAACGCCAAAAAATTCTTTTATGGAAAAGGCAGGGTTCGGGACGGGAGAAAAACTGATTACCGTTGAGCGGGGCGACGTACCGCGACTACCTTCTGGTAGAGGCCGCCGAAATAGGTACGCTTCTCCCAGTCAAACTCCTCTGCCCGACTGGCGTAGCTCTTGATCTCCCGCGTCCATAAAATCCGGGCGAAGGGTTCTAACCAATGGAAAACCAGTGCCATGATCCCCCTCAACGGATGGAGGGCATGGGGCCGATGGTAATCTACAAATACCACCTTATTTCCGGGCGCCACGGCACCCAAGAGGTTATCCACGATGCGGGCCTTGTAATCCTCCGGTACCTCGTGGAGCAGGAAAAAGCAGCACACTCCATCCAGATCCTCCGTCAGGGGGGTGGTGGCGTCGGCGATCCGGACCTTGGCGTGGGGATAAGGATGCAGCTTACGTTGACAGTTCTCCGTCTGGATGGGGGCTACATCAATGACGGTAAGCTGTCCGTTCGGTCCCACGCGCCGCGCCAGCAGCGGCGAAAAGTCGCCGTAGACGCAGGCGGATTGCAAAATTTTCTGACCGGGAGTGAATTCGGCCGCCGCTGCCTCCATCAAACGCTTGGCGTTACCCCAGAGGATGGCGGAGACCACCACCGGACGGTCAAGCAACGCCCGCCCAACTTCACTTAGGTAAGCCCAATGGTAGGTACGTTGCAAATAATCAGGAATCCCCGGCGTTGGTAGGGAAGTGTTGGCCAACAGACTGGCGTCACTCAACGTGACGGGCTCGGGGGTATTCGCTAATGCGGGGGAAGGGCAATATCCAGACATAAGGAGAGTGGTCCTCGGTAGGTAATGGGCGGATCCCCGCCTTAGGGGAGAATCCCTTATTTCTAAGGATTCTCTAATAAATTAACGGTATCTGGATCTGGTTTTTATCATTTTCTTAAAAAACGTCTTTTGGGAGATCCCTTAATAAATTTTTTTATAACAACCCCCCCTTAGGCGTCAAGAAATAATTTATCTATTCAAGATCTTCCCCTCCCCTTTCCGTCCTATCCCCTACCCATATGGGTATAACAACGACTATGCCCCAGATCGTCAATAGTATTTCAGGTCTACGCAACCTCCTTGCACCTTGGCGCGACCGAACCATTGCCCTCGTACCAACCATGGGCAACCTTCATGCCGGTCACTTGGCCCTGGTCCAGCATGCCCGTACCCTGGCCGAACGGGTTGTGGTCAGCATCTTTGTCAATCCCCTTCAGTTTGGACCCAGCGAAGACTATGCCGCTTATCCCCGTACCCTGGATCTGGATTCTCTGAAGCTTGCCGAAGAGAGAGTCGATCTACTTTTTGCCCCCTCTCCTCAGGAGGTCTATCCACGCGGACGGGAAGGACTGACGACCGTGACGGTTCCGGGGTTGAGCGATGTCTTATGTGGAGCAACCCGGCCTGGGCACTTCAGCGGGGTAGCTACCGTGGTCACCCTCTTGTTCAACCTCATTCAACCCCATGTGGCGATTTTCGGCGAGAAGGATTTTCAACAACTCTTGGTAATTCGACGATTGGTGGCGGATCTGCATCTACCGGTAGAGGTCGTGGCATACCCTACGGTACGGGAATCCGATGGGTTGGCCATGAGTTCGCGCAACGGCTATCTCAGCGCCGAGGAGCGGAAGCAGGCACCGCTTCTCTACCGCTCCCTGTGCCAGATGCGCGATAGCTTGACGGCGGGGAGACGTGACTACGAAAGACTAGAAGAAGAGTGTCGGCGGGGACTATCCGCGTCCGGGTTTAATCCCGACTATTGTACTGTGCGTCGCGCACAGGACTTGGTCGCGCCAGGAGAAGAGGATCGTCAGCTGGTGGTTCTGGCTGCTACGCATCTGGGACGAACACGGCTTATCGATAATATTCAGGTGATTCTGTAATCTTTTAAAATAAGTCTATTCAGGCTTTCTGATACTAGGGAAAAGTCAGCTCTCTTAAAGAAAATCACCGACGTGACCGATATAGACTCGCCCTGAACGGGGAGTGAGGCTAACCTTCTGTTCTGTCTATGGCTTCGCGGGGCGGCAAGGTAACCGGTTACCCTTACGGGGGCGACCTTCCTTGCTAGATCGGCAAGGAAAAAGTATAGTTGCCCGCGCTGTTCGCCCATTGAAAGGGTTACCATGCGCTTGGCCGCGAGTTCCGCGGTGGCCGCCTGTGGAGAGGCTCTGGTCTTCGGTGTATACCGAAGAGAAACCCGACCTCGGTGAAACAGGAACCGAACGCCGTTTGTCCCTCGGGATAAATGGATAGGTTTCGGAGAACGGATGACAGGGTTGCGGCGGGGTAAGGAAAACGGGGCACCATGCGGTTCGCCCTCGCCCCCGTCCCTTCCCCTCAATGCAGACGTGTCCCGATACTTCCAACTGGAGAGATCTATGCGCAGACGGTTACTGATTGCCCTTATCGTTTTGATAGGCATTTTGCCAATAACGGGCTATTCCCAGACGCAGGAGCAGCCCCCGCCCCCTTCTGAGACCTTTTATCCCTATGCGGTCGGTCTGGGTGCCATTATCGGCGTAGTGGGCACCCAGTTTATTCTGTTTGGGTCGGCAGGCTTTCCCTTCGTGGCAAGCACGGTTGCCCCCGCAGCCACCATTGCGCCGGAAATATCCGTAGGCGTCAGTCGGATGTTCGC
>CAUYUB010000117.1:0-4846 GCA_963575685.1 Gammaproteobacteria bacterium | reverse complement strand
AAAAAACTCCTTAGCAAACGGCGCCATAGTCCGCCAAAAATCCCCTTCCAGCTTCATCAAGGGAATCTCTTCATTCGTCTTGGCAGCACTATTCAACGTAGCCACAGTCTGGGCACGAGTCAACGCAATATCAGCATTGCGCTTCTCGATATCCACGTCAACCAGGCGCTTATCCATATCCAGACGCTTCGCGTTAGTATTATTACCGGCATACCCAGAAGCCGGATTACTCACAGCGGCCGACGCACCGGAGGGAGTACTAGCACCATGACCACCAGCCGCCAAAATCGGATTGAGACCCGCCTTCCGAAGGTCAGCAACCTCCCGCTGGTGCGCAGTATTGGACATACGCTCTTGAAACTTCCGATTCTCGGAGGCCTGCCAAATATTAGCCGCACTAGCAGCTAGACCACCGCCCAACTCAATGAGACTATCCGTCGTAGCCATAGGACCTTAGAAGTGGTCAATCTTACCCGGCACGCTATACAGCGGCATACACCGAACAGTAGTCATCTCAAAAAACGAATCAAAAATCAGATGAGGCTCAGTAGCCACCGCCACAACACGCTGAAGAGGGGGGTCCTCCTCAATAAACGTAGAATTCAACGCAGGAAGCGCAACAAACTTCTGGGAAAGGTGCCAGAAATCAAGCGGGGTGGCGTAGGTCGAACGGAAAATACCCGTAATCTGCGAAGGCCTGTAGCGATACTCGGCCCAACGCTCTTGGTACCCGAAAACAAGGTCATCCGCCGCAGTCGCCTGATAGTAAATTTCCTTATTCAACACGGCCTGCTCGCCAAGATGCGCCAGGGCGGGCCAATAATAATCATACCGAGTCCGGCGACTAAACATACGAGGCATACCTTGCTGATACGTAAGGTCCGCCGTCACACAAGCAAGCCCCAGCAAAACGCCATGCTCAACAAAGCTCTTAGAAAAGCCGATACCAGAACCACCAGCAATCGCAAAAGCGCCCACCTTACCGATAGGAGTCGCTCCACCAGTAAGACCAGTAGCCGACGTCTGAGGAACGGCAGAGAAAGAAATCGGCACCGTACCGCCACCGAGATACTCGGGCCGCTGAAGCCGCGCATCCGGAGAAATCACGCCAAAGTGAGACTGGAGAATCTCACGATACCTAGTACCACCACGCGCATCCCGTTCCTGCATCCGCTGAATCTGGAACGCCTGCCGAAGAGAATTAATCGTAGCGGCCGTAGCAGTCGAAAGGTCCGCGTAAAGGTTCGCCGGATACAGCCCAACGCCAGCTGGTGCCCCCGTAGAAGGCGCCACCACGCCTCCCGTCGTAGGGCTCACACCCATCGCACCACCAAGGGCAAGCTTAGTGCCATCGGACGCCAAAGACATACGTAGCTGATTTTGCGCACCAGCCACCAAATCACCGCCACTCGTCTTCACAATCGCAGTAGTACCAAGCGGCAGCGTAACGCCCGCACCCTTCTGCGGCCAAGGCAGGCAAGACGTAAAATAATCATGCCGCTTATTCCGGCGCCGGAGATAGTAATTAGCAGCGTTATCCGGGCCATCACCCTTATCAACCGTCAGACTGTTCTGAAGGTTCTCATCACGGAACCACTCGTTATAAATCAGGTTATACGCCCGGGAATGGAACGCCACAGGCGAAATAGCCCCCTGATTAACGGGCAGCCCAAAATAGTCCCAAAGACTAGTAAAGCCAGGAACGAAAGAACCCACAACAGGAGTCTGGTAATCGATAGAATCACCAGGATTAACCTGTTCACCACAAAACTTCTGCCAATTCGACCAAATCAAACGCAGGGGAACATAAAAGAAAAACATGTCCAACCGCAGATTATCCATGATTGGAACGATAGGAGTAGATAGCCGCGCAAACACGGCAGCACGCACATTAAACGTATCACCGGGCAAAACTTCGTCGATAAAAACCGGAACGAGATAGCCCGAGTTAAAAGTAGACTTGTGCGCAAAAGAACGCCTGAAACTAGAGCGCGGAACCTCAACCTTCGGAATCTGCGAAAAAGTGTATTCCCTGTTACTGCGCATAGGAATTGGCTCCTTCAAAAGAATTGGCAATGACGACGAGTCGAGCTCGACCCAGCATGCGAAGTGTACCGAGCTCGGCAAGAAAAGCAAAGGCCCCAGGGAGGCCGCGCAGCGCCTCTCAGGGGCCCCCCAGGGGGCATCGAGGGGGCAACCCCCTCACACACCCCCAACTGACACAAGGTGTCAGTTAGACCAGTTACATCAAGTAGGCACTGGTCTACTTCTTTGGCTTCGCCTCAGTCCCGGGCAAAACCGGATTCATACGCTCAACCTCAGACTGAAGCGCAAGCGCTTCAGCCTCAAGCCGCAGGAGCCGAGCCTTACGAACCTCAACCTCAGCCGTGAGCACGCGCTGAGCGCCAATCTGCGTGCTAGCAGCAAGGCGCTCGAGAGACGCAACGGCGTCGCGCAGCTTCGCAATCGACGCCCGACGAGACTTCAGCACATCCCCAAGGTAATCCATATTTTCCTCCAGGTATTCCAACCACACATCGCAAACCGCCAACAGCCTAACGCTATCCCAAAGCGAACCATCCCAATCCAAGCTAGGCATCATCACCTCCACAGCTACAATAGCAACTCACGCGGAAAAAGTAAAGGGGCCCAAGTGGGGCCCCTCTACCTTCAACTAATAATGTCTACAAATATATGCAACAACCATGCCAAGGCTACTTAGGAATTTCGGGCTCCGCCTTCGGCGGAGCCTCCTTGGCAACCGGTTCCGGACGAGCGGAACACAGACCGAGCTCCACAGCCTCCTTCAAATTGGACGCATCGTCCAAAAAAGCCAACATACGCGCCGGGTCATTCGCGAACCGCTCCCGAACACGCGAAGGAAGCACCTCAAACTGCTGCTGCGCCTCAGCGATAATCTCCATCGACTGCTGAAAATCCGTGACACTACTGAAATCACCATAAACAGGGGGAGGCCCCCCCTCATCACCCGGAACTAGCCGCTCCATGATAACATTGATATCACACTCATCACGAAACGACTGCTTAGTCCGAGAGGGCTCAACAGAACAATCCACGCCAACATCCGGAGGGGGAAAATACTCATGGTAAAAAACCGGAACCATGTCAAACCTCCTTCACCTTAAAGTACTCGTTACCACTTCCCAGCCACTCGATATCCGTCGTAGACAGCATACCCGTAAAATCATCAAACGTCCCCAGCTGACCGAGACGATAATCCTCCGGATGCTTAAACACCGTAGACTGGTGGTCGTTCACAAGGTCAGTAAACGCACGCACCGCTTGCCCCTTAGTGGACATAAAAAACGGAGGCGAAAAACACGACGCCTGAACATCGAAAATACCAAACGCCTTAAGAACCATTCTCGTACCCTCGCTTAAGTAACGTGTAGGTGCGCTGCTTAACCTCACCACGAATCCGCAACCTAGTACCACTATTATCAGGCGATGCTTCCGCACGCAACTCCCGAGTAATCTTAATACGCCTCAAAACCTCGGGTGCATCCGCTTCCAACAACTTATCGTAAAACTTAGGAGGCCGACACCTAACGCCGCCACGAATAATAACCTCATCACTTGGGAAAACATCACCGGAAAACTGCGCATACCACTTACTACCAATACCCGGGCGCCGCGACATAGTCACATATTCTGGCTTGCGCCCCAGATAATGTGAATCTGCAATACGACCCGTAACCTTCTTAGTAACATACCGCGCCACATACGCGGCACTCTCAAACGTCAAATCGCCAACCGTCGAAAAACCAAATGGCCACAACTTCTCTAACGCCTCACTACGGTAAAGCTTCTCGCCATTACGAACCGACCACAACTGCCTATCCGGAAACCCGATACCAAACAAAATACTATGATAATGCGGCCGATTCAATTCTGAACCATACTCGCCGCAATGAAAAAACCGAATAGACTCCGGACGACTCTTCCGAAGACGCTTCATAAACAACTGAAAATCACGCAACTGCAACGAACCCTGAGCCGGAAAATGCGCATCATCATACGTCAACGTCACAAAGGAATTCACTGCATGAAGCTGACCTTCATGAACACAACGGATAGCCCACTGCCGGGACCGCTCCAAACGACAACCAATACACTGACCGCAGGGAACCTCCAATTGCCGATACGGAATACCATCACGCGGCGAAAAAACCAAACCACGCTTCCCTGAGGGATTAACCGCCGCCGCCCGCCAAGCCTTCAGGGGCGAATAGCACGGCATAACTCACAGCTGATAGGGCGGACGAGCCGCCCCCGAAAGAAACCACTTAGCAACGCGCCAAACAACCGTATTGCTCGGAAAAACAGCCATCGCCAGCTGGGCAATCACCTGAATTGCGCCATACACGGCCCCGACCTCAATCGCGGACTTAACAACCGTCGAATCCATAACGGACCTCCCTTAGAGTCGAAAACCACCACGCATCGGACGCGCAGGCATATTCTTCTTATGCTGCTTACGCGCCGTACGACTGAAACGCTTCTTATCCTTACGACCACGCATAGACTTACGGAAACCCATAATTACCACCTTCCACTAGCACCACGACGTTGCGGGCCCAAACCCTTGTAAAAACCCTTACCCTGAGGGGTCGCAATACCCTCAAGAGCCTTAGCAGCAGCACGCGCCGCATCACGACCTTGCGCCGCAAACTCCTCAAGCGCATTCCTAGCATCCGAGCTAACTTCCTGCTTGACCTGGTCAACCACATCATTCACAGTAAAATCCTTCGGGATAGCCTTCACCGCCGCAAAAAACTCCTTAGCAAACGGCGCCATAGTCCGCCAAAAATCCCCTTCCAGCTTC